>CAIJKW010000036.1 GCA_903821355.1 uncultured bacterium | reverse complement strand
TTCAAAGCAATCTTGAAATCCTCGTAAGCATCTCTTGGCGAATCCGTATCGTATATTGCAGATCCAACCACCAATCTTTCTGCACCAGCTGTGGTTATAGATGAAGCAAACTCCGGCTTGACTCCACCATCGACAGAAATGCATAACTCAGGAAAATCTTTGTGTATTTCTTTAATATATCCAATTACCTTATTATCAAATTCTTCGCCCTGAAATCCAATCTTATCTATACCCATAAGCTGTACCCCATCTAATTCTATCCCCTCTTTTATAAAATTTGATAATATCTTTTTGATATCGTCTAAACTCATATCTAACTCAAAATCCAAAATTACCTCAACACCTTTTTCTTTAGAATCTTTTAGAGTCCTCTTAATAACTTCTTCTGGCTCACTTTTATAATGAACAACCAATCTTGAAGCTCCAGCAGCAATCCATTTTGAAGCCTCGTTTTCAACATCTCTAATCATTAAGTCTATTTCAAAATCAACATCTTGCCACTCAGGGAGCCCTTCCTCTTGCTTTATTATTTTAATAAAATCCTTATCTTCCGATTTTACATAAGGCCAGGATTTACTAGGAACAAATTTACCATCCATAACATCTATTTGTACAATCTTGGCGATACCAACGACAGCCTGAACTTTTATAGTCAAATCATCATAAGAAGAAGCCATGATAGCTGGAATAATTTCTGTTTTTGAGATTGAACTTGATCTTGGATTTGATTTAGGCATTAATTCTTATTTTATTTTTTTTATTATAATTTCTAATATATTGAGTCTTTAGCACGAGTTTCTATTTCCTCTATTTGTTCCATCCTTCTTACATGTCTTTCCTCTTGGCTAAATTGAGTTCCTAGCCAAAGTCTAACAGCCATTATGGCTTCACTTTCAGAAATAAACCTTGCGCCAAGAGACAATATGTTCGCATCATTGTGCTCTCGAGAAAGAGAAATAATTTCTTGCGTACCACCATAATAAAGACTGGCTCTTATATGTGGAAATTTATTAGCAACAATAACCTCACCCTGTCCGGAGCCTCCGATAACAATTCCTCTGACATCCCCATCGGTGTAATCTAAACCACCAGCAATTCTTGCCCCTTCAGCTTCAGAAACAGCCTGCGCCACTTTCTGAATTATCAATGGATAATCATCGTCGACGTCTAGCTCGTAAGCTCCGCAATCTACTACAGTAGAACCAGAAAAAGTAATATCTTCAATGATTGCTTTTTTTAATTCAAAACCAGCATGATCGGACGCTATAAATATTTTCATATTGTGTTTTTTATTTTTTATAAAAACCAACCATCAAAAAGTGCCGAGTGAGTTGAAATTCTTATTTTCTACTACTTCTAAACCAACGTGAAAATGCGTTTGTTACAAAATTTCTCGTTGAAAGTATATTAAATATAAGAGCGATTCCACCAAACTCGACAAAACCTATAATAAAAGCCCACAAACATCCAGACAAAATTCCACTAAATGTTTGGTTAAAACCGAAAGGACCATATTTTTGCATCGTAACCATTACCACTCTACTAAAAGTACGATTGTGCGCTTGAGCGATAATACTCACGAATAAAATCGACAAAATATTATAAATTCCACCAGCCAAACCTATCTTAAAAATCGTAATTTTGTTCATTTTTTTGTGTTTATTTTCTTATAAATCCATTATATCACCCAGTAGGCGATTCTTCAAAATCGTCGTTTGGATGATTTTGAAGAATCACCTTCTTTAGCGTGACAAAACTGTCCTAAGACTAAAGATTGTTGCTTGCTTTGATGACATGCTTCAAAAGCGCATATGTGTACCCCATTTCATTATCATACCAAGCCAAGACCTTTACCAAATTACCATTTACAACCCTTGTAAACTTCAAATCTGCGATAGAAGCATGCGGATTACCAATTATATCTCTTGAAACATACTCTTCGTCAGACGCCTCAAATATCCCCTCCCACCTTGAATCTTTAGCCGCCTTCCTTAACAAGTCATTAACCTCGTCTTTTGTTGTGGCGCGCTTTGCAATAAAGGTCACATCAACAATTGATCCTGTAATAACCGGCACTCTCATAGAAACTCCGTCAAACTTGCCTGCCAAATCTGTTATAACTTTTGTCACAGCAATTGCGGCACCAGTTGAAGATGGTACGATGTTCATCGCAGCCGCCCTTCCCTCTCTCCAGTCTTTTTTGTTTGGTGCATCAACCAAAGCTTGACTTGCAGTGTAACCATGCACCGTGTTTAGAATTGCAGATTCAATTCCAATTGACTCATTTAAAATGGAAATAAGTGGACTTGCTGCATTTGTTGTACAGGATGCATTTGAAGTCACAGGACAAGTTGCAATATCAGCCTCATTGATTCCCATAAGAACTGTTGCCGCCTGTGGAGCTCCGGCTTCATCTTTTGTTGGAGCAGAAACAACCACACGCTTTGCACCGGCTGTAATATGAGCTTCTGCTTTTACTCGAGAGACAAAAAGCCCTGTTGATTCAAGAACAATATCCACGGCCAAATCTTTCCAAGGGAGCATTGCTGGGTCTTTCTCAGAAAGATACTTAACCTCTTGCCCATTAATGGTCAAAACCGCAGCATCTTTATTTGCTTTAATATCTAAACCGCTTTTTCCATATGCGGAATCATATTTTAAAAGATATGCGATATTCTCAATATCTGCCAAATCATTTATTGCAACAATCTTAAAGTCTGGATTAATAATTGCGAGCTTCAAAAAAGCCCTTCCTATTCTGCCTGCGCCATTAATGGCAATTCTTGTTTGTGACATGTTTGTGAATCCCGTTCTGACCCGTGCAAGGCCTGTCTGGGCATTTTTATATAATTATTAGTAACTTGCTATTATTATAGCAAATATTGGAGGATAGTATAATGGCGAAAAATCTTATTTCAACATCTCCATCAAGGTTTCTTTAGCCACAGCAGGATTCACCGCTCCCTTACTTACCTTCATAACCTGTCCAAGCAAAAACTGCAGTGACGCTTCCTTGCCGGCTTTATATTCAGCAACAACACCTGCATTTGAATCTATAATTTCTTGTATCATTTTCTTCAATGCTTCTGGGTCATTCTTTTGAATCAAACCTTCTTGTTCCGCAATTTGTTTAGGTGTGCGAAGCTCTAGTTCCTTATTATCAACAAACACCCCACCCGCAGATTGCTCACCCCAATATTTAAGTAGAATATCTTTTGCCGCACGAGAAGATAATTCGCCCTTATCAATCATTTCTATAAGCTCAATAAAATTAGGTACAGAAATTAAAATGTCTGTTTTTGAAGACTTCTTCACAAGCCCTGCGATATCTGAAGTTATATAGTTAATTCCAGTTTTTATTTTTAGCGGAGTGTGATTTGCATTTTCTGCAGTAACATATGAATCAAAGAAATTTCTGAAAGTATCATTTTGTACAAACATCTCGGCATCCTCATCTTTCATTCCATATTCCTTCTTGTATCTAGCGCGCTTCTCCCATGGAAGTTCAGGAATTTCCAATTTTATCCTATCTGGCGCAAGTTCAAGAATTTCCGATATAAAAATCTTTGGAAGATCTGGGTCTGGAAAATATCTATAGTCATGAGAATCTTCCTTTGAGCGTTGTGAAAAAGTTGTCCCTTTGGTCTCATCAAAACCTCTCGTCTCTTGAACAATTTTACCTCCCTCCTCTATCACCTCAACATGTCTTTTTATTTCATACTCGATTGATTTTTCAACAGATCTAAACGAGTTTAAATTTTTAACCTCACATTTTGTTCCAAAAACGCCGCGCTCAGTTGAAACAGAAATATTTGCTTCAACTCGCATTTCACCCTTTTCCATGTTTGCATCCCCTGCTCCAAGATATCTGAT
This sequence comes from uncultured bacterium, assembly GCA_903821355.1. Lineage (GTDB taxonomy): Bacteria > Patescibacteriota > Minisyncoccia > Phycocordibacterales > CAIZLB01 > CAIJKW01. The sequence continues at coordinate 26,079 of CAIJKW010000036.1, read as the reverse complement.
AAGAAGCTGTAGTTCTTTTGCGAATGCACCAGCGACCCTTGCGCTGTGAATTACAGGCTCAGTAACAAGTTCCATCAGTGGAACGCCGGCTCTGTTAAAATCGACAAGACTAAAATCTCCCTTTGTATGACTTGAACTCGCCGTATCTTCTTCAAGGTGAATTCTGGTAATTTCAACGGGAATAAGTTCTGCTCCACCTCCTAAATCGACATTAATAGTTCCACCAGTTATCAAAGGAAATGCATACTGAGAAATCTGATAACCCTTTGGAATGTCAGGATAGAAATAGTTTTTACGATCCCATTCTGTATAGTCCGCAATTTTAGCCCCAATTGCAGTTCCAACTTTTATAACATGCTTAACCGCTTCCTTGTTTATGACAGGAAGTGTTCCGGGGTGGCCCATACAAATTGCACAAATATTAGTGTTTGGTTTTTCCTCATCAGGATTGTTCTTACATGAGCAGAACATTTTAGATTTTGTCTTTAGTTCAGCATGAATTTCAAGCCCTACTACCGGATAATAGGTCTTGCCCGTTTTTGGCGAAATATAGGTGTTTTCAGGCGAAACCGCGTTATTTTGAGTGTTCACGGCAGGATTTGTTTCAAGATCTTTTATAGGGTCTATTTGTATCATATGTAGTTAAAGATAATATAAATATGAATATTTGACAACTAAAATATTTTTGATAAACTATAGCCACAAATGGATTATTCCGATCGTCCGCGCTGTAAAAGGCGCGGATGTTAAATTTTATATTTAAATAATAAGGTTTATTACAGAATCTTTTATAGCGACAAAGTCTTCCCTTGATATATAGCCTATCTTTTTATCCAATCTCCTTGTGTCAAAAAGTCTAAGTTGAGAAATAATAACAGACTGTCTCACATCCTTAAGTGTTACTTTTATATAATAAGGATTATCTTTGTTTTTTGTACTCATAGGCATTCCCCAGAAAATGTTGTTATTAAATTTTTTAAATACTAAAACAGGACGACAAAAATCATTTCCTTTGCCGTTTTCTTCATCACCCACATTTTCACCCAAAGCACACCAATACACCTCCATCTCTTTAATTTGAGACGACCTTTCTTTTTCATTAATATTTATTTTTACATGAATCCAATCTATAAATTTCTTAAACATTCAAAAATACTACCAAATCACCCCTACAGTTTTTATAAAGAAATTCTAAAGAAAAGCCAAAGTTTGGTAATAAAATTGCAATGAAAGAGTACATAGACAGACTTATCGCCAACGTAGTGCGAGAAAATAAAGTATTTAATATCCAACTTATTCCCCCAAAATCTTCATTAATTCATCAGAAAAATGCTTAATTGCATCCACATCATACACGGATACAACAAAATATTTCTTGTCTGACGCTTCAGCGCCAAATTTACTTTTTATAAACTTATCAGCGATTTCTTTTGCGTCCCCCGCTGGTAATAAATCTGATTTTGTAAATATAATAATTTCTTCTTTCTTTGGTAACTCTTCATCAAATGATGCGAGCTCATCTCTTATTACATTATAAGTCTCTTCTATCCCCCCCTCCTTTCCGCCTGACGACTCAATTTCATTCTCAATAGAAATACAATGTAAAAGCATCTTTGTTCTTTTAACATGTCTTAAGAATTTATGACCAAGGCCCTTTCCTTCTCCTGCGCCTTCAATAAGACCTGGAATATCGGCAAGAATATGACCATATAAATCTCCTAAGTTTGGCTCAAGTGTTGTAAATTGATATGCCCCAACTTTTGCTTCAGCTCTTGTTAACGCATTCAAGAGAGATGACTTACCTGCGTTTGGTAGACCAATAAGTCCAGCACTTGCAATAATTTCAACTTCGATGTGAAAATTACCTTCTTCTCCCTGCTTTCCTAATGTGTGTTCTTCTGGAGTTTGATTAGTTGATGATTTAAAGTTTTCATTTCCAAGTCCGCCATTTCCTCCTTTTAGAATCATTGTTTCTTGTCCTTCTTGATCCAATCTAAATTGCTCACCAGTTTCTAGGTTAGTTAAAATCGTTCCTACGGGCACTTCAATATATAGATCTTCGCCGTTCGCCCCATGCATACTTCTTCCACCACCAGCCTGACCATTTTGCGCAACAAATTCTTTTGTTGTTCGATAACGAGAAAGCAGCCATGTGTCTCTCACGGCTTTTGCGTAGACACTTCCACCCCTTCCGCCATTCCCACCAGCTGGACCTCCAAATTCCTTGAATTTTTCATGCAACCACCTAACAACACCATCTCCACCATTACCAGCCTTAATCCTAATTGTCATCTCATCTATAAATGCCATATATTTGTTTTTATTTTGTAATTTGAGCGATTCTTACCTATACCTTACCTTATTAGGGCTTATTAATCCAATGTCATCCTAACTTTCTCCCTTCCTGCTTCAATTTCCTTTAGGGCAAATTCTACTAGTTTTAAGACGCCATCTTTTGTCGATGCAGACACCAACCATCTACCGGCGTGACAGAATTGCGCATCTGGAACGCCCGTTATTTCCTGCAACTCTTCTGGCGACTTACCAGCCCAACTCTTTGGAAAATAAGTTCTTGACTCGTATGATTCCTCAGATATTTGAACCACTTGAGCACACCATCCGCTTCTTAGTGATGGGTATACTGAAAATAAAATGTCCTTATATTGAGTAAGTCTAAATGGTAATTTTTTATCCATAATAATCACCCTCTTATCTACCATTTTGTTATATAGATGCTCTAACTTTTTATCAGCCTCGGCCAGCGCAATTCCTTTGAGTGCGGTTAAGATTATCATCTTCTGTGCGATTGGTATAAGTTTGAAAAAGGTCTTATCGAAAACTCTATTCATTTCTTGTGGTTCTAATCCGAGTCCATAAACAAGATCGCAATCCAGATTTATCAATTCTTCAAAAAGCAACGGCTGTGTTCCATCTAAAAATAGACTTTTTGCGATTTTAATACCGTTATCTTCTGCATCAATATGTTTAACCAACTTTTTATCTACATATTCAGCTACCTCCGCATTACCAACAATCTTTTTACCAAACTTTTTCCAAACCAAACCAAATGAGGCGTAAGGAATTCCATCTTCTCTTTTACCGGCGCCACCTTCTTGATGGTGATCAAATCTATTTCGCTTTTCATCATATTCACGACCAATATCCATTAAGATTGTTGCCTTATCCATCACCTTTTTATCTAAAGTTCTAACAACCCTAACAAACTCTCCGCTGTGCTTTTCTTGAATCTCTGAAAATCCATGAAGAAACTTACCCAAACCCGTCTTGTCCACTCCGTAGTAAAGCAGAGCGGCGGCCGTTGCAAAAACATCGTCAGGATGAAAATTTGAACCGTGGGTTACAATCAAAACATGATTAGCATCTCTTCCCCCAGCTTTACCTGTTTCAAGATTGATTATCTTTTTTGTTTTGTGTATTAGTGTTTTTTTTATTTTATTTAGTGCTTTCTTCATTTTTTATTTTTTGTAAATTGAAATCTCTTTCATCTTATAAACTCTCACCATAGCAAACAGCAAGCTTAAAATAACTGGACCTAGTATTGCTCCAACAGCACCCAAGAGGCTGATTCCCCCCAATATAGAGAATAAAATAAACAGCGGGTGAATATCTACAGTTCTGTGTATAATCATCGGTCTTAATATACTTTCTATAGCATTGATAAAGATCATCGCCCATAATAATAATCCGAAAACCTGAAAGAGTGAACCGTACAAATATGCGTATATCATCATGGGTACAAACAGCGCTCCAACACCAAAACCGGGGACAAAAGCAGCGGCTGTTGCGACCGTTCCCCATAATGTTGCATTTGGAATTCCAAAAATAGCAAAGCCAATACCAGAGATAACACCTTGAATTATAGCCACCAAAATAGAACCAAAGACGACGGAATTGATAGTCGTTTTTACAGATTTTACTAAATAATCATACGACTCTTCAGAAATCGGAATAATATCTTTAACGCTCTTGTGAATACTTTCACCGTCTTTTAGGAGGAAGAATAGTGAAATTGCTATAATCAAAGCTTTGATAAGAACATTAAATGTTCCTGAAAAAAGAGTTCCTAAGTTTGATATTAACCATGAATATAAATTGCCAAAATATTGCTCTATATGAACGTCTATATTAGGTATTATGGTTTTAAGACTTTTGTCGATTGATTGATTTATTCTCAAGATACTAGAATTATCCACTATTCCAAGTGAATTATAAGCACTTTGAGCTTCTGCAAATATTTGAAACGATAGAAACGTAAGTGGAACAAAGATCACTATTAAGGTTAACAAGATAGTCATTAACGCTCCAATCGATTTACTTTTAAAGAAGAACTTTGTTACTTTTTTAAAAATCGGGTTAAGTAAGACAGAAAAAATGACGGCCAAAGCTAGCGTTGTCAAAAACGGTGATAGAACCAAAACTGATAAAATAGACATGATCGCCAACGACACTCCAAAGAATATTTGTGATTTATTATTCATAACACTGCCATTATACAGCAAAATAAGCTTAAAGTCTTGCTTGTGTTCTGTTCGTAAGACTTGTTTTTATTTAATTTTATTCCGAGTTTTCCAAAATTACAATGACAGACCCAAGAATGCCGATACTTCTTTACTAGAAGTACCCATAGTTACATAGCAATAAGCTGATGAATTAAAACATGTAGCATCCTGAATTCCATTTATATATCCTCTAACAGGCCTGTACCCTGTCCTTGGTATGACTTTTACGGTCACATATTGCCCTGGTAAATAATAAGGTCCAGATGGAGTAAAAGTAAAACCAGTAGCAAGGCCGCCGGCTACTGTAGCAGTAAGAAGATATCCTTGAGCAAAGCTGGCATTCACCGTCGCGTCTGACTCCCCAATTACAATATTACAAACATTACCATTGAAGGTTGTACATCCATTCCAAGAACCAAAGAGTATTGAGTTGTTATTTGGATTTGCGGTAAGCGTGACAGTTTCTCCAGAATCATATTTAGATTTTAAAGGACTCACACTAACGCTACCAGGACCGGTAGTTATGACATTTAGCACATACACACCAGTTGTCGATGACTCAATATAACCATTTGAATCACCTACAGACGATCCGTTTGTAATACCAGATATTGCATCAAGAGAAGAAGCAAGATCAGATGCAGCGCTTCCGTCTAATCCGACTGGATAAGCAGTTTCAGATGGGTCGTTAGTTGAATAATAAGACTCTGTAGCTGCAACTAAATTACTAACACCAACAGAACTGGTATCCCCTAATATAAATCCTGTCCTTTTGTTTATTGTACCAGCGGAACTACCACTACCAACACTAACTTGTGTGGTCAGTGATGCATAAGCAGAAAAAGTGGTTGTGGCATTTACAGCTTTATAACAAACATGATTGGCATCATTATCATATGGATGGACGGGTATCGTTGATAGATACCTCTTTGTAACTAATTTTCCTGCGACAGTATCAAAATTACTACATAGCGGCGTTAGAGGGTGGCCAGATGCAGCCTCAGCTGTTTTGATAAAGAAGGATAGTTTCTTTGACCAAGTAGAATTTGATTCTTGAGCCACAGCCAATTTTGAATCTTGACTATTCATGGCCGTTGGTGGATATTCATGATTGTCATTGTAATAAAGCTCAGCAGCAATTCTAAATTGTCTTAGATCTTGTGCAATCTTTGTATCATTGGCTTTCATTCTTGCGCTAGCCAAACTATTTAGGACAATCGCAGAAAGAAGAGATATTATAGCCACCACAACAAGCAACTCTATCAAAGTGAAAGCTTTTTTATTGTTTTTGATAAATTTCATTTTATTTACTTTTTATATTTATTTTTTAAGAGTATCGATAAATACAGGCCCGCTAGTCCCTTTAAGGATAAGATAAATACTTATTACAAATATGATTATTGTAATAATTAACAACAATCTTCTTGCACTATCTTCATTTTTTACGATATGCCTATTGATTAAAAAAGTTACCATGAAAGGAGCCTGTGAACTTTTTTGAAATTTGGCATACAATAGACGATTGTGACTACCGTTACCACCTGCTTCTTCATCAAATTCTAATGTCATAATGGTTTAATTATAGCACTGTTTATAAAATTGTTGTACTAAAATACACATCAACAAGTAGTATGCTGATTATTTAGCGCTTATACTAAGAAGATTATTGACCGTGACACTTTTTATATTTTTTTCCAGATCCACAAGGGCAGAGATCGTTTCTTCCAACCTTGTCTTTATGATCACCATTAGATTTAACAAAATTTGCTGCATTAGAAAGATCTCCAGAATATACACCCTTACCAGATGAGACACCCGCTGATGATTCACCTAATGTATCGTCAGCTCTTAAGCTAACCGTCTGAGACGGATTATTTGTTACAGTGATTTCTCCACTCACTAGTTGCAATAATCTGGTGATCTCATTTGAAACTGCATTTTCCATATCTTTATACATTCTCAAACCTTCAGTTTTATATTCAACCAACGGATCCCTTTGTCCATAAGCACGAAGAGAAACGCTTGAACGTAAGTACTCCATCATCTCAAGGTGATCAACCCAGAATAAATCTATGGTCTGTAGCATTATATTTCTTGCAGTAAATAGAAATGGTTTTTCTGCGTCATCTTCCGCAAAGCCATTAGACAGAGCTTGACTTCTAAATTGAGCACGTCTATTTTCAATTGCCAACTTCTCCTCTTCTGTTGCTGTCACTAAAAACATTGCGAGCTCTGCCTCCACCTCATCAGGCTTAGCAAGAACAATTCTTTTTCTTCTAGCGTAAACTTTTGTACGTTGTTGATTTAAGACATCGTCATATTGAAGAGTGTGTTTTCTAGAATCGAAATGAATTCCCTCGATCTTCCTTTGTGCCATCTCTAGTTGCTTTGAGACAATTCTTGTTTCAATTGGTTGATCTTCTTCAACACCAAGTCTATCCAACGCGCTCTTTAGAAAATCATTCGCAAAAATTCTCATCAAATCATCCTCAAAGGAAACATAAAATTGAGTCTCTCCTGGATCACCTTGTCTTCCCGCTCTTCCTCGTAGCTGATTATCTATTCTTCTAGCCTCATGTCTTTCTGTTCCTATTATATATAGTCCACCAATAGATTTAACTTCTTCATATAAATCCTTAGACCCTGGGGCGCCTCCAAGCTTAATATCAACCCCACGTCCAGCCATGTTGGTAGCAATTGTCACAGCACCCTTCTTGCCCGCTTGTGCCACTGTCTCTCCTTCCTTCTCGGCAAACTCTGGTTTTGCATTTAGTAGTGTATGAGCGACACCCTCTTTTTTCAAGAAATCTGAAAGTAATTGGTTTTTTTCAATTGAAACAGTACCGACAAGAACCGGCTGGCCCTTCTGGTTTAATTCTTTAATCTTTTTAGAGATGGCTCTAAACTTTGCGGCTTCTGTTCTAAAAATAAGATCTGTTTTATCTATACGAGTTGTTGGACGATGGGTTGGCACTTCAATAACATCTAATCCATAAACCTTTAAGAACTCTTCCTGACTAGTAAGACCTGTTCCTGTCATACCAGCAAGCTTTGGATACATTCTAAAATAGTTTTGAAATGTGATCGATGCAAAAGTTCTTGATTCCTTTTTAATTTCCACCCCTTCTTTTGCTTCAATAGCTTGATGCAAACCTTCTGACCATCTTCTTCCTGGTTGAAGTCTACCTGTTGAAGGATCAACTATCATAACTTCATTGTCTTTTACGATATAATCCACGTCCTTATGAAATAAGGCCTTTGCCCTAATAGCAGTTTCCATATGATGAACATACTTAACGCCACCCTCACTATATATATTTGTTACACCAAGACTTTTTTCAGCAGCATCAATTCCTGCATCAGTTACAGATATTGTTTTGAATTTTTCATCAACTGTATAATGTGTATCTTTTTCTAAATGTTTTGATAATTCAGCAAAAGTCACATATAAATTTCCAGACTCAGCGGTGGGCGCTGCAATAATTAAAGGTGTTCTAGATTCATCAATCAAAATTGAGTCAACTTCATCGACGATTGCATAATTAAACTCTCTTTGTCTCAAATCCTCGGCTCTTTGTTCTAGGTTGTCGCGCAAGTAATCAAAACCAAATTGATTATTTGTTCCATAAGTTATATCAGCGGCATATGCAGATATTTTATCTGAGGGTCTTAGAAGTTCATAAACGATTTTAAATGCACCAACTTCATCCTCTTTTTTCTCCAACGCTTCTTCTTCTCCTTCGCCTTTAGTCTCCAAAATAACAGAAGGGTCATAAATATATGATTCTCCTTCATTGACAACACCTGTTGAAAGTCCAAGGGCATAATAAATTTGACCCATCCATGTTGCATCTCTTCTTGCTAGATAATCGTTAACAGTAACAATGTGAACCCCCTTCCCAGAAATTGCATTTAAATAAACAGCAAGAGTTGCCATCAAAGTTTTTCCTTCTCCAGTTTTCATCTCAGCAATGTTTCCATCGTGAAGAATCATTCCTCCAATTAGCTGAACATCATAATGGCGCTGTCCCAATGTTCTTCTTGAAGCCTCTCTAACAACAGCAAAAGCCTCTGGTAAAATGTCCTGCAAAGTAGAGCCACTTTCAAGACGCCCTTTAAACTCTAGGGTTTTTGTCTTTAGCTCATTATCAGAAAGAGCTTGTATAGACGGCTCTAATTCATTGATTTTTTCAACGACTTTTCTGTATTTTGCTACTTGCTTCTTAGAGACTGAGAACAGGTCAGATATAATACTCATAGGTAGGTATATTAGCACAAAAAGATGACTCTATAAAGGGCGAACGAAATACTACGCCTTTTGCGAGCACGCCAGTTTTCTGCTAAATGATTCCTGTAGACGGAATCATCTATTCGTTGCAACTCATAAGTCTCTCAAAGTGTACCCTGTTTCGTGCGCCCGGTTAAAGAATTCATTCCGTGATAATACAACCACATAAACTCAATCGTACAATAAACACAATGCGAATAAATTTTGCAAAATAAAAATCCCGCCTTGGCGAGATTCTTATTAAAGTGGGAAATAATCGTCAAATTATTTCTTTCCTTTCTTTGCCTTCTTCTTTGGAGCTGCCTTCTTTGCAACTTTCTTTGCAACTTTTTTCTTTGGAGCTGCCTTCTTTTTCTTTGCTGCCATAAATTTAATTTAAATTATTTTTTTAATGTTACACGCGCCGACGATGCACATGTAGTAATTTAATTATCTAACACTTTTTAATTAATAACAAATTATTTTGCAAGAATGTTGTGGATAACTTTTTTATTTTAAAAAAATATTTTTTTAAACTTTATTTTGTAACATTATTTTTTGAAAACATTTTTTAGACTTTATTAAAAAAATAAAATTAAAATCCAAAAATATCCAAAAGTTCACCTGAATAATAAAATTCATAAGACAATCTACCAAAAGAAATATTTTCTCCTGCAATATTTATAACAGAACCAGCAACCTCCGGATCTTTTTTTGGGATAGATTTATCAAAACCTAGATTAAAAATTGTCGCTAATATTTCAGGTCTATTAGAAATATCGTAACCAGCTTTTTTCCACTGTGACTCAACCTCTTTTATAAATAGCGCGGTGTAGAGGTAAGAATAATAATGATTGTGCTCATCAGTTAATCTGTTGTAGATACCACCTGAAGAGCTGGCATCAATGCCCATGCTTGTATTTGCATTTACATTTGTGTTTGCATTTGTGTTCATATCGGCGGAATTATTGCTATCTTTATAATCTAAAATATGTTCGTAATCCTTAGAAATATAGAACTGTGAGTTTTGATTCTTTAGATTATTCTCTATAGCCTTGGCTGTATCAGGCTTGATACCACTAACGCCTAAAGAAAATTGAGAAAGAGTTCCTAACATTTTTAACGGCTCAAAAACTTTTTTATAGCTTTCTCTATCAGAAGTGAAAAATCTAAGTTGTTCCGCAATAATAACCGCAACTAGAATTCTCGGACTGATAGCGGCGTCATCAGCGGCTTTTTTAATCACTTCCCTATCTTTAGTCAAAGCACTGCTCAGAGTTTTCCATTCAGCTGTATTGATCCAAGCAAAACTGGTGCCTGGGAACACCGCTTCTCTAGCTGAAGTCATGTTTCTTCTAAACTCTGTTTGCATTTTTTCAATCAAGGGTGATCCTTCCCCTTCGACAAAGAATTTATTACGATTGTCTATTGACCCCTTTACATTAAATATACCAAAACGCATTCCAATTAAAACAGCGAGAAAAATAAGCCCAACAGTAGATGAGGTAATAATAATAAACTCAAAAACCATTCCGATTTTAGTTTTAGACATCCACGTATGGACTTTTTCTCTAAAACTATTATTGCCAAAAAAAACTCTCATAATATACCGCAAAACGTTTAGTTAGCAGATGCACTAGTTTGAGCCGGTTGTGCTGTTGGATCCTTACCATCTTGTATCTCTTTAATATATTTATCGACTTCAGCTGTATAACCAGGCTCTATAACCTTAATCTTTTTTAATTCTTCGATTGACGACCACCTATCTCCGGACTTTAGATATATAGCTGACAAAGAAACTTTTGCTTGAATATCTTTTGGATTATCTAGGACTCTTTGTTTTGCAATGGCTATTGCTTTATCAAATGCCTTTACATCGATCATAGATTGTACGACTGATGCATCTGACCAAACTGTGTTTTTATCAAAACCAGGATTAATTTGCGCATGATCAGTCAACACCTTATCTACGTCATTTATTTTACCATCCTCAATCATGCTATATACATAATACTTAAGTGCCTCTGTGTTTGTTTTATCCAATTCATAGGCTTGTTTAAATATTGCAACACTTTCATCTCTTTTATTAAGTGTTAATAATATTTGACCCTCTGAAAAAAGGAATGATTGCTTAGTTGGAGACAGCTGAACTGCCTGTTTAATTGTAACCAATGCCCCCTCGTTCATACCAAGTTTCTGTTGAAAAATAGAATAGAAGTAATAAGGTCTAGGATCCGTTTTGGAACTTTGAAATTCTTTAGCATATTGATCTACAGTATAATCATAGACTCCTTTAGCAAAAGCAGGGTCACTCTTGGCTGTTTGCATGATTAAAGATACAGAAATATCCACCAATCTCTCTCGAGATTCTGACCTTGTTAAATCATTAGCATCTAAAACACTTTTAATACGATTAAATCTTGTTTTTGGATCAGCCGCAACAATTTCAGCTTTGCCGTTAATAATTGACTGCTGTTTTTCCTGCATTGCTTGTATCAACTTTCCACTTGAATTATATGGAGATATAACAGTAGCCCACATAATATAAGCAAAAACAACAACAACAACCACATCAACTGCCCATGCATAATCACCATTTATTAATGGTTTACGATTCAATTCCCTTCCTCCAAGTCCACGTGTGTTTATAAAAGCAAGAATTGTAAAGAAGAAAATGTAACTTGCTAGGTTATCAAACACAAATATATTATGAACGAAATACGCAACGAGCATTCCTGTAATCACAGCTCTTTCTGTAACACTCCAATTATCATTTTCTTTTTTCCACAATGTATATATTGCAGAAAAGAATAGTATCAAATAAGCCAATAAACCTAAGAAACCCGCAGCAATTAGCCAGTCAAAGAACACGTTGTGAGTTCTATCAAACCATTGTTCTTGGGCATACATTGCTGGATCGTAATATTTAGCAAAAACATAAGAAAAATTATCTTGTCCCCAACCAAGCAAAGGTCTTTCTTTAACCCCTTGATATGACATTTTCCATAGCATAGTTCTTGAGTGACCTTGATCAGCTAGGACCTTGCCTATATCCCATGTAATAAGTTGAGCAAATCTATTTGGAAGTTGATTATTTTTTACAAACGGAGAATCTTTATTAACACCCAAAAATCCTACAACAGCGACAACAGCAATGATAGAAACGATTCCTATCCATCTAAACAAAGGTAGTTTTCTTTCAAAGATTGACCAGATAATTGCCGTGATTAACAAGCCGATAAGTAGCCCAACAAAAGAACCTCTGGTACCAGTTTGGTAAAGTACGGCGAGATTAAAAATAGCGACAACCACATATACTAGAGATAATGCAACATCGGTAAATATAAAATTTTCACGAATTTTAGCTGGCACCTTTTTTACAGAGAAAGCCATTCTTTTGATAATATCTATAGCCAAATACATCGCCAAGAAGAAATGAACCAAGGCGTAACCTCCCAGGTAAGAAGAGTTACCTAATGTTCCAAAAATACGTCCACCGCTTTGCGCTGTATCTAACTTTGAAAAAGCATAAATTCCCATGATTACACTGAGTGCAAGCATTGTATTCAAAAACCATTTCCAAACACCAAAATCTGAAGGGCTGCCTGATGTAATGTTTTTTTCTTTTGATTTTTGAGTAAAAGCATTACCAAAAACTCCAGCCGAAGCAATGAACAAAACAAACATCTCAGCCAGTGTCACAAACCCCTCCATTCTCTCTTGGTTACTCCAAAAACTCTTCCATGGGTCAATAGAATTAATTGTTGCAGCGAGCAAAACTAGAATAAAAGCAGTTGCAGACCATACGATGAAGGTCTTTTTCGGCAAATAACTTCTATCTCTAGTTACTAATGATGTATAAAGTATCGCAATTATTATAATTATAGCCCTAGCAAAAAAACCTTTCCCTGTTATAAAAGGAAAGTATAGCGTGTCCCCTATTATTAAATCTGCAAACGGTACCAAAAAAACAAGCCCAATTATTGCATATTTCAAAAATTCACAAATCGTCTGATTTGTACTACTTATATTGGTTTTACTCATGATTTTGGTAGTATATCATAGTTCTTTTGATGTTTTTAGACCTTACAATTTACAAAACACAGACTAGACGGTCTGTCCATTTGTAAAAAAACGATAAAAATCGTACACTATGGCACATATGATAACGGTTAAATTAAAGGGTGGTTTGGGAAACCAGCTATTTCAATATGCCTACGGAAGAGCTGTTTCTCTTAAACTTGAAACCCCCCTAATTCTTGATATTTCTGGGTATGAAAATCAATCAGACATAGACACAGAGAGGATGTTTCAGTTAGACGGTTTTAATTTACAAGCCACAATCTCAAACAAGAGAGGTAGCGATAAAATTGGGTTTTTCAAAAAAATCGTCAGTGATATTAAAAACAAAATAAGAAACACTATTAATCCTTATAACGGATATGTTTTTGATCCTAAAAATCTAGATGTAAAAGATGGATCACGCCTTGATGGTTATTGGCAAAGTGAAAAATATTTTTCCGATATTGAAACCACATTGAGATATGATCTTGCACTCAGGGAAAAACTTGGAGCAAAGGCGAAGTTGTTTAAAGAAAGAATTAAACAAGTTGAAGACAATGGAGGAATTAGTACTTCCATGCACATAAGAAGAGGAGACTATGTAACAAGTAAATACGCTAATTCATACCACGGATCACTTGATATGAATTACTATCAAAAAGCAATATCCACCTTACAGGCAAAACTGTGTGGTAAACAATTGATCTTGTTTATTTTTTCTGATGACATTAATTGGGTTAAGGAGAATCTTAAAACAGACATTCCATACGTATGTGTCTCAAGACCGGAGATCTTGGACCAAGAGGATTTGATTCTGATGAGCTGTTGCAATCACAATATCATAGCCAACTCTTCTTTTAGCTGGTGGGGAGCTTGGCTTAATCCGAGAAAAGATAAAATCGTTATAGCGCCAAAGAGATGGATCAAAGACCGTAGCTCAAATACAAGCGATGTTATTCCGCTTGATTGGATCAAAATATAATTTAATTTATTACTAAATAATTTGGAGATATTATTATCCTACTGATCAATATCTAATATTCTTTTAAGATCATCTGGGGTCAAAGTTCCAGATTTAGAATTAGAATCCGGCTTTTTGTCTTCTGATTTTTTATCTATATGCACAGTTTTTTCACTTACAGTTTTATCTTCCACGCTGTTCTGGGTGTGAGAATCCCCCATCACAGACAATAAGGCATCTCTTAATGCTGCGGCATTTTCAGGTTTAATATCCTTTTGATTATTTTTTATTTTATTTTCAGCACCACTCGTCAAATTTTTTAAAGACATGTGACTAGTTACTGGAGTTTTAGTTACTGATGGTATTGATTTATTTACCGGCTTTTCAAAAAATTCATCAGGAGTTTTATGTAATACAGGGTCCTCTATAACTTCTCTCTTGTTTATGTTTTTTTCTCCCTCAGTATATCTGTCATCGTTTATTGTAGAGCTTCTAGCGCCGCGAGAACCTTCATCGATTCTGGGTCGGGTATCTGTTGCCCTACTTCTGACAGGACCTTCTGACAGCCTACCTGTGCCAATTGGTCTGCTTGGCCTATCTTGCCTATCCACCCTGCCACCAATCCTAGCGTCTGATCTACCTTCAGATCTAGTGTCCGAACGAGCGCTGGAGCGCGTACTTGAACTGGAGTCCGAACGAGACTCTTGACTCCTAACATTATCATTTGAAGATGAAGTTCTGTCTGAAACTTTTTTAACAGGTTCTTTTGCTCCAATCTTTTCAACGTGCCAATTTCTTATTGCTTCTTCAACTTTTTCTCTTGGATTAGCAAATTGTTCTCTTGAAAAATTAATTATTTCATCAGCATAAGAAATCTCAGGTTTTGCGATTGGAGCCATTCCTATTGCAGAAAACGGCCTAGAAGTTACGCCATCAATCATCAACTTCAAATACATTTGATATTGCTGAAGATTAACCAAATCTTCAGCAGTGAACTCTGGCGCATATTCTTTTTCGAAAACAGAAGCATCATACGCGCCAACTCTAAAGGTGATCATTGTTCCGACGTTTCCAAATACCGCAGCCCTCACCTCTTCCGTCATCTGTTCTACATATTGATGTGCAATAGTTAAACTCAATTTATATTTCCTAGCTTCAGACAAAATATCTGCAAAAGACTCGTTGGCAAAAGATTGAAACTCATCAACATAGAGATAAAACTGCGGAACTTTTTTAAGCTCTTCTTCTTTTAAATCAGCACGCGACATGGCAGCAAGATAAATCTTTGTAATCAACATTGCTCCCAAAAGATTGGCATTAGCCTCACCAACACGCCCTTTTGAAAGGTTAATTATCAAAATTTTCTTATTATCCATTATCTCTCTAATGTCAAAACTAGAGACGGGTTGACCTACAATATTTCTAACTAGTGGATTAGCGACGAACTGCCCAACCTTGTTTTGAATTGCAGGAGCAGCTTCGGCTGCAAATTTCTCCGTATATTTTCCATATTCATCAATCCAAAAAGCTTTAACGGAAGGGTCTGTTACATTAGCGACAACTGTGTTTCTAAAATCTTTGTCAGTAAGCATTCTGTTAACTGACATCAGTGTTGATCCTGGATACTCCAAAAGAGCGAGCATTATATTATTCAAAATATATTCCATTCTGGCAGACCATGCATCTACCCAAATCTTTTTGAAAGCACTCATCAATCCGTTAGCAACAAGGTGTCTTTTGCTAGCTCCAACATCTTCAAGTACATTAAAAGCAATCGGAAAATCTAGGTCAAACGGAGCAAAATACACAACATCTTTTTTACGATGCTCTGGTATGTATTCCAAAAGTAAATCAGCAGATTTTCCGTGAGGGTCAATGAAGGCGAGACCTTCCCCATTCTGAATATCTTGGACTGCTAAATTTTCAAGCAGAGTTGACTTACCCATACCCGTTTTTCCAATACTGTAAACATGACGAGCTCTATCTTTAGCTTTAATACCAAAACGTATACGCTTATTTCTTGCGTCAGTTTCGGCAAAATATGTGATTTTTTCTTCATCATTCATATTACTATGTACATTATAATGCTAAAAAAGAATTTTAGCCACACTTCAATTTGCGAACTTATTATTTCAACAAGACGGCGAAGAAATTAATTATTAAGCAAAATCGGTTTTGTACTACTATATTTATTTGCTGGATCCCACATCATCCAACTATCCAGTCCAGAGTCATACGTCGCCTTAATTTGTGCCTGCACCATTGAAGGCGTATATGTTGCGCCCAAATTAAAATCTTGAAGCCATGGTCTTAGTTTTTTAGGATCTTGACCTATTGCTTTAGCTCTTGCTACAGCCTTACTCATAGAAACATTAATAACATCGTATGGCCTTGTTGCGGGTTTAGTATAACCGTTCCAACCATTTGCAAAGTGCGATGGATAAACCATTGGCGCCATATAATCAACGTGAGGTAGAATCTTTTCTAACACCTGACCAATTCCTAAATCATCAGTATTTGTTGCGACCATACCAAATACATCGGCAGAAATTTTTGGTCTATTGTTTCCACTTTTTCTAAGTTCATTATCGACATAAGTGAAAAATCTGGAAAGAATATTTGATCTAGTATTTAATGTGGTATCAGTAATCAAAACTTTTTCCGTACTAGTTGCTATTGAATCACTATTTCCAGTGGAGACTTCTGTTGCAGAGGCAACAATTGAATTTTTTGTGACATCTTGTTTTGCAATAGAAACTGTACTTGTAGCCTTTTTCTTGGCAACAACAGGTTTTACAATAATTGGATCATTTACAATTACAACGGGATATGAAATGTCTTTCATGTTTCCATCAGATGGAAATCTTATGTAGTCCATATTGACTTCGTCAAAACCAATAGAGTATGCAACTCTAGCAATTTTTACATTATAATCCCAAACCTCTTTTGACCCAGCATACATCCAAGACATACCTTTTCTATCCTTCCATATAAGTCCATCGCTTTTTCTCTTTACAGCATATTCAGGATGTTTCTTTGATAAGCAAGAATCTTGAAATACAGCGACTCTAGCAATCACATATATATTTAAATCATGAAATTCTTTAATAAGCCCTTTGATATCACTTATTCTATTTTCAGTACAACCTTCATTATCAATTTCAGGCACCCCTGTTTTTGCAGAAAGCATTCCTGTTGAATCCTTAAAATCTATAACGATGGCATTTAATTCTGTATCAGCCACCATTTTCTTAATCTTATTTTTAAAATCATTTGAGCCAGCCACCCAACTAGACATATAAACCGCCTTCAATGAAGTTGGGGTGTCAAGATGAATAACACCAGGCTGTGTCTGTATAATTGAATTATTTGGATCGAAGGGTAAAAGTGCCGATGAAGAAGTTGAATCTGATAACACTCTACCCGACTTATCAGAGGACGTGGTCATAGATGAACCAATTGTAGATGACGAAATACTTGTACCTAAAACATCAGCCTTCATGTGACTTGCATCAAATGTAACTGAAAAAAAGTTTGGCAAAATAAACAAGACAACAATTAGTAAAAAGATGCCTCCCAGAAGATATGGTACATTTTTACCACCCAAAAGATATCTGACGTATTCTGATTTAGTTTTTTGATTGCTGCTCATGTATGTATAGATATGATAAAACAGCAACTAATAATCCGAGGATTATAATAACCCAGTTTTTTACACCTCCCCAAACTGATAAGAAGGTTGGGGTTAGCGCTATTAATAGACCTAAAATTACAAGTGTGATTCTTATTTTTTTCATAGTGTTTAGTATAGCAAAATTAACAATTTGTTCCAACAAAATAAAGACATAGGGAGTATTATTTTATATTAAACCACCTGTTCTATAACTTCGCTTGTATATTCAAAATGCGATTCTGCTAAATCGCCCCGTCGGCGATTTAGCAGAATCGCCTACTTGGTGCTATAATTAAACATTATCAATTAATTACCTAAATATATGTTAACTACAATCGCAATAATTTTACTTATACTCTGGCTTCTTGGTATTGTCACATCTTACACGGTCGGTGGATTCATACACATTCTTCTTGTCATCGCCGTTATTATGATATTAATAAGACTAATTAGAGGAGAAAGAGTTTTGTAAACCGACAAAAAACAACTCGACCAAATGTTAATTCATTTGAAATAAAAGCCACAATTAACTTGTGGCTTTTATTTTCTAAAAATTTGGACCAACTACAACCACAAACTCCCCTCTTACTTTATTACTATCCGCCTTGGTTTTTTCTATTAATTCCTCCGCACTTCCAACTAAACATTCTTCAAACATCTTTGTGAGTTCTCTGGCTAAATATATTTTTCTTGCTGGAGTTTCTACTTTTTCAAAGTGCTCTTTTAATGACTCAAGGGTTTTTTCTATACGATGAGTAGACTCGTAAAAAACAAAAGATTCCTTCTTACTATCCGCAATTTTACTAAACAAAGTCTCTCTTCCTTTTTTGTGAGGCAAAAATCCAATAAATGTAAATTGATGATCTGGCAATCCAACAATAGAGAGAGCAGCCGTTAAAGCACTTGGTCCCGGAACAGTCTTGATTTGAACATCTTCCCCCATCTCATCTCTGACTTTTGAGACTAATAATGATCCTGGATCTGAAATTGCAGGAGTACCAGCGTCAGTTATTAGCGCCAAGTCCTTTCCTTCTTTTAACATCTCAATAATTTTATCTATTTTTGCCAAACCACTATGTGTATGAAAAGACATTGTTGATGTCTTGATGTCATATTTATTTAAAAGGGTTCGACTCGTTCTTGTATCTTCACACAAAATCAAATCAACCTCACCCAAAATACGTATAGCACGTAGTGTGATATCTTCTAGGTTTCCTATTGGTGTTCCGACGACATAGAGTGTTGACATCTTATTTTTAAATTATTTATAAATTATTGTGGAATTAATGTAAGTTATTAATGTTTATTGATATTCAATCCCAATACTTTGGAACCCATCTTTTGTTATAACGACGTGATCTAATACATTTATACCAATTATCCTACCAGCTTGAACCAATTGTCTTGTAACCTCAATATCAGCATTACTTGGAGTTACTATACCAGAAGGGTGATTGTGAGCAAGTACGACGGCAACGGCGCCATATTCTAAGGCTGGTCTAAAAACTTCTCTTGGATGAACGATGTTTGTATTAATTGTGCCAATTGAAATTACCTCATCATGAATAACTCTATTGTGAGTATCTAAATATATACCCCGAAGCTGTTCTTTTGGCAAAGAAGATATGTCTCTTAAATATTCATAAGCGTCTTTTGCTGTTCTTATAACAGACAGGCCTATGTCATTCTTTTTATAAAGGCGCTTACCTATTTCACTGCAAGCAACTATTTGGCAAGCTTTACCTATTGGTATATTCAAATCAAAGGAAAGTTGTTTAGGATCAATCTGAGAAGACAAAGCACTTACACCATACTCTTTTACAAGACGTTTTGACATAGAGAGGACGTCCTCTGTTTTTGTTCCAACATTTAACACAATAGCGACAAGCTCTGGTAGAGACAAGGAAGAAGGACCGTAGGAAAGCATTTTTTCTCTAGGTTTTTCATCTTTTGGTAAGTCTCTTAGACGAAGATCATATACCCTCTCACCATCTGGAGATGATGAAATAATAAGATCTGTGTCTTTAATAATATATGGATTTGATTTAACTAATGTTTTTTGCATGATAAATTAATCATAACAAATAAACATGAAGTTTCTATAAAGAATTTCTAAAGAAAATCCAAAGAAATTATGTAGTAGAACCTAACAGTAAAAATGATCGGCAGAACCTAGACCGTCTCAATCAGCATAACATTTGACTCTTCTGTTTTTCCAAAAGGAGCCCCTGAGACAATTACAATCCTATCTCCTTTTTTAACAAGTTTGTTCTTTTGTAGTAATGATCTTACATTCAAAACAGCTTCATCAAAAGACTTATATTTTGCGTGCATCATTGGATAACATCCATACATTAAACAGGATTGATTAAACAAAACAGGGTTTGGAGTCAAAACAAGTATTGGTTGATGACCTCTATTTCTTGAAACCATTCTCGCTGCATATCCATACTCAGTTAAAGCAACAATATATCTTGCGTCAACCTTTTCCGCCGCTTCCATTGCCGCAAGGGTAGTTGAGTGTCCAACACCAATATGGTGTGCATGCATTCCCCACAACATTTCTGCATGGTGTTCAGAATTCTCTACCTTAAGTGCAATACTAGACATCATCTCAACAGCCTGAATCGGATAGTCGCCCAAGGTAGATTCTTCAGACAACATAACAGCATCCGTTCCATCTAAAATCGCGTTTGCAATATCAGATACCTCAGCTCTTGTTGGCACGGGAGACTTGATCATTGACTCCAACATCTGCGTTGCTGTAACAACAGGTTTTCCAGCTTCATTAGCTTTCTTAATAATCATCTTTTGCACGAGCGGTGTATTCTCATATCCGATTTCAACCGCCAGGTCTCCTCTTGCGACCATTACAGCATCAGAAAGAGCTATGATTTCATCGATATTATCGACAGCTTCTTGCGTTTCAATCTTCGACATAATAATAGCCTTTGACTTTGCCTTATCAAGTATTTCTCTAAGTTCAGAAACATCGGCACCAGTTCTGACGAAAGAAAAAGCAACAATATCAACATTGTTTTTTATACCAAAAACAATATCTTTTTTATCCTTTGCAGTCAGAGAGCTAACTTTAAGATATGCACCTGGCAAATTGACGCCACGTCTTCCTTTTGTCTCCCCTCCTACCAAAATCTTACATTTGATTTCCTCGCCTTTTATTTCAACAACTTCAAATTGCTTTTTACCATCATCAACCATTACAATATTTCCAACCTTAAGCTCTTTATGAAGAGTTGGATAATTTATAGAAACACGCTTTTCATCACCAACAATTTTTTCAGGTGTAAGCGTAATAAAATCTCCTTTTTTCAAAGTAACGCGGTCTTGATAAAAATCTCCGATTCTGAATTTTGGACCAGATAGATCTTGCATTATTGCACAAGGAAGACCTGTTTCTTTTATAGCCTTCTTGAGGTTATCAAACTTTCCTTGATGCTCTATGAAATCGCCATGAGAAAAGTTCATTCTCATAACATTCATTCCTGCTTTTAGCATTTTCTTTAATTGTTCTACTGACTCCGTTACAGGTCCAATTGTAGCCACTATTTTCGTCTTTTTACCAAGATGCATATATTTAATTTATTTTATTTGTTTAGAGATACATCCTAGCATAATTTTAGCGATTTTCCAAAGGCTATCTTTTTCCGTCCACAAAATCTGTTCCGCTAGCAGTAAACACTTTTGTTGAAGCTGGCGTGTCTATTATTCCTTCAATGTCTGAGCTTAAATTACCAAGCACCCCCTTAAAATCTTTTAATTGTCCTATTTTGTCAGCAAAATAATTACTGTCTGGTTTCTGATTTCCCTTATATTTTTCAGCTATATCAACAATTAAATTAAAGGCATCATAAAAATTTGGCACACCAAATGTCATTTCTCTTTTAAACCTTTCCTTATATCTTTCTTCAAAACCCAAGTCATTTAGTTTTGAATAACCAACAAACCACAGTCCATTAAATATTTCTTTTTTCTGGGCAACATCAAAATAAAAAGCTGTTGTTATGTTTGTAACACCGTAATCATTGAGCTGTTTGGTAAGAAGCTCTATTTCTGGAGAAAGAGCTAAGACCACATATTCATCTGGTTTACTAGAAATACTTTTCATTGTCACATTTTTAAAATCTTTTTCACCAGGTTGAAAAATTTCTTCTGAGGAAATATTTATTCCATAATTAGGACTCAAATCTTTAATTGACTGATACACAGATGCTATTCCAGAATTATTCACCCTCAGTACAGAGATGTTTTTAATCTTTTTATTTTTTAATTCTTCTAAAAATACTTTTGATACCGTATCCGGCTTCATAAAAAGTACAAAGTTGTATTTACCTTCTGCGATTTTTGGGTCAAAAGCCACGGACATGTGTACTATCCCCTCCTTTTCAGCTATAGAGGAAACAGCACTACCAATTGGGGCATATGCATCTATCAAAACATTTACCTTATCTACGTTTATAAGTTTATTAGCTGCACTTATAGCTGTTTTTGGATCAAGTTGTCCATCCTCAAATATTAATTTGTATTTATATTTAAATGTTTTACCTGAATCTTTTTGTTTATTAAGATCTTCTTGGGCTAAGATAAGAGCATCCTTCAAACCTTCGCCTGCAAAAGCCTGTGTTCCAGTTAAAGGAATAATAACACCAATTTTTATGACTCCAGAGTCTGAAATGTAATTAGTTGCGAATTTGCTGATGCTAACATAAAAAATAATCAGAACCATCAACCCCAAAATAATATACGAACGTTTTATCATTTTCATAATGGGGTTGATTTTAATTCAGATACGTGGTATTGTAAATCTGTCGTCGAACTTCGACAACCGCGTGTATAAAACAACAATCTAAATTATATGTTCGATAAAATATTTGAAGAGTTAAATATTCCCGAGAATCCCAGAAGAGTTTTCAAAGACTTAATTGAGTCGGGGCCGTCAACTGCCAGAAAAATTTCAGAGAGACTGGATATCCCCCGCCCTTCTATATATGATCACCTAAAAATATTAATAGAAAAAGGGATAGTTACAGAAAGACTAGGTGACAATAAAAAAATCTTTGTTATAGATAACGCTGAAAATATTTTAGATCTTATACAAGATAAAATAAATTATCTTACCAAAGAAAAAGATATCGTAAAGCATACGCTCCCCTCTTTAATGTCTGGAATAGGTCACGAAGAACCAAAAGTAAAATTCTTTTCAGGTAGAGACGGTTTGAAACAAATTATGAATCAAATAATGTTAAATAGAAACATAGATACAATTCTAATGTGGCCCATGAGCGAGATGATGGAGGTTTTAGGCAAAGAGTACCTAGAGGAACTTAATGTACGAAGAATAGAAAAAAATATTTCCATCAGAGGAATATGGCCGAAAGATAAGAAGCTAAAACTAAAAGACTATCCTTTTTTGGGTGTTGGAAAAAGTCATTTAAGAGAGCTAAAAATAGCACCGGCGGGTATGTCTTGGAATATGGGATACTGGATGTTTAATGACAAGGTTGGTTTTTTATCTTCTAGAAAAGAAATGTTTGGTTTTATAATTCAGAGTAAAGATTTTACAGAACTACTCAAAACTCAATTTGAGGCAATGTGGCAAATATCGACATCGCTAAAAGCAGAACCTCAAAACACTGACAGTTTTATCAAAAAGATTGGGCATCGAAAATAATTAAATGAATATTTATCTAGTAAACATCATCATGTTTACCTAAATCAATCAAAATAACTAAAGTATAGCCTTCTTCCTTCTTAAATATCAGCCTCAAATCTATCCCTGCCTTTATTGAACGAAAGCCCTTGAGTCTTCCTTGTAAACCGTGGTTCAAGAGAGAAACATCAAAAGGATCGTTCATAAATTTTCTTAAGACATTATCTATTTTTGTCTTTATAATATTATTTAACTTCCCATACTTCTTCTTAAACTTATCTGTAGTAACTATCTCCATTTTTATTGAGACCTTAGTGATTTTATTAATTCCTTACTACTCTTAAACTTTTTTGATCTTTTACTATTTTTATATGCATCCAATATTTCACCTTCTTGTTCACTTGTATACATAAAATAACTATCATTATTCACAGAAAAAGGAATGCCACCTGTGATATTAATTTTATTTAGGAAAATTCTAAAAGCAGTAGGTAAATCAAGACCTAGTTTATTTAAGGTTTTTTCAGCCTCATTCTTTAGTTTTGTATCTACTCTTATTTGTACGTTTGTAGTCATATGCCTATTATATGCAGAATACATGCATTTTGCAAGCACATTAGCATACCCACAAAATTAAGGCTAGATCTCCTTCATAACCTTAATATCAGCACCCAGTCCGTTGAGACGCTCAGCAATGTCCTCATATCCTCTGCTTATCGGATAAATATTTCTGAGAATTGATTTGCCTTTGGCCCCAAGCATTGTAACCATAATTATCATAGCGGGACGAAGCGCTAAAGGGCAGACAATCTGAGCTGCCTTCAATTCTGTTGGGCCTTGAATAAAAACTCTGTGAGGATCAGCCAAATTAATGTTGGCACCCAACCTATTTAATTCAGTAAAATATATCGCTCTATTTTCCCACATCCAATCATGTATAAGAGTTGTACCTTTCGCCAAAACTGCGACAGGAACAAAGAACGGTAGGTTATCTGTGTTGATACCCGGATAAGGCTGAGCAGAAATTTTATCGATAGGAGCAATCAGCTTTGACGGATAAATTGTTATGTCCACAAGTTTTGTTCTGCCATTTTTTGCAAAGTAAACTGGAGTTTGTTTATATTTAAGACCCATCTTTTTTAGCTTAAACATTTCAAGCGCCAAAAAATCAATTGGGCATCTTGTTATAGTTAGGGTTGAACCGGTCACAATTCCAGCTGATATAAACATCATGGATTCTGTTGGATCCTCACTGTTGTAGTAATCGATATCCATATTTATTTCACCTATTCCATGAACTACCAAAGTAGTAGTTCCAATTCCATCAATTTTTACCCCCATCGCCTCAAGAAAAAAACAGACCTCTTGTACTTGATAATTTGGTGGGGCAAATTGAATTGTTGTATCACCCTTAATAAGTGAGGCCGCCATAACAAGATTCTCTGCCGCTGTATCGCTAGATTCTGACATTATAATATGAGCTGGCTTTAGTTTTTTAGACTCAATTAAGTAGTGATCTGACTTTGTATCAATCTTCACACCTAAATCCTCTAAACCATATCTGTGAGCTGAAATAGTTCTTTGCCCCATCTTACAACCACCTGAGTGTGGCATTTTGAATATCTTTTCGAGATGAATCATTGGGCCAATCATCATAAGGCCTGACCTGATTCTTCCAGCCGCCACCTGATCAAGAGTCTCAATTTTTAATTTTTTTGGAACGATGATTTCAAGAGTCTTCTTATCCACCCACTTTATTGAAACACCAATACTTTCCATAAGTTCAATAATTCTCTGAACCTCTTCAATGCGAGGAATTCCATGAAGTCTAGTTTTTCCTTTATTCAAAAGCGACGCACAGATAAGACCGAGCGCTCCGTTTTTTGAAGTGTTTGTTGGAATGGTTCCGGAGAGCTTTCTACCACCATTAATTTCAAGATCTATGGAATCTGAAATGGCTACTATCTTTCTTCCCAACGCCTGACTAATTCTATTTAGTTCATCCGTAGTCATGTTCTGTCCCCCGTTTTCAATTCTAGCAACTGCACTTTGTGAAGTTTTCAAAAGTTTTGCAAAATCATTTTGAGTTAAGTTTCTATCTTCCCTGAGGCGCTTTATAAAAAATCCTAAGTTTTTGTTACTTTCTGTAACTTTTGGATTCACAGCTTTGGCCTTGTCTTTAGTTGAGAGTCTGGTGGTTTTGGAAATGGTTTTCATATACATATATCATATATGGTATATAGCAAAAATCAAATGTAAAATCCACAGACAAAAAATGTCTATGGATTTTGTGGAGAAAGTGGAAACAATCTGTGCGTGTGGCAGGACTCGAACCTGCGGCCTCTTCATTATCAGTGAAGTGCTCTAACCAGCTGAGCTACACACGCATTTTTACAAATTCAGGCCATTAAGACAGAAGTCTGGCCTGTTTGTGATTTATAATGTAGCAAATTATCCCATTAAAAACAAGTATAATTTGGACGTAATTGGCGCAACACACAGGCTCTGCGCCTTTTATAGGAATAAAAAAACCGCGCTAGCGGAGATTTTATCATATTAAATATGTTTCTCTTTGGCGACTAAATGACAACCTCAAACATCCTTATTTCTGTTCTGTTTGGCCTGGCCTTGTTCCCAGGAGGCAGTATATTTAGGTTATACCTTCCATATGCATTCATGAGGCATATTCTCTTGAGCTTAATTGCTTAAGTTCGATCAACCGTATTCAGCTAATACATGAAATTCATGTACGCATTTTTCAAATTGAATTGTTCCACGACCAGCTTCCGCTAGCCGTGCCTTGTTACGACTTACTCCCTGTCGATGAACTTACCGTAGGCCCGCGCTAGGCGAGACTTCGGGTACTCCCATCTCCCTTGAGTTGACGGGCGGTGAGTACAAGACTTGAGAACGTATTCACCGCGGTAT
>CAIJKW010000035.1 GCA_903821355.1 uncultured bacterium | reverse complement strand
GCAAAACCGGAGATTATTATTTTCGCATAACTCAGGGCGACGAAGATGACTCTGTTGTGATATTGTCGCAAATAAGATTAATCAGCAGCAAAAGGTTGCTAAGAAAAATGAGAATGATGAACGAAGCTGAATTTAAAGATATAAAAGACAAAGTCAAAAAGTTTTTACAGTAAAAAAAATCGGACCCCTTGCGGAGTCCTCGGAGGCCGAAGCCATTTATACTTCTATTATACACCCGACAGACCCAGTGTCAAGTCCCCCAGGTAATGTACACAGACATATTGCACTTTTTCAGATAAGCTGAGGGCATATGAAAACTATGCCAAAATCAACAAAAGAAGAGAAATATCGATGGATAAAACCTATCCTAGAGAAGGAAACGTCAATCAGTGACATGTCTAAGGTCTGCCCCTTCTCTATCCGGTCACTAAAATACTGGCTGGCTGATTTCCGTGAGTCCGGCATGGAAGGTTTGGAAAACAAATCAACTCGGCCCAAAACTAATCCGCATGAAACACCGATACGAATCAAAGAACGGATTATTGAAATAAGAAAAGATAAAAAACAATGTGCTCAAAAGATATTCTGGGACCTAGAAGATGAAAAAATACATATTCATTTAAATACAATTTCAAAGATAATTAAAAATGAAGGACTAACAAGAAAATATAGGACAAGGAAAATTAAATACAATTATGATAGAATACCATTAAAGAAAGGCGAGCTGGTTGAGATTGATGTTAAGTTTGTCCCTGATAGGATAGAGGGACGCCGATATTATCAATTCACAGCCATAGATTGCGCCTCCAGATGGCGATATATGCAGGCCTACGACGGTATTGATGTATTTAGCGCGATTATGTTTTTAAAAGAGTTAATGTCTGTTGTTGATTTTAAAATCATGTCAGTCAAAACAGATAACGGTTCGTGTTTCACCAACAGATACAACGGATATTACAAAAGTGATTTGCCTTTTCCAAGACCTCACGCCTTCGATGTTGTCTGCAACGAATTTGAAATTCCACACTATCTGATTGATCCGGGCAAACCACAACAGAATGCGTTCGTGGAACGCTCGCATCGTACAGACCAGCAAACATTTTATGACAAATCAGAGTTTAAATCGTTCGAAGAATTAAAATACAAATTAAGATTGTGGAATATGTTTTACAACGATACCAAGCATTGCGGATTAAATGGTAAAACACCCAATCAAGCTCTCGGAATCTGAGTGCAAAATGTCCGTGGTTAAAACAGTATAAAAAAAGGGCGAGTTATAGTCTCTCGCTCGCCGTTGCCAAACAAATTATTTTTTTCTTTTTGCTAGGTTCAGCTCTCTAATAGACAGGCCTAAAAATATTGCTATTAATAAAATCATATTTAATGGAGCAAGCCAGAACGGAAAATCGTGGCCAAAAGCCTCCAAAACCATCATCCCTCCGAGTATGCCAATTGAATACATCGCTCCATTTTTTAAATAAGCAAATTTTGAAATTACATCTGTCCCCCTCACCGTAAACTCTCTAATTATATATGCTCCTAAGCCATTTCCCAAAAATATCAGTGGCACCGAGATTGTGAAAGCAAAGGCTCCAATAACTCCGTCAATTGAAAATGTGGCATCTAAAATTTCCAAATATAATATTTTGCTCCACGAGGACATATTACCGGACAATAACTGTTTTTCCTTATCCTCGGCGTTCTTCTTAAAACCATCTGTAATAAAGAATGCGGTTGAACCTATGACCGCTGAT
>CAIJKW010000034.1 GCA_903821355.1 uncultured bacterium | reverse complement strand
TCGAGGTTTTGGCCCAACCTTTATGTGTGAAAAACTTGAACAACTACATGGTATCAAGGTCTCTGTGGAAACAACAAGGCGGCTCATGATGCAAAGCGGGGCATGGGCAGACAAGGTGCAAAAGCGCCCTGTTATTCATCAGCAACGTGAACGCAGAGCTCTTTACGGAGAGCTCATACAAATAGACGGTTCACCTCATGACTGGTTTGAAGGCAGACGTGATAAATGCTGTCTAATTGTTTACATCGATGACGCTACAGGGCAAACATACGGCAAATTTTTCGAGTCGGAAACAACTGATGCCTATATGACAGTTACAGCTGAATATATCAAGAAATATGGGCGCATGGAAGCCGTTTATTCAGATAAACATGGCATATTCCGAGTAAATATTCCCGGATGCGTGCAGAAGGAGAATTTGACACAATTTGGAAGAGCCTTAAAGGAATTGGATATCACCCTGATTTGTGCAAATAGTCCCCAGGCGAAAGGTAGAGTGGAAAGGGCAAACGGCATACTACAAGATCGCCTTGTCAAGGAGATGCGGTTAGCTGAGATCAATGATATAGAGAGCGCTAATAAGTGGTTGCCTACATTCTGGGAAGATTATAATAAGAGGTTTTCTGATAACCCTGATGATTTTGGGAATGCTCACAGAAAGCTTCTGCTTGAGCAGAATCTAGAGAGAATACTTTGCAAAAAAGAACATCGTAAAGTCTCAAAAAACCTTGAAATTCAGTACGACAACGTTATCTACCAGATCAAAATGGATAAGCCGCTTCGAGGCCGGAGTCTGATTGGAGCAAGGGTAATGGTACTCGAAAGTGTAAATGGGGAGATCTTTATAGAGTATCAAGGTAAACCATTGAAATTTCAGAGGTATTGTCAACAGGAATGTCAAGGACAGGTTGTAAGCTCAAAAGAAATCGATCGATTTCTTAAGGAAAAAACTCAGAGGAAACTACCTCACCATCACATGTTAAGAAGACAAAGGATTGGAATAAAAAAACGGATGCAAATGCTAATTAACGACTAAAATACAAATAAACTTAAATTTAATTGTACAATAAATATTTAATTAGTAAAATAAAGACAGGACAAAACAAAATCAATCGGAACGGGGACAGCCTTTTTGGTTGTCTTCGTTTTGGATTGAAAAGTCATTTTTTTTGCCAGGGTGACATTTCTATTTAGCAGGACCTGGTGACATTTCTATTTTGCACTAACAGGGTTAATTGGCCAGGGCAGCAGCTCCCGCTCAAAGCGGGAGCTGCAAAAAGTCAGCTTCGCTGAAAACACGAGAAAATTTTTGAAAAAACACCGCCATTAGCAGATTTGCCTATGTTCACCTCAGATCTATACACACTGCACGCTCAAAACCAGGGGAACCTCCTCAAGCTTGCTAACTAACAAGTATCTATGACCAGTCTCGCCCCCTTAAATCCAGATCCAATTGGCGCGTCCTCCACGCATTATTTCATAAGCGTTTTTGTCTGTAATCTCGTGGTCCGTGGCCCAACCACAGTGACC
>CAIJKW010000033.1 GCA_903821355.1 uncultured bacterium | reverse complement strand
GGTTCGCGCTCGCGCGAACCGGGCCTGATTTCGTATCAAGCGTTGACAACTCAGTCGAATGCAAGTTCACCACGAAACTCCACGTGACGCTCGACACAGCTTGAAGTCACAATCTTTTTTCCTCCAAGCTGCCTTGATCGGACTTTTGAATCATGAATAATCGCCTTGACCCTCCTTCTCCATCCGTGGATAGTTCCGAGAAAATCGAGGTTGACGTCAAAATCCAAAAAGTTCTCATCTTCCTGGCCGTCGTCGATGATCCTGCGGACCTCGACTCTGGAACGACCCTCTTTTTCCCAAAGACAGCGATTGACCAACCCTATTTCCTTGATCATCTTTTTGTAGCTCGCGTGAGATATGGGGTATTCAACAAGCCCGTTAACCCGCAGCGCGTGGCCATGACTGCCGGCCACCTTGACCCCAGACAGTGAGCATACAAAAAAGGGTGGCTTCCCTTCTTTTTTTTCCTTTCGGCTTTTTCCTTTTTGGTTTTTCATGCTTTACCTTTCTATTTCAGTTGTTGTGTTTGAATGTTTGACTAAATCAGAAACGAAAGAAAATCCATCGGTGCAGACCACCGATTTCAATCCACCCATCATGATGCCACTTTCTTTTAAAATACGCAATGGAAGTTGTTGCGAAGGAAGTTGTTGCGAAGGAAGTTGTTGCGAAGGAAGTTGTTGCATTATTGTTTGCTCCAGACCAAAAATGAAAACGAAAGGCACTAAAATTTGTGCGAGCACTAGGATTCGAACCTAGGACCGGTCGTGTATAAGACGACTGCTCTACCAACTGAGCTATGCTCGCATGAGCCCCATACTACACCACTTTTAATTTTTAGAAAAGGGGCGACTGGGGCTTAAAATTTCAAATAAAACACTAATCTACCAACACAGGTTACCTTAGGCTATCTCTGACTTCTTCTTTGGCACAATTCCATTTGCAATCAATATTGCATTAAATTCTTCTTGCTCCAAAGTTTCCCTTTCAATTAACGCAATGGAAATAGCGTCCAAGACCTTGCGCTTTTCTGTAATAACATCAAGGGCAATCTTGTATGAATCATTCATTATTTTTGAAACCTCCTGGTCAATTGTAGTTCCTGTTTGATCAGAATAATCTCTCTCGCCTACTCCACCGTGTCCTGACATTGACCTACCGTTTCCCTCAAGTGCAACTGGACCAATCTTATCTGACATACCAAATTTTGTAACCATGTCTCTTGCAAGTGCGGATGCAACCTGCAAATCATTTGATGAACCGGTGGTTAATTCGTCAAAAATATGTTTTTCAACTACATATCCACCCAAAGACACAACAATGTCATCCAAAAATTCTTTCTTAGATTGCAATCTCTTCTCCTCGATTGGAAGCTTCATGGTATAACCCGCAGCGCGACCACGTGAGATTATAGAAACCTTATGAACCGGATCAGCGTGAGGAAGGACCGATGCAAGAAGCGCGTGGCCAGCCTCGTGATACGCTGTCAACTCTTTTTCTTTTTTATCAAGCAAGTGACTCTTTCTCTCAGGGCCTAATAGAACTTTTTCAATTGAACGAATAAGATCATACTGAGCAACCCTTACTCTATCTTCTCTTGCGGCAAGAATTGCGGCTTCATTAACCAAAGAATGCAAATCTGCACCAGAGAGCCCTGGAGTTCTTGCAGCAATAACATCTAAATTAACATCCTCGGCAAAAGGCTTGTTTCTGGTGTGAACCTCAAGAATTGCCAGTCTATCTTTTCTATCAGGCAAATCAATTACAACTCTTCTATCAAATCTTCCAGGACGAAGAAGCGCTGGGTCTAATACATCTGGTCTGTTTGTTGCCGCCATCACAATAACCTTTTCATTTGGCTCAAAACCATCCATCTCAACAAGAATTTGGTTTAGAGTTTGCTCACGCTCATCATTTCCACCACCAAAGCCTGTTCCTCTAACACGTCCGACGGCATCAATTTCATCGATAAAAATAATTGCGGGCGCTGAACGCTTTGCCAACTGGAATAGATCTCTTACTCGAGATGCACCAACTCCAACAAACATTTCAACAAACTCGGCACCAGATACTGAGAAGAATGCAACACCAGCCTCACCTGCAACAGCGCGGGCTAGCAAAGTTTTTCCAGTTCCAGGAGCACCGGTAAGCAATATTCCTTTTGGAATTCTTGCGCCAATGTTTATAAATTTTTCTGGGTTTTTTAGAAAATCAACAATCTCCGCTAACTCCTGCTTAGCTTCTTTAGCACCTGCAACATCTTTAAATGTCACACGAGTTTTAGTATCGTCAGGAGAAATTAATCTTGCACGAGTTTGACCAAAGCTCATAGCTTGCATATTTGCACCTCTAGCTTGTCTTAATAGATACCAGATCATAAACACCAAAAATAGAACAGGCAAAAGAAATGGAAGAATATTATTAATCCAGAACCAAACTCCCCTATCGTCCCTATTTTCAATTTTAACTTTTGCCAATTGCTCTGGATTTACTCCAAGATTTTTTAAGGAGTCAGTAAGAGAACTTTGCGCTTCTTTTTGGGTAGTTTTCTTTAGGACACTTGCAACAGATGAAGATGCAGAAGTTGTTGCACCAGATACGGCGACAACCGCAGTGGAAGATGTTGATTTTATATCCGAAGAAGAATTTCCCGTAACAACACTAGGAACAATTTCTCCTCCAACTATTTGATTTGACGATGAAGTTGCGGATGAACTTGACGCAACACTGTTATAATAGATGGTAACCTTATCTCCAATAACCTCTACACTAGACACCTTTCCTGCATTAATGTCTGTTGCAAGCTCAGATAAACTTATTTCTTGTATAGGCTCAGGATTACTATAGAACAAGACGTACATACTTATGATTGCCACAAAGATTAGAAAGGTGGCAAAAAAGTTATTTAGAATCAAAGATCCAATACCTGATGTCTTTTTAGGAATCTTTGGGTTGTTTTTTTGGTCTTTTTGGCCTTGATTCTTAGGGTTATTTTGTGTGTGTTTTTCTTTTGTCATGTAGGGCAAGTATACACAAATAATGATAAAAATAAAAGCATTTTTGAAAAAAGTCAAAAAACCTTATGAGGCAAGCTGTGACCGGATTTAATGGCTAAAATATTGACAACATAGCAAATATGTGTACAATTAGCAGTCCCTTAGGTGGGTATCAAAATCGTGGGAACTCGTCCCAATCCGGATTCATCGCAAGGTGAATGACCCATGATTAGATAGATTTTTAGGACAATACACCAAGGTACCTCAGCCGGTAAGCCCTTTGATTCATCAAAGCAACCTCTGGTTATCAATGAAAAATCAAAATAGAAGGTAATGCGTTGTTTGGGCTACTATTTTACAAGCCAACACCTGAACGCATTAGTCCGCGGAGGACTCAAACAAGTACTGGGTGCCTTAAAAAGGCACTATAGGAGAAGACGGACTCTCGATCCGAAAAAAACTCGCTATACGGTTTGATGGTTTAACGACACCTTCTAAGGCCTACCCACTCTCCACGTGCGGTAGGCCTATTCTTTTTCTTTTTGGATAGTCATCTTTGTTTATAGCTATACTTGTTTTATTATTTATAAAAAAAGATATATACTAAGAATCACAAAGAGTAAAAAAAGTTGCAACGAAAAAACAAAAACGACCATGAAAATCCTCGTCAAAAACCAAAAAGTCTTTTTTAATTATGAAATAGCGGACAAATATAATGCCGGTGTTGAGCTTTTGGGATTTGAGGTAAAATCGATCAAAGAAGGTAAGGGTAATATGGAGGGGTCATATATTATTATTCGAGGAGGAGAAGCGTTCTTGATAGGACTAGACATTCCCCCATTTCAACAGAATAACACCCCTGAAGGATATGACCCAAAAAGAAACAGGAGGCTACTATTGAACAAGAAGGAGCTTTTAATACTGGCAGAAATAGAGAAAGAAAAGGGGTTGACTCTCGTGCCAATATCGTTGTATAATAACGGTCGCAGGATCAAGCTAGAGCTTGGCGTTGCAAAAGGAAAGAAGAAATTTGACAAACGTCAGACAATCAAAAAGCGTGAGAGCGATAAAGAAATAAATCGTACCCTCAAAGGCGGAAGATAAGTGCTCCCCCGTGGAGCTGTCTGACAATTATATGGGGATGACATGCTTTGACACATGTCTGGCTTCTTTATGTGCGTAACCGAGTGCCCGAGAATCTCGTTAAACTTCCGGAACCCTTAGATGCAAAAGCCCAAAAAGCAATCGCTTCTCCATTTTTTGGAGTAAACGATTTTGCATTTGCAACAGCTCGAGCCTAGCTCGCTATTGCAACGTTCTTGTCTACTCTTTCTGTAGGTAGATAAAGGGCGCAATATATGCAGGATAGGTTTGCGGAAATCTTAGACCATAAACCAAAACAAATAAGATCGGTGACGCTGTGTTTTGATAATTTTATAGCAGTGCCACCTAAATCAAAAAATCATCTACGCTGCGTAGACTCATAAAGAAACAACGTGTGCACGCGGGTTCAATTCCCGCCATCTCCACTAATATGCAAGGCCGTCCCGCAAGGGGCGGTTTTTGCATATTAGCTGGTAGGTCAGCCGGGAATTGAAAGGCGGACTGAAGTTCTGCGGTGAGCCGTCAGAATGACGGCGAAGCAGAACGAGGGAGCCGGGGTCGCGCAAAAAATTGTGAAGCAATTTTTATGCGTGACCAATTCCCGCCATCTCCACAAAATTAAGGAACGAGGGCTCTGCCCGAAGTGACTATAATTTTGTAGGACTCCGCCGAGCGCAAGCGAGGAGGAGTATCACAAAATATATAGCAAAACCCGCGCAAGCGGGTTTTTCCTTTATCCAGATTAAAGCCTTATCTATAGGGCTTTTTTATATTTTTGACCTGATTATTCTTGACATTACCACTAGTATATATTATCATATTAATAGTTCAGTTCTCTGATTTCAGTTGTGTTTAGAATAAAGCCTATGGACAAATCGTAGGCCTTCTCTAACTACAACAACCAAATCGACCAATGAAAAAACTGCTTATCAAGACCATTGCAATCACATGCCTCGTGCTGACGATCCAACTCGTTGAACGCATGATTTACAATCGCATCAACCAACACGACATGAGCCACGAGGAATACAGCGCGAGATATCTCGGCGAAATTCCCCAGTGGAACGTCGAGATTGGCGAGCTCATCCGCGGAGGAAAAAGTGACCGAATCATTCACCTCACCGCGCCAGGCGCTCCTTCCTACACGGGTATCACCGGACACGATTACAATCAGGACGGCGTCTGGGACAGGGTGTTCTACAACGGATATCCAATCATGAGAGACGGCAAGGAAAGCATCTCGGGGTGTAACTCTGTCTTTCGCGAAGATTCGGGTAACTGGGTCTTTGAACCCTGTAACTTCGACAAAGGAATTGCCAAGAAATTCACTCCTGGGCAAATCATGTTTGCAATCCAAGAGCTCGATGAAGCTCTGCGACAAGTTCGAAACCCACAGCACCTGCGTGATGCATATCTGTGGGATGAAGAATCCAAAAGTTGCCAGAAGGTGGAAGCAGCCGACATTCAATCGGTATCATTCAACCAATGACAACACGGCTCTGAAGAATAGCCGCCAACTTCAAACAACACCTCACCGAAGACATCTCGTCTCTCGGCGAGGTGTTTTCTTTTATTTCATTAATCTTATAAAGAGTACTATTTAACTTCACTTGGATTAAATCAGAAAATATTTAATCGAACTCCAGAACTACGGCGAAAACGTAGCTGTTGCTGTTTTAGAACTATTCATGGTCAACCAACACTTAGCCACTCCCGAACAATCTCCTGACCATCCCAAAAATGTATGACCTGACAATGGAGAGGCTGTAAGCATAACACTAGTACCATAAGGATAATTGGTATAATCTGGACTTCTAATAACACTGCCGGCAGAACTAGGTGAAGCTGTGGTTGTAAGAGTAATAGCGCTAGAAACAAAATTAGCATTAAGCATAACATCAGAATTTGGCATCAAAAAAGAACATGAATTAGAGTCGCTGCTTCCAGTGCAATTGCTAAAGCCGTTAAATGTATATCCGGAAGGAACGCTGGTTGTAAAGACATTCACGTAATCTCCTGGTAAATAGAAATAACTGTAAGAATAAGAGCCTGCGGAACCACTGTAACTACTACCGCTTGGACTAAAGCTAAAATAAGGGGAAATACTTGATGGATTAGAACTAACTGTGACTCTATAACCTACAGCAAAATCAGCTGTTATTACCTTATTTAAACTACCCATTGTTACATAACATGAATTCCCATAAGAAGATGAACAACCACTCCATCTTACCACCGCACCAGAACCTGGGTAAGCTGTCAGAGTCACAGAAGATCCAGGTGCATACCTTCCCGTACTTGGACTAACTGTACCGTTCCCCGTTGTTGTGACATTAATTGTATACAAAGAAGACGATGCATTGGCTGTATTACTACTTTGGAGACCTAATATTACATCACTTGTATAAGCCAAATCTGTTATAGGACCACCACCTTTGGCTGTTGGATATTCACCTCCAGTTGCGGTATAGATTGAAGCTAAGCTTGATACGCTGGTATCACCATAAACGACTCCTACTTTTTTGTATGTACCATCAGAGGTTAGAGTAGATAATTGAGCGTAAGCCGTAAAATATGAACCATCAGAAGCTGTGACCGCCTTGTAACAAATTGAAGAGCCGTCATCTCGTGGGTGTTTTGGTATAGAGGATAAATATTTAGCCGCAACCAATTTACCAGCAATACTATTGAAATCATTACACTTTGTATCTACTGCTGCCAAAGCTTTCTTTAGAGAAAAGATATTGAATTTCTCAAATAAAGAAGTTTCGCCTTCCGTCTGATTAGCAATTAACGTATTTTCATTTGAGTTAGAGAAAGCGACAGGATATGCTTTCTGATCATTGAAGTACATTTGAACAGCATTTCCAAACTGCCTCATGTCTTCTGTTATTCTTGTATCTCTCGATCTCTCTGTTGCTGACTTTATTGATACCAAAATAATACTTGAAAGGAGAGAAATGATAGAAATAACAACAAGTAGTTCAATCAGTGTAAACCCCTCACTGTTTTCCCTTAATAATTTCTTTGTAAAAAAGTCCATGATAAATAATTGTGATGATAATAACAGATCCTTCCACTGATCTTAATATACACAAATTATAATACCATTTCCCATTTAAAGCTAATTAAATTTTGTGTATAAATATAAATAATTGATATATAATAGAAGTCTAAATGTCCCATTCCTTCTCTCATAAAAAACTAACAAGGAGTCATACATCGCTAATTGAAGCGGCGGAGGGAGTTGTCAAACACGCCACAGAAATACCAGAGGTTTCAAAGATAAGTCTTGGAGTTATTAAACAAATAAGTGTTGGTAGACCGAGAATTAAATTCCTACCAATTACAGGTGGAATAAAAGCGACAATTAGAGGCAACGCATCGATTCAAGAGATTTTTATATACACGACGAGTGCAGATAAAATAGTCAGAATCTTGGCTGATTTTTTTGAAGACAAGTAACGGGTCTCAAGAAGACGCATCCGATGGCATCCAAACACACCCGATGGTAAAACACTTGAACGACCGACGGCAAAAAGCTTGACAGAAAAAACAATAGTAGTAGTATTTTGGTTACCACACAGGGTAAATTCCTCCCTCAAATGCAACTCTAGATTAATTATTAATTCTTCTCCTTTAATGTACCATGCTTGATTGAATTTTCAATAGCGCTCAGATAGTTTAGAGATTTTCTCCATTTATTATTTATATGATCCTCAGCTTCC
>CAIJKW010000032.1 GCA_903821355.1 uncultured bacterium | reverse complement strand
CATCATTATCTCTGACGTCAAAGATTATTGAGGTACTTTGTTTAAGTTTTTCTAACTCTTCTTCTACTAGCTCTGCAATATTTTTACCATTAACATTAATCTCTCCACCCCAACTGTTTATACTTATATATCCAATATCCTGATCTAGCATCTTACTTTCTATATAATCTTGCTTTCTGTGTTTTATAACTCCACCATCTTCTTCCTTTGTCTGAAATATTTTGTTTTTATTTTTTTCAAACCTCGCATACACTTCCTCTATGTCCCCATTGCCATTCTCCACCCTGATAACCACTTCAGATTCTGAATCTGAAGTCATAATTTCTTTTGTAGCTTTGCATGTTTTCCATTCTGAAGTTCCTCCCCCGATCTCTTTTTTCTTTTCCTCAATCGATGTACGTATCGGGACATCGTTAATGCTAACAACCTCAAGGGGGTCACCGTCTACGTCAACCCAAAAAGATCCTGCTTTGTGATATATTTCCTTATCAAGTTTAAAACTTTCCAAACCTTTTTCTACTAAACCAACATGGCTGTTATCAAGAGTGACCATGATTTGACGAAGGCGTTTGATTAGATTATCTATATTGACCTGTGGAATTGAAAAATCCTCCTCTTCAAGCAAAGAGTCAAATTTAGCTACAAAAGCATCCCTATCCTCATCTTTAAGGAATGGAAAATTTTCCGAAAAGTGTTTTTTGAATGCATCAACAAATTTTACACATTCTTGTCTTTCTATATTTTCAGTTTTACCTACTGTTGGAACAAATTCCTGATTATTCATATTTGATGATTATAACATATAAACAAGTTCGAACCCCACCTTACCTTATCCAAAAATATGGATAAATAAGAATCAAATTTTAGATGGAGTCGTATACAGCATTAGAACTGACATCATGTAGAACAAGGATTACATTTACTTTACATTATGATTTTTTATTGAAACCGAGAAAACTTTCCCACGATTTCATCTTCTCTATAGACTCACCTTTGGATTTGAATTTAACCTTTTCGTGAGAATAGGCAAAACGCAATCGTTGATACCCAACATAGCTCAAAACAATACCCGCACTTGTTCCAAGATTCAGACTCTCAACAATTCCGCCCATGGGTATTTGAATACACATATCAGCCTCATTTAAGGCTTCAACAGAAATACCTCTAGATTCATTTCCAAACCACACGGACAGGCGTCTTTGCGTGAACTCCCCCTCATAAAGGTTGCTATTTTCTTTGTCCTTATTGTGTGAAGAGGTTACAGCAATGGTGTAAAGATTTTTTCTAAGATGGGCGATGCATTCAGCTGTCGTATTAAAATACTTCACGAATACCCATTTATTGGAACCGACACTGAGATTTGTGAGACGTTTGTTTTTACGTGAAAATTCAAAATCTTTAACAACATCCACTCCCCCAATTACGTAAAGTTTCTCAACCCCGAATGCTGAGACGTTTCTAATTGTTGCAGCAATATTCATAATATCTGTTGGATTTTCAAGAACACAGATAAAATATCGATTGCGTAAATGTTTTATTTCCTTTATTTTTTCACGGATAGCCATGTGTTTTTATATTGTATCACACGCCCAAATTCTTTCACTTTATATAAAATATTAACCCGTCTCGAGCACGCTCGAGACACTTAGCTAACAACACACCTCGTGCTAGCTGTCAATGGCGGAGAGGGGGGGATTCGAACCCCCGGTAGACTTTCGCCCACGCTACCTTTCCAAGGTAGTACATTAGACCGCTCTGCCACCTCTCCGTTTGTTCTACAACTCTAACATATTTTA
This sequence comes from uncultured bacterium, assembly GCA_903821355.1. GTDB lineage: Bacteria > Patescibacteriota > Minisyncoccia > Phycocordibacterales > CAIZLB01 > CAIJKW01. The sequence continues at coordinate 9,227 of CAIJKW010000032.1, read as the reverse complement.
AATATTTTTGCCTACACTTATTTCAGCATTTATTCCCATACTTATTTATATGCCCTCATATCTTTCATCGCTATTTTGCAGCGCTATTTTTCAGACACGCTTGTAGACATCTTCATTTCCATTTCAGGAAATATTGCACCATTTCTCATCCTCAATCTCTCCTCTTGTAATCTTTTACCTGTATCCACAAATCCCAGCTTTTTATAGAACTCGATAGCGTTTGTGTTATATGTCACGACTTCAACAATATTATCTTTTTTGGGATCAAAAAATTTTAGAGCTTCATTCCAAAACATCTTTCCAATTCCCTTACCTTGATATTCTGGTAATATATAAATTGCTTTCAATCTATTCTTATCATCGTGTTTTATCAGATCACAAACACCAACAACATGCTCGCCATCTTTTGCTGTTAAAAATAATTCATTCTCTGGAATATTATCGAACTTACTTCCATCCCTAGATTTTCTATCCTTAAATTTAAATTCAATATCCTCAGTTGTTATTCCAGCCTCTTCATTTGGATAAGTCGCAAGCCATGTCTTATAAAAAACCTCGCCAATTCCAAGAGCGTCTTTTGAAGTGGCTTTTTGTATTGTTATATTTGAATTCATCTTATAAGTTCTAATTAGCTTTCTCCACCGCCTTATCTCCCAACAGCGCTCTGATTCTATCCTCCACCGGCGGATGCGTCATAAACATCTTACTAATCCCCTTCAGTGCTTTTGCACCAAATGGATTTGAAATATATAAATGAGCCATGGCATTATTTGCATGAATCATAGGTGCATCGTATCCAGAAATCTTTCGAAGTGCTCCCGCTAAACCCTCAGGATATCTTGTAATTAAAGCTCCTGTTGAATCAGCTAGGAATTCTCGCTTTCTTGAAATTGCCAACTGTATGACCGTTGCAATTATTGGCGATAAAATCAAAAACACGATTCCGATAATCATTAAAACCATTCCAGCTTGATTGTCACTATTATTTTCTCTTTTTCCGCCACCAAAAATCATTGATCTTGTGACTATGTCGGAAACAATCACAATAAGTCCAACTAGAATAACTACCGCTGTTGAAAGCAAGGTGTCTCTGTTTCCTATGTGAGACAGCTCATGTGCAAGCACGCCTTCCAATTCGCTCTTATCTAAAATCTGCAAAAGACCAGTCGTTACAGCAACCGCTCCATGCGCCTTATTTCTTCCCGTTGCAAAAGCATTTGGTGCACGATCTTCAATAATAAAGAGTCTTGGAGTAGGCAGTCCCGCTGTGATTGATAGATTTTCTAGAATTCTATAAATTTCCCTTTCGTCTCCATCCTGCATGTTTATAGCCCTAGCCCCCGCCATAGACAATGCAATTTTATCAGAATACCAATAGCTCAAAACATTCATAAACAAACTGAAAATAAGTGCGATATATAATATGTTCACATTACCAAAGTACAAACTCGCAAAATATCCAACGGCAACAAGCAACACCAAAAAGACGGCCATCAAAAGCCAGGTCTTCCAAATATTAGAACTTTTGTGTGTATATAGTGTTGCCATATTTAATTATTATTGACTAAATTTATTTGTGTACGCATCCATAGCTGCAATTAACCTTTTTTTACCATTATCAGAAACGTGCTTTACAACAGATGTATCCAAATAGTCTAAGAACTCTGGTCTATCTGTCTTAGCCATTGTCTCCTCTATTATTCTTGCGATTGATTTTATCGCGTCTACTTCGTCAAGATTTTCTGCTTCTGCCACTTTCACTATAAAAGCTACGTTTATATCAAGCAGTTCCGCCAACTTATCCCTATCTATTACTTTTTCTTGAAGTACGTTTTCGCTCATATTATTTATTTATAATACTATTTATTTAGCTAATTAGAACTTCACCTCAACCACATTTTGTGCAGCGTCACCATCTGGTAGATCGAAAAGATTCATTTTCTGAACATTAAACATTTTTGCTACGACATTTGAAGGGAAACTTTCTATTGCGATGTTTAGATCGCGAACATTTCCGTTGTAAAATCTTCTTGATGCTTGAATTTTGTTTTCTGTATCAGATAATTCTCTTTGTAATTCCAAGAAGTTTGTATTTGCTTTAAGCTCAGGATATGCTTCAGCTACTGCAAAAAGTGATTTTAGAGTATTTGTAAGCTCCCCTTCTGCTTTTGCTTTTGCTTCAAGTGTCCCATTATTTCCTCCAGATCCGACAGCGCCAACCCCCATAGCTTGTGCACGCGCATTAGATACCTTCTCAAATGCCGTACTTTCATGTGTAGCATATCCCTTAACTGTGCTAACCAAGTTAGGGATAAGGTCATAACGTCTCTTAAGTTGAACCTCAATATCTGACCACGCCTCCTTTCCATTATTACCCAATCTCACAAAATTATTATAAGCCACCACAAAATACAGTATCACTACTATTACTATCGCTAATATTATATATATTAAAGTCATGTTTGTTTTTTATGTTGATAAACGAAGGAAATAGCCCGACGGGCTAGATCGTCTATACCCTGTTATTTTATCATACCCAGCCAAAAAGACTATATTTCAGAAATGAATTTTAGGTATTCTTCTCGTGAAATTCCAAGCACCCTTAAATTATTTAGTATTATAAAGGCCGGCAAAGATGTATCTCTAGGTATTACTAACGGTCTCTTTATTCCTTCTTTCCAATATATGCGATGGTCACCTTTCTCTCTTTTGAATTCACAACCGACTTTAAAAAGAAATTTTTCAAATTCTTTCCAGTGAATTGATTGAATACGTGGCATAACTTAAGCTATAGCCGGAATTTTAATGCCCATAAAATTTGACGATACAATTTCTGGTGGAGACCATTTTTTCTGAACTTTCTTCCAACCAAACTCAGAAAGGACATCGTCTACGGTTTTTGCTTGAACGATTTCTTCTAGAAAAAGAACCGCCATCTCTATAAACCTAGCCTTGACCTCTTTCTCTGTTTTAGCAGATGTAGACAAATCCAAGGCAGGAGTATAGGCTACAAAACGCTTATTTTGTTTCGTTATAAGAACCGGCAACGTAAAGTTAAGTTCAAGACTTTTCATGACACAATATTAGCACTTTTTACTGATATCTTCAATAATTAGCGATTTTAATTAGTGACTTTAACCACAACCATTGGTAAACCCCTCACGTTGTGATAGACCGCAACAGCAATCTTGGAGACTTGCGAACTGCAGTGAGCAGAGCCAATTTTCACCAGAAAATTGGCGTTCTCCAAGATTGCTATTGCGGTCTATGTAGACATCTGCTATACTATCCCCAACGATGGATATCCGCTCAATACTCTCTATTATACAAATTGTGCTAGCCGTTATATTAACGGTCTTTATTCTACTGCAACACTCAGAAGCTGGCGCAGGAGGTGCATTTGGCGGAAGTGACGCTGTTTCAAGTTGGAGAACTAGACGTGGTTTTGAAAAATTCTTATTTATAGCAACAATCGTCCTTGTGATATTGTTTGTTATATCTGCAATTATTGCTCTACGTATTTCATAGATAATAATAGATATACGTATTTCATAGATATCCCATCGAAATATCATTCTAAAGACGCGAAAGCAAAACATGAGCGAAATTAAAAAAGAAGTTCCTCAATCGATTGAGGTTAATCAATCTGATCAACCAAATCCTTTGAATCGAATCGAAAAGTATAAAAAAATAATTAAATCTTTCAGCATAACTGAAAAGATTATATTTTACGTATTTCTATGTATTTTTATTTTAAGTGGTCTTACCATCTTAAGTGTATTCAATAGAAATATTACAGTCGTGAAGCCAGTATACGGCGGTACATACACTGAAGGTATTGTTGGATATGCAAGGTTCATCAACCCGCTACTTAGCTACACTGATGCAGACAAAGATTTAACATCGCTTATTTACTCAGGTCTTCTTAAGGCATCATCTAATGGGCACCTTATTCCAGAGATGGCTGATTCATACACCATTTCTGACGATGGCCTAACTTATGATTTTAAATTAAAAAACAATTTAACTTTTCACGATGGCTCTCCTCTTACAACAGATGATGTTGAGTTTACAATCCAAAAAGCAATTGATCCTCAAATCAATAGTCCTAAGGCCTTAAATTGGAGTGGAGTTCAAATACAAAAAATTAGCCCTACGGAAATTAAATTCGTTCTAAAAAAACCTTATGCACCTTTTATAGAAAATATGACTATTGGTATTTTGCCAAAACATATTTGGGCAAATATTCAGAATGAAGTCTTTGATGTTAGCACTTTTAATAGGGAGCCTATTGGATCGGGGCCTTACAAAATTAAATCGTCCTCTAGAGATTCATCTGGATTATATCAATCGTACACATTAGAGGCATTTTCAAACTATGCAAACAAAATGTCCACCATCAAGGATCTTGTTGTTAAATTTTATAAGAATGAAGATGACGCGATAAATGCCTTCAATAATAAAAGTATCGATGGTCTTGGTGGAATCACTCCAGCTACGGCAATAAAAGCAAATATTAAAAATGTTTCAACCAACACAGATCAAGTTGTTAAATCAACATTACCAAGACTTTTTGCGGTATTCTTTAATCAAAGTCAGGCTCCCGTTTTGTTAAACAAAGAAGTGAGGCTTGCTCTTAACAGCGCTATTAATAGAAATACTCTTATTGACGATGTTTTTAACGGCTTTGCAACTCCCGCAGTAGGACCTATTCCATTTAGTCAACAGACTGATTTAGAAAAAACAGCAGATGAAGCAAGTACCAACGCAACAAGCACAGACAATATAGAGAAAGCCAAAAAGATATTGACTGATGCTGGATGGAAGATGAATGATCAAAACATAATGGTTAAGACAACAAAGAGTGGTAAAACCTCTAGTACACAGACGCTCACCTTCTCTTTATCAACATCAAATATTCCAGAATTAAAAAAGACGGCGGAAGAACTTAGAGATACTTGGGCAAAGATTGGAGCAAAAGTTGATATAGAAATATTTGACCCAGCAGATTTAAATCAAAAAATAATAAGACCTCGTAAATATAGCGCGCTACTTTTTGGAAATATTATAGACAGAGACTTGGACTTGTACCCGTTTTGGCACTCTTCGCAAAGAAATGATCCTGGATTAAATCTCGCACTTTATGCAAATTTAAAAGTAGATAAACTACTAGATACCGCAAGAAGTAGCACGGACGATTCAGCAAGACTAGATGCCTATACCAGCATTGAAGCAGAAATTAATAAAGACATCCCAGCTGTATTCCTTTATTCACCAGACTATATTTATCTGACATCTGGCAGAGCAAAAAATATAAAGGTAGAAAACATAAATCACCCAGCGGAAAGATTTGCCAATGTGAACGAATGGTACATCGATACGGAAAATATTTGGAAATTCCTGGTCAAAAAGGAAACGACAAATACGAATACAAAAGAATAGATAATAACGAAAACACAAAAAAAATACAAAAATACACAGACTATACAAAAAACAAATAATATAAAAAATAATATAAAAAAATGAATTACAGAAACACATACAACACAAGGCCACAAATAGTAAAACCTTTTCAGCAGGTCATAAATGCCACTGATAAGAATATAGATGTGAGTCAAACCAGCAAAGACAGTAGTCTTGATAAAGCAATAGAGCGAGCTGTTGGAACAGGGAGTGTAGCAGCAACTACTTCTTCTAGACCATCGATGCCTATGCAAACAAACAGAAGCGCACAAGGTCACGTGGGTGGTAATTATAGAAGTTCAGCTCCCACTTCTTACAATAGAGATCAAAATAGAGATCCTAGATCCCCACAAAGCAATGCACAAGGAGCAGACCCTAGAAACCAACAAGATGGAGCTGGAGCCGGAGCTGGTGGAAATCAAATGACAGCACAAAGAGGTCCTGTAAAAAGAAGACCTGGACAAATCAACAGACACAAAAAAGCTGACCCAACAAAAAGAACTGTTGCAAACGCATCCGATGTTCAAAAGGCACCTGAGAGTTTGCATATTCCACCAGTTGGAGAAAATATCAGAATTATTCCATTGGGAGGAGTTGAGGAAATTGGAATGAACATGTCATTGATTGAGATCGGCAATGATATCGTAATTATTGATGCTGGTTTTAAATTCAAAGATACTGATACACCAGGAATTGACTATATTTTACCTAACACAAAATATCTAGAAGAGAGAAAAGATAAGATTAGAGCGATAATCATTACTCACGGTCACTTAGACCACATCGGAGGTCTTCCTTTCATCATGGATAGAATTGGTAATCCCCCACTTTACACTAGAAACTTAACATCCCTGATGATTAAGAAACGTCAAGCGGAATTTCCTCATCTTCCACCAGTTGATTATAAAATAGTCGAAAGAGACAGAGAGTCTGTAAAACTTGGAAATATGAGCGTTAGATTCTTTGGTGTTAATCACAGTATTCCAGATTCAATGGGTGTTATCATCGACACTCCATATGGAATGATCGTAAACCCTGGAGACTTCAAATTGGATCACAGGAATGAAGTTGTTACTCCTGAGGAAGAGAAGAACTATGATCTTTTCGATGGAAAAAATGTTTTGCTTTTCATGGGTGAATCGACAAACATTGAAAACCCAGGATTCTCTACTCCTGATTATATTGTTCATGAAAACCTAGAAGAAATAATTAGAGCAACAAAAGGAAGATTGATTATGGGAATGTTTGCTTCTCACTTTCATCGTATTGCACATGTTATTATGGCCTGTGAAAAATTTGGAAAGAAATTGATTATCGAAGGAAGAAGCATGAAGAACAATATTGATATTGCAATTCAAGCAGGAATGTTAAAAATTAGCCCAGGTACAATTATTAGTGGTGCTGAGATTGATCAATATCCACCTGATAAAATTGTTGTACTTGCTACAGGTGCGCAAGGAGATGAATTTGCCTTTTTGATGCGTGCGTCAACAAACAGTATTAAAAATTTCAGAATAAATGAACGCGACACAGTTGTTCTTTCTTCATCTATTATTCCTGGAAATGAAAAAGCTGTCCAAAAGCTTAAGGATAATATCGCTAGATTAGGCGCTAGAATTGTTCACTATAGAACTTCTGATGTTTATATTCACTCAACGGGACACGGAAATAGAGGTGAAATTGAGTGGCTACATAGAAAACTTCGTCCAAAATTCTTCATTCCAATTCACGGACATCACTACATGCTTAAATTGCACGCGGAATTAGCTGAGCAATTAGGCGTTCCTAAGGAGAACGTGATTGTTCCAGATGACGGTACTGTTATAGAAATACAAAATGGTGGTGAAAAAATAGTTAGACTTTCTACTAAAGCACCTAACAACACAGTTATGGTTGATGGTTTTACTATTGGCGATATACAAGACGTTGTGATTCGTGATAGACAAATTCTTTCTCAAGATGGAATCTTCGTGGTAATTGCCTTGGTTAACGCTTCAACAGGAAAACTTAAGAAGTCTCCTGATATTATTTCAAGAGGTTCTGTTTACTTGCGTGAATCACAAGAGCTACTTAGAGAGACAAGGTATCTTGTTAAGAACTGCATCGAACACATAACTCAAGGAAATCATCCTATCAACATTGATTATGTTAAAGATGTTGTCTCAGAAGAACTTGGAAAATTCCTATTTCAACAGACAGCCAAGAAGCCTATCATCATACCGGTAGTAATTTGCGTCTAGCTATAAAATTACAACATAAGAAAGTGTAAGAATTGGTACCTGACCCCATGTATGCTAAAATATATGTATGGGTTCAATCGTAAATAAAATTAAGACACTAAACGTCTTGCTTGTAATACTTGTTTCGGTTCTTTTGTTATCATTCCATACTTATTTAATTTATTTCATTAACTCAAGTTTTCTTTCTGGGTTTCTGACATCGACACAAATGGGTTTGGTTTATATAATTGGCGCCATTGTTAACATCGCAACCTTTCTTCTCGTCCCTAGGTATCTTAGAAAAAGAGGAAATTTCAAACTGATCATGATGCTGACGACCTTGGAGCTTGCCGTTCTTCTTGGTATAGCTTGTATCCCATGGAATTTTATTGTTATCCTACTGTTTATAATTCAGCAGGGTATCGGTCCTATAATTTTCTATTGCTTAGATATATTTCTAGAACAAAGTACGGAAGCAAATTATGTTGGAAGTGTTAGAGGAATGTATCTGACAATGTATAATTTATCCCCAATTATAACACCTATAATTGTTGGTCTTGTTTTAGCTACCAACACAGACTACTGGAAAATTTATTTGATGTCTGCCCTATTTCTAATACCATTCTTGCTCATAATCCTTATAAACTTTTGGAAATTTAAAGATCCTGAGTATCCAAAAATCGATATCAACAAAACGGTCTCTCATTTTCTAAATTCTAAAAGTGTTTACGATGTATTCATCGACCACTTCCTACTTAGCTTCTTCTACTGCTGGATGGTCATATATATGCCACTTTATCTGATGAAAAATATTGGTTTTGGATGGGAAGAAATTGGTATAATCTTAAGTATAACCTTACTTCCTTTTATAATATTTCAAATACCGATTGGAAAAATTGAAGACCAAAAACACGACGAGAAAATGCTATTGATATTTGGTTTCCTAATTATGGCAGCCTCTGTTGCGCTGTTGCCTTTCATAACAGATAAGAGTCTAGTTCTTTGGGCAACGATTCTTTTTGTTTCTAGAATTGGAGCAAGTATTGTTGAAGTGTCGACTGAAACTTATTTTTTCAAACATGTAAAATCTACAAACGCTGGATATATTAGTCTTTTCAGAATGACAAAAAACATGTCATTCTTGATAGTTCCTATTATTGCAGGGCTATCAATATACATATTAGGAATACAATATTCTTGGATAATTTTGGCTTTGATTCTATTGGTTGGGGTTAGATATACTAGAATGCTTGCTTAGTAAAACGATAGAAAAATGTATAGACTGCTCATAAAATAATCTGGTGCAACAAAAAACTCATGCCTCGCATGAGTTTTTTGTTTTTGTATTCTGTTTATCTGTGTCCTACAGCCACCACTGTAATTCAGATTCCAAAGAATCAGAATTACTTCACCGTCCCATCAGCCAAGATCAACATCAAGTCAGTTGCAGCTTGTTCAGCTTTCTTTGGGTCTTTGTTACCTACAAAGAGTTCCCACTGAGCAGTCAGTTCAGGATTGTGTATTTGTCTAACGTCGTTCTCAAGT
>CAIJKW010000031.1 GCA_903821355.1 uncultured bacterium | reverse complement strand
CCCGCCGGCGCCATCGCCGAAACCGTCTCACAATTCCCCATAAAGTTCCTCGAGCATCAAATCGTACCACGCCGCTAATCCTGCGAAGAAGCAAAGTTGATACTGAGGAGCACTGGAATTTGGAGCGTGAATGTCATAACCCACAAACGGAGAATCCCAATCCAAATCCCTTTCCCGAAGTCTGTTATCGACGCCAGGGGCTTGAAGAACGATTTCCCTCGATTTTAAGCAGAACGCATCGAACTGATCAAACATTGGTTCTGGCAATTCAAAACCCATTTCACAGTAGACATTCTCCATCGCCTCAATCACAGGATGAATCCTTTCGTAATGAGGCCGCCTTGAAATCCACCCAATAGCCCGAGGGCCTAGGGTGGCGGTGATTCTTGCTAGACCAGAATTGCATCCTTCGCTCATCGGCGACTCAAAATCCTTGAGAACCATAAGCTGTGCGAAGGAGCAAGTGGTGATGCTATCAAAAAGATGAAGCGAATTAAAAAGCAGTCGGAGAACAGTTTGCAAACAAGACAAGGGCCCCAGTTCATCCAAACCAGAAAGCTTTGGAAATTTGATATTCCAAGCAATCCAGCCATAATGAACTGAATTAGTCCGTTTGATTTCGCCGTCAAAGCCCCAGTCCCCATCTTGAGGTGGGACGAAGTTTGATAACCCGTAACGCTTCTTGATCCGAATCAGGGCCGGAGAATTTGACCATGCCTTATCCTGCAGATACAGAAGTGCCAAAGGATGAACCTCGAGCACTACACCCCCGTCCTTGTACGATATGGTGTACCAGGCGGGCAATAGATCTCTCTTGATTTCTGTTGTTTTCACTAAGTTGGTGTTGGTTGTTTGAATGAGTGAGTTCCTGGGTCGGCTGCTGCCATGTGTTTTCCAAAGATCTCTAATATGAAGAATACTACTTTTTTAGGGGTCAGACACCATACAAAAGCTAAAAAATGTGGCGTAATTTGAATATCTAAAATTCGTAAAAAACACAAAGAGAAACCCGCCACAAGAGCGACGGGCTCTCATAACGGGTTGTGGTTAATTGCATGTGAATGAATACGTCCTTCCCTTCTCTCTTTCTTCTGCGATTACTACTCCTTTACGGCGGCAAGCATCACAATTGTGGAGGGAAAGTGCTGATCTCCAACAGGTTGCCATCTGATAGGATGCGATAGATCATCGCTCATGAAGCAGAACGGGATGTAAATCCGTCCATCTTCCGAGTTTCTGCAAGCATTCGCCGGAGCGCACAAGGTTTTGTCTTTCGCCCAAAGCAAGAAGATTTGAGGAAGATTCAACTTGTTCCGCTTGAGATACAGGAGTGTCCCTATCCCATGACAGCCGTGGATTTTGTCGTTCCGATCAGCGATGTAGACCTTTGACGGGTTATCGTTTTCAGGCTCGTATTCTTGGATAAGGCCGCTTAGGACTTCATGCCCTGTCGTCGGTCTTCCCGTGACGTCGTTGTAATCCTTGTGCATCCTTGAGGTTTCGTAAAGGGCCATCAAGTCAATAGCACGAGGGCGATAAATACCTTGAAAAACGCAATGTGAAGCCCAGGAAGGCAGCTGCAGAGGTTCAGACTCTTTCACCCGAACAGTCAAAGCGCCTTTCACCGTTGGAATCGATGGGTAGGTATTGACGTGCCTGCCGCTGAAAAAGAAGCCCGGGGCGTACTTGGCAAAGTCGTCCTCGTCTCCGCTAAGCAGAGCTCTGAACATGGCCAAGCCAAGGTGATGATCTTGGTTTTCCATACACAACCAACGCTTGAGTTGCCTCAGGTTGTTGTCGATGGTCGCCATCTCATTTGCGGTAAATTTTGGGTCTTCAAGTGGAAACAATTCTCTAAACATGGTTTCAGACATGGTGTTGGTTCTCTATGGTTTGGTTGTTTTTATTCTAGTTTCTCCGTTGAGGGGGTTGGTCGATTCATATTACAAAGACCGACTCTAGACCAAAGCATACCTCATGGGTGGGAGAAGTAAAGGATATTATATATCAAGAAAATCTCTTAATTTTAGAGCGTCACCAACGGATAGACATCAAATGCCATCTCTTCATATGGATGTACCACTTTAACCGCAGAAATTACAGCTTGAAGATTTTCTCTTGAGCAAACAGTTTCTATTCTCTCCTCTTCTACTTCTTCAATCTTTCCAACTTCACCAATATACGGATTAGATCCAAGTTCTCCCTTAAATCTACCAATGCCACGCGATGAAAAAGTGCAATAAGTATAATTGCCAATCTTCCCTGCTCCCGCCTTCCCCATCGCTTCGCGTACGATGTTAGTGTGAGTTAAAGGAACGAAGATTATAAGTTTTACGATGGATGAGGTCATGGTGAGATTATAAGGGTAGATGGGTTAGGGTGCAAGGTGAGTTTTTGGGACAAGTTTATGTATTATCGGGGTGGTTATCCACAAGTTTGTTAACATTCGATGCTTTTTCTTTATGTTTTGTTAATATTAAATATGCGTTAATACTAGTATTATAATTTTAATTTTTTAGAAGATGAAAATACTTATTATAGAAGATGATATATTTTTAGCTCAAACAATAAAGAGGTCTTTGGAAGCATGCTGCTTTAATGTCGATATGGTACATGATGGTAAAAGCGGGTCTTACATAGCAAGGACTAATAAATATAAGATAATATTATTGGATTTAGTTCTACCAGAAAAAGATGGTGTGACAGTATGTAAGGAAATTAGAGCCGAGGGAATAACTTGTCCCATTCTTGTTGTTTCGACACAATCAGAAATACCCGATAAGATTGCAATGCTTAAAATTGGAGCTGATGATTACATCACAAAGCCTTTTAATATGGAGGAGCTTATTGCAAGAATAAACGTCTTAACGAAAAGGCCGTACGAAATCCTAGAAGATGTTATGGTCTTAGACGATATTGTTATAGACACAAATACTCAAACTGTCACAAAAGACGGCCACGATCTTTATTTAACAAGGAGAGAGTATATGCTATTAAGTTGTTTTGCCAGAAATGAAGGAAGAATTATTACAAGAGGAAGAATTTTAGAAGAAGTATGGGATAGAGATGCGAGCCCTTTTACGAATACTATAGAGACCCATATTAGAAATTTGAGAAAAAAGATTGAGTCAAAAGACAAAAGGATGATATATACAATAAATGGACGTGGTTATAGATTAAATAAACCTTAAATAAGAATAAAGAAAATCTTCGGCTTTTCTTTATATTTTTTTTATATAAATAATGAATTCAATACTTTATAATTAACATCGGAATACTGTCGAGTATTCCGATGTTTCAAATTTTTGTAGATAGTTTCTTGGATTTAGATATTGAGCTGTATAATTCATCAATAATATTGATAAATATACAACTTAATAATCTGAATTATATGCAAAAAAGAATAGCAGATAGTTTATTGATTTAAATCAATAATAAAGTAAACTTTGTGTATTAAAAATAAATCAGTTTTGATTAGCAACCAAAAACCAAGTCACAAATCTATGTCAATTCTAAGATATACATCAAAAAAAATAAGAGAGTTTTATAATTTTGTAAGATTTTTAATATTTACTAAAAAAGTTATTCACGAAGACACTCTGAGAAAAAAGTTTATTTTAAACATACTATCACTAGGAATAGCGACGTTTTTACTTATATTACTAATACTATCCATCCAATCTTCATTGATGAAAGGGGCAAACTATATGGGCGTACCAGCAATTATCCTTATTTTATTTATTATTGTAAGTTTATTTTCTTTTTTACTGTCCAATAACGGAAGAGTTACACTTGGCAGTGTCATTATATTATTATTAATTTATACTTGTGTATTTTACGGATCAGCTCACTGGGGTGCAGACCTGCCGACAGTATTAATTGCCTTATTTATTACTGTATTAATATCAGGTATATTAATAAACTCTAAAGCTGGACTGACGTGCGCAATCATATTATCCATTCATTTAGGTTTATTTAATTATATGGAAGATGGTGTCTTTTTAAAAGTAGATCACAATTGGAAAAATAACTCATTTAATAAGTATGACGTAATAGAATATTCTTCCTTGTTGATATTTGCTTCTTTATTTTCTTGGTTAAGCAACGACCAGCTTGAAAAATCATTAAGAAGATCAAGGGAAGCCGAAATAAAACTACAGATAGAAAAAGATAGTCTTGAAAAGAAAGTATCGGACAGGACAGAAGAAATCAAAAAAATGCAAATAGACAAAATAAACTCTATGTATAGAATGGTTGAATTCGGAAGAATCTCCTCTGGATTATTCCATGACATAATCAATCCTTTAACAAACATTAATTTGAATCTGCAAGCGTTTAAAATAAAGGAGGCTAAGGATTTAATAAATCAATTAATTCCATCTATAAAAAAAATAGAAACTTTAATTAGCCAATCAAAGAAGTATATAAAACTTGACAATATCTACACTTTTTTTGACCCTAAGGATGAAATACTGTCAGTAATAGGTATATTAAAATATAAATCAGATAAAAACAGAGTGAGTGTCTTATTAGAGGATAATTATAAAACGATGAAGATATATGGATCGCAAACACTTTTTTCCCACATCATCATGAATCTTGTATCAAACGGCATAGATTCTCACGATCGTGCTCTTAACCCAATCTTTTCTGATAAAAAAGAACGTTGCTTTGTCTTGATAAAGACTAGGCAAAATTTAGATAATCTAATTATTAATGTTGTGGATAATGGAATCGGTATGGACAAAAGTATTATGGATAACATATTTGATCCTTTTTATACAACAAAAAAAGAACATGGGTGTGGAATAGGATTATCTGCTACAAAGCATATTCTAAAAAAATATTTCAATGGTGAGATTGAAGTTGAAAGTGATAGTCAAAAAGGCACAATTTTTACAGTCAATATTCCACTTAATTACAATAAATCCTCCTAATCACCACCCACTGGTACACCACCTCCGCCAAGATCATCGCAGGTATTGAAAAGTATTGTGAACTTCTAGCGGAGGAAGAGGAGAAAAACAATTCGTAAATAATTTAATAATTCTACAAAGCAGAAAACCGCAGAGGCCTAAACCTACTGCGGTTTTGAAAACTGAGGCATTGATGTGCAATCAGTCTTTTGTGATTTTCTTCATACCACCGCATCATCTGAACTTACAAAGACCAAGCTCGAAGCCAGCAAGTACCACAGCTATCAAGCTGACAGCAATCAGGCAAAGACTTAAACCGCCAAGTAATGCAGACGCGAGAGTAAAGCATAGAAATAGAAGAATCGGAAGAATTGAAATGATAAAGATCCAAAGCTTACGAAACCCTTTGCTGTGCTTAAATCTAAGAGCAAGTGTTGCGGAGAAAAAGAAAACAGCGACATGAAAGAGGGTCACAGTGATGTACAAGTAAACCAAAGCTGAATTTTTCATTGATGTTGTATGTTGAATACAGTCTGACTCACAATCTTATCCGGCACCCGCCAGCGATTCTGAGATCTTTTCTGAATTCAACTATCTATTAAAGATCTATTTTATTTATACCTTTTACGATATAAAACCTCAATTAATTTTACGCTTAGATACAACTTTGTCCATCTACCCTATCAAGTATTACACCCACCTATTAAACTTACGGCAAATTATATGGACAATCTAATTATCTGTGGTACTATTGTTTTTGGACTAGGGACGTTCCTAATGTAGTCCAGAAATTCAGAATACAACCGAACACAATCAAAATTAATGAACCCGTCAAAGAATACGAGAGTCGTGGCCTTTGTAAGTCGCCACTTGTCTGTTTCCGCTCCGACGATTAACGCCTTGGAAGATGCAGGCTTTGATGTCAGACACTGCAGAAGTGCGGTTGATGCCATCGAGTTGTTCAGCACACCTGTCACCGAAGAGCGCCCAACGGTGCTAATCAGTGACACGATGATTTACAATCCTCATTTTGACCTCCTCTCAGAGGCTCAAACGACGGAGAAAGTCATCGAGGACAATCCTGGTGTGGTGCTGTATAAATACCTGCGAGCCACCCATAAAGGCTTGAAGGTCATTCTCTTCACGCACGATGTGCTTGAAAAAGAACAGCTTGAAAGCGTAAAGGAAGAAAGAGCTGGACTACAGGTTATCCTTGTCACTTCACACCTGACACGGGATATACTCAGGGCGCTCGAAAAGAAATTCCCAGTAAAGACAACGGGGCGGGAAAAATTCCGCGACCCCGATACAGCGGAACATACTGCCAGGAAAGCGCTTAAGCGGAGGAATCTGCAACTAGCTGCAAATCACTGACCTTGCCCCCGCAACACACACCCCAACCCCACCAACCCCAGAGAGCCCCGCTGCTCCATTCTGGAGTTGGTGGGGTTTTCTCTTTGTCTGGTTTTTTGTCTTTTGCGACTTTGTCTTTTGTGGCTGGGTATTATGCTGGGATTTTAAAACCGCCGCGCACTTCTGTGCGCGGCGGCTGATCAAACAAAACTCCCCTACCACTTCAGTGGGTCCGGCTCATCCGCCGAACTTGGACTGGCAAAGTGTCTGTTCTGACATACGGCAATCCCTGTGAGGGGAGCCATGATGTAGAGGCAGGTGAAATACGAAAGCAACTCCTGCCTGTTCATGCCCAAAAGCCAGTGGCCAAGAAGGCAGATCCAGCAGGTGGTCAGAATGACGGCCGTTATCACCAAGAACGCTTGCCGGAATGTCAGGAACTTGAACTCCCAGTATTTGTATGAAGCAGTGATGACAATGACGAAGTTCAACAGGAACATCACGAAGAATGCGTTGTTGAACACGAAGAGGTTGAGGAAGGCGACATCTTCAGCTGTAAATTTATGGAACATGACAATTTTGGGTTGAATACAGGTAGATCCACAATTCGTAATCCATTGGCACTCGCCAACAATTAGATTATGAGATCATATCTGAACTCAAACAAAGCTATCAAAAAAGATTTAAAACAAGAGCAACTTCCCCATCAGAAAAGCCCTAAAAATCTAAAGATACTTTACAATGAATTACCAAAATATGCAAAACACAGATCAAAGGAAAACCGCACAGACCAGCTGTACGGTTCCGAGTCCTTGATCCGTCAAAAGACGAATTTCCAAGCAGGAGTGCGTGAGGAATTTCAATCAGACAAACTGTCCTCGTCACATCTTGAATTCTTCTTTGGGGTACGTCGGTCAATCCACACTCCGAAAACATTTATAACATTGAGCATGGCGGCGCAAAAGAATCCGAAGAAGCCTGTGATGCAGAATTGTTTTTCGAGTGGCATAATACCTTCCTTGAAAAACAGATCATTGCCATAGGCGCGTTGACCGATATCAGAGAAGACGATAAACCACAGGAAGATCAGTACGATGGTCGACAGCGTAAAAATCGAGGCGGCAGGGATCAGATACTTCCTGAAGAAACTGAGTACAATAAAAAATGCAGCGAAGAATATGACGGCATTTATTCCTGGTAAAATCTCAAACAATGTTTTCATGGAATTGGTGGTTGGGGTTAGATACAGTTTGATCCGCAATCTATTTTGTTAGCGTGGTCTATCAATTTGATTGTGAAATCATTTCTATATCCAACTCAAGACAAAGAACTACATTTAAATACATATTAATACTTTAAAGTTTTTTTGCAAATGAGTGCAGTATGTATGTGAGGTTATTCGATGAGAGTTTAGACCCCTGTTTAAATCCTAGACTCCGATTTAAACAAGTGATATTGTTATTATGGACTAGGTAATTCTATTGTGGTCCAGTTTTCATTCGACCAAACACCAAACCAAAATCGAACAAATTAGAAACAACCGATATGCCAACAACATTTGCAAAACGACCAAAGAATGTTTCAAAGGAAAATGGATCTGCCGACATTGTGCCGCACGCAGAAGACAAGGCGCCGGACAATCCGGCCAAACCGGACAAACCGGACAAGCCAACCAAAGCTTCAGACAAGCCGATCGTCGCGTTTGTTCATGGAGAAAATTCTCTTCTGGTCTCCCTGACCGAAAGGCTTGCCAAAGAGGATTATCTGAATGTTGTTCACTGCCAAGATGCTCGACAAGTCGCCGATCTGTTTCATCCTGACAAAGAACGGCAACCGAACATGATCATTGCTGATTTTTGGATTCCTCATGGAGGCCTCTTTCAGGACAAGGAGACTTGTGGCGGGCTCTGCACGGGAAGAATCTTGTACGAATACTTTCATCGGTATTATACGCTTAAGGGCAACCCAATCCCGTTCATCTTGTTTACCTCGGGCTGTGCAGATTTACTTCTCACAAAAGAATCCGGGTCAGACCCATACCTTGAGACGTTTTCTATCAATAATCCTAATTTCACCGATGAGATCATGGACGTTGTCGGGGATTTTCTTCCCAGATGCGCTCCATGGAGTTCTTGACGGCCAAAAACAAGCTCGTTTCAGGCCTCGCCTTATTTTGACGAAGGTTTTCAGACGACATCAAAGCCCCCGCAGCAGAGGTCCACCCTCTCGCTCGCGGGCGGTTTTTTTATCGTAAAAAGTATAAAAAGATGCTATTATAGTGGCTATATATTAATTAATTTATAATTTAAAATACATGAATAGTGAAATAAAATTTATCAGTGTGATTGCCGTAATAACCATATTGGTTGTTGGTGGTGGATTATATATTTCTGCCAAAAATGGTGGGCAAACTGGTATTCCAAAGCCAGTTCTAAAAGCGGAGCTTCTTATTAAAGCTGGAAATCCTGTTATGGAAAATGGTGTTGTCTCTTTGGCTAAGGATTCAAGCTTGAGTACTTCATCGGTAACAATTGTAGAGTTTGCTGACTACGCATGTCCTGCATGTTCTACTCTTGAGCCTGAGATGGAAAAATTATTGAAAGAGAATCCAAGTATAAAATACGTTTACAGAACTGTTCCGATTCACGCGCAATCAAAGGATGAGGCTAAAATGGTTTATGCCTCTGTTGCACAAGGAAAGTTTAAAGAATTTGCTAGTGCTGTTTTTCTAAATCAGCAAGAGTGGGATAAAGTTGGTGTAGATTATGTTCCCTTCTTTGAAAAATATGCAAAGCAGGTTGGTATTGATTTTGAAAAGTTAAAAACCGAGTCTACTAATCCTGCTTACTTAGCAACGATAGAGTCTGATTCTGCAGATGCTTCAGCGTTGAGCATTTATGCTACTCCAACGGTAATTTTTGTTGGACCAAATGGGTCAACTTATGTTCAAGGTGCGGTTCAAAAGTCTGAGCTTCAGAAGATGGTTGATTCTGTTAAATAGTTTTTCGATTGTAAAATATTTGAAAGAGCATAGCCCGCGCGTCGAAGACGCGCGGGCTATTGTGCTGATTGCAAAATGACGATGTCGTCCGATCAGTGATCGGGTTCTTGAGCATACATTTCATCCTTCACAGCGATATCAGCATCGCTTTTAGCATTTCTGGTGTTGGCGCGGATGCTGGCGCCACAACTCTTGAGGCCCATCCTCAGCAGGAACAAAGCCTTGGCTGAGTAGTGGCTTTCTGCTAAGGAGCCGGCGCTAGAATTTTGGGCGCCAACAATAACTCCGATTGATCTGAATTCCATATATTTGGGGGGTTTGAGCTATATTGGATAAATTGGCCCTTATTGGCAAATTCGTCCATATATAAAATACAACTACAGCCATTATATGTCAACTAAATTAAATCTGATTTATTTGACATTAATCTATCTGTGTGTAATTATATGGTCTGGATTCTGATTGTGGAGATTGGAGTCATTGAACAAATTCGAACAAAAAACCAGAAAACAGCACATGAAAAAGAGTGAAGAAAGAATCGTCAACCAATTGGTCCAACTACTTGAGTTGCCGACCCATGTTGTCTCAGACATCGTGGAAATCATGGAATCAACAACGGCTACTGCCCTGAAACGATGCTATGAAAAAGCACCAAAAGAAGGCATCCGGCGAGCCTTGGCCGAACGAAGGTGGGATCACCTCATTGAAGAGTCGGCAAGGACAGCCGAGACGGCGGAAGAATTCGCGGTCGTACTCGCCCAGGCGAGAGAAGGCAGCGAGGGCTACTTCCTTGCCTTCGAAGGACTGTATGAGCGCGCATGCGCAGACAACCGTCCGTTCTCGTCATCAAAATAACAGGCACAACAGCCGTCCGGTCACCCCATCTGATAAAAGGGTGACCGGATTTTCGTTTATAACAAAAATTTACAATTCATAAAGAGAACGTGTTTTTTAATTTTCCTCCAACAACCAATCTTCAAATTCTTTAATTCCCTTCAAACTCGGATCATATGATTTTACATCGGGAAAATCTAGATTCATTATTTTGTCATAAACAATACAAACGAGTCTTTTAAGTCTATCATACTCATTGTATTCATCGTCAGAAATATCTTTCAAATCCAAATCGAGACTTATTATTTTCTCTTTTACTATCCCCCTCTCTGTTGTCTCTTTCACAGGCTCAACAAACTGCAAAACCCCACGGGAGACTTTACTATTTTTATACCGCGCAGAATTTTCCATAAGCAACTTATAGAAAATTAACTGACGCTTGTAATTATTTAACTTTATCTTTTTATCTTCTTCACTTGCTTGCCAGCTGAATTCTGGCTTACCAGTTTTGAAATCGACAACTTCATATTCATGATTTTCATTCTTAAATATTTTATCGATTTTTCCAGTCAGATGCGCCGTCCTATTTTTCTCATCTGTGACAACGACACCTTCGTTTCTAAAATCAACTTCAGATAGGTCATCGCCATTAAAATCCTCTTTTTTCTGATTATAAAAAGCGGATAATGATTCTTCACCTTTTGCTCTGTAATATTCATAGTCTTTTTTAGACATTCTTTCTTTTCTTAAGGCTGTCTCAAACCATTGTATTAGCTTTTGTTTTTCTGTCTTCAGCGCAGATTTTTCCACCTCCGAGCCGTCTTCACCAACACCATCTTCGCCACCATCTTCAACATCGCCCTCATCTCCACCCATTTTTTTAGAGACGATTAGCCTTTCTATTGCCTTGTGAATTGCTGATCCGTAGGAGCTAACCAAAGTTTTTGCCTGCGGGAATCTTAGTAAATTTTGTTCCAAGAAAGTTTGTGGCCCACCGTTTTTTACATTCAAAAAGTTGTTTAAGTGAGTTACTGAAAGCTTGTAATCTTTGAGTGGAATTTTGAGCAGCTCTATTTCTTCGCCAAAAAATGGAGGCGTATTATAAAGTAACCATGATGCCGTTAGAAGCTCGTGTGTTTCTGGACCATTATCATCAATTGACTGATCAGCAGGGTTATACAATTTTTCCAAGATGGCAGGTGACTTTTTGTAATCAAAATCGTTTGAAGGAAGCAGGAATCTTAGGAGCGAAGATTCCTTTCCCGTTTCCGCAATTTTATACGATGTTAAGTACAAGTGTTTTTTTGCTCGAGTTAGCGCAACGTAAAATAATCTAAGTTGATCTGTTTCATCATCTCCCGCTGGCTGAATCGGTAAGTTTATTGGAAAGGATATTTTATTATTCATTCCACGCCCCGCCCAGATATTATCCTGACACGATAGGACAAAAACTGTATCAAACTCCAGACCTTTTGCACCGTGTGCAGATAGTAAATTCACAGCATTCTCGCCGCTGGCAAAAGGACTTTCATCGTTAAGTGGTAAATTGTTTTTTTGTCTAAGGTCAACAAAATTTATCAAATCTTCCAGTGTCAGATAATGATAACTGACATCGTTTGCGGCGTTTTCCACCCCCAATGAATCATCATTCAGTGCCCGCTCTCCAACGTAATCACGAAGAGCTCTGATGAAAACTCGAAGACTGGAAAGAAAAGATAGGTATTCTGTTCTTGAGTGTTCAAACTTTTCTTTGTTGAAGTAAAAGTCTTTAAATGGTGATGCGATTTGTGCGCCGGCGCCGAGCTCGCTTTTTTTGTCGCCTGCGGCGCCACCGTACTCATTCTCGGCGCCGGCATCATCATCTTCACTTTCAGAAACAAGGGCGACGTGTGCGCCAATTATTATATCCAAAACTTTTTCCAGCGGTTCATGTAAAGATTTATTTGCAACATCAATCAGAAAGTGTGCAATCTCTGAAACCTTTTGCGCATTTTTATCTTTTACGCCTGCATTATTTTCTCCGTCACCACCCTTCCATTCTAACATTATTTCTAGCCATGGTTTTCTACTATCATATGCGACCTTGGAAATTTCCCAGACAGTCTGTCTTCCTAATTGCCAAAAAGGGAAACTCAAAATTTGTGGCAAGTAACTATCTGCCTCAATTGTATCTTTCCTAGAGAGACTGGTAATAAATCTTGAAATTATAATGAGTTGCATTATGTGTGGCTCAAGAAAAACATTTTGTTCGCGCTGATATCTGATTGGAACATTTGCACCCTTTAAATATGGAACCAGATTTTCCAAACTGTCATGCTTTCTTGAGATGACAGCAATATCTTCAGGGTTTGTTCCATTATCAATTAACTCTTTTATCTTTCTTGAAACATAATGTGATTCATGTAAAATCGTATCAAATTTTTTGTGAATTATTTCCCCTCCACCTAATTCTTTATTTAAAGATTTCAAACTTTTTTCCAATTCAGGAGAAAGGTCCTCAAGACGGCCGTGTCCTTTTCTAATTATATGAGTTGCAATATCTAATATGTCTTGAGTTGATCTGTAGTTATCAGTCATTGTAACAGTCTCTACATCGACAAACATTCTTCTAAAATTTAAAATATTAGAAAGTTCCGCACCTTGAAATTTATAGACAGCCTGATCATCATCGCCAACAACCATGACATTTGGTCTCCCTTCATTTACTGGAGCGTTTAATATTAAATTAACGAGTCTCATCTGCGCATTGTTTGTATCTTGAAACTCGTCTATCAAAATATATTGATATTGTTCTTGTAGCTCAAACTTAAGACGTGGATGTTTTTCAATTGACTCGATGGCGTCAAGAATCATATCGTCAAAATCAAAAAAAGCCTTATTTGTCATTCTCTTTCTGTAGAGGTCATAAACATCGGCCAAAACATCAATCTTCTCTTCGTCCAAAATTTCCCGAAGCGTTTTTGTGCCGTCATCTCTAGTTTTGATATATTTGGCTTTCCAAAGAGAAATTTGAGCGTTCTTTCCTTCATCCTCCATTGCATCAATAAACGCAGACTGTAGGGAGACAGCGTAGGATGCCAACACCGGCAAAAACATTGAATCCTCTCTTGGAAATGGATCTTCCTTGTTTTCTTTTTCCGATTCTTTCTGAAGTTCCTTTACTGTATTATTTACCAATTCAAATGCATCTTTTCCTAGCCTTCCTTCAAGCGCAGGAATTATTATTTTCTCAGCGCGTCTAACTGAGCGTTTATTATGTGCGATTATCTTTCTGAATTCATCTGGAGTAATTCCCGATTTTTTAAGATGCTCAATTCTTTTTTTGGCATCTGATAAATATGAAAAACCTTTTTCCTCATGATAACTATCCCTGAACATATTTCCCTGAGGAATATTATTAAATATTTCTTCTAGAATTCTAACTTGAGTTAAAGAATCAGCGGATGTAAATTGTGTTCCTTTGTAAAAATATTCTGGATATCTTTGAATTATATTTATACAAAAACTGTGAAAAGTATGAATTGAAACCCTATAAGCTTCATTACCAATTAGCTTAGATAAACGGTCTCGCATATTAGACGATGCCGCGTCTGTAAATGTCATGCACAAGATATTTGAAGGCAAGACCTGTGTTTCCTTTAAAATTTTTGCAACACGCAAAGACAAGATCTCTGTTTTTCCAGACCCAGGACCAGCCACAACCAAAAGCGGACCTTCAATGGTATCCACCGCTTTTTTCTGTTGTTTATTTAGTTTGGCGTACCGTTCTTCAAATTTGTTTTGAATTTGATCAGACGCCGTATTCCCTGCCGGCGCGCTCCCGCGCGCCGGCATTTGCTTTGAATTTACCATGTCTAGATTATAGCAGTAATACAAAAAATTTCTATAAATACCCGTTTTAGAGGTTTTGATGTGATATAATATCGGTATTCAGTTTATTTATTTTTAAATTAATTAATTATGTTAAAAAGACTACTTGTATTATGTTTTGTTTTTCTTGCTTCGTCTTTAGTAGCTAATGCACAAGAAGCAAATGTATATGTTACCCAGCTAAAGACTGCAAACCAAGTAAATTATAATATGGGAGATACCGTATACGGCAACTTCAACATTTACAATACTGCTGATGTACCCCAATCAGACCTTTTTATAAAAATTTCGATCTATTTTAAATCTGATAAACAAGGAGTTCTTTCAGGTGAATCAATACCACTTAAAGATTTATATCTTGAAGCGCACTCTAAAAAAACCATACCCTTTGAGTATAAATTGCCAAAAGAAACAGCTGGTGAGGCGATGTTGACAGTTCAAGCTTACACAAGCGACGGTACCATCAAAGGAGAGGATTCTGTTCCCATTCCTTCAGTAACTGGGACATCTACTAAAACCTTAATCGACATTAAAGATTCATATTTAATGCTTAATAATAATAAATTTAGCCTTCAAGTTGGACCAACGGTCTTGACCAACGATAATCTACATCTCTCTTTTTCTGTTGGAAATTTAGATAAAACGTACGAAGTTAAACCTATCCTCACGATATACAACAGAACATCAAACTCAAAACCAATAAGTTCAATTCCACAGGATGCGATATCCCTCAAGTCAAACGGTAAATACAACATTGGACTTTCAACCAACTTAGATCCCCTAGTATATGAAGGTGTTTTATCTTTCGAATCAAATGAAGCTCAGATACAGCCTATTGCATTTAGATACATCACAAAGGGTGATATTGGGACGATTATTAATGCAAACACAGATGTCTTAGGTGGTGAAAAAGGAAGCACTGTTAATGTAAAAGTATCATATGGAGGAAATCCAATAGCTTTCAATTTATTAAATGGGACAAGCACTGAAACAAGTATCGGATCAGATGCAACAGCCGTAATAAGTGTCAGCTTACTAGATAAGGATGGTAATGTTTTAGGAAACGGTGAATCAACGGTAAACCTAAAAAATACCGGGGATGTTACATTACCTATCACATTAAATAAATCAGTGGACAAGTTTTCAATTATAGTCGTTATGAAAGAAGGAGATAAAGTCCTATCTAAGTATAATGTGCAACTACCTACCAAAGAAAAAGGAGGTTTAACCTTAGCAGAGAAAATTCTTTTTTCAGTGGATATATTGATTGGTATAGTTATTTTAGCTCTACTACTAGCATATAAAAAGAATAAAAATAAAGCATTTTTGATAGCTATTATTGTTCTAGCTGTTTTAATTGCTGGTATATATACTTACCAAAAAACTAGTGCTTTTACAATTTTAATGTCAAACTCCTCAACTGCTTCACCTTCAGCTTTTACAATCAATTCAATAACATCACCTCTGCCCAATGACGTTGGATCATATGCTCCAAATGAAGAATTTACTTTGAGATTTAATGCAACTTTTGGTGCATGCTCGAACGAGCCTTGGTCGTTTTCAGCATACGGTCCAATTGATACTTGGTGGGAGCATGATATAGCATATTATCAATCTGTATTAAATCCGCCGCCAGCTCCTCCTGTTTATGTGCACACCGTGGGCCTTGGTAAATGTCCCTTAGGATCTACATGCAGTGTTTATTCCAGGGGGTCATGCTCTTCCGGGAGTTGCGTGAAGGATCAACATCCGTTAAGCCCAGAACACTTGTGGATTGGTAATATTTCAAATTTAACAATTTTTACATCGACCAATTCTGGTCAAACTGGAAATGCTACACAGCTCAGTGACAATGGTTACTATAGTAGTAGTGGAAATGGACATTGGTTTTACATACCAACATTTTACATTCAAAGTAAAACCTATAAAATGCCGTCAACTCCTGGAATATATGATTTTGTATTTATGACAACAAATTCTTCAAGTGGTACTTACGATGAAGGCTATAGAGTTGCTTCACAAAAAGTCTGCGTACGTGGAGCAGGGCTATGTCTTGATGAGAATACTAATTTCAATGTTTGTGGTCCTTCTGAAATAGCATTAGATCAAGGATTAGATGCCAACTCACCTACTATATGTAAAGAAGGGTCTAATATTTCAAATTTTAGTTTTGACACCAAATCAAAGCTTTGGAGTTGGAAATGTACAACATCGGACAACTCTGCTTCAAGCACTTGTTCTGCAACATGCGGGCAAGGTTTAACTTATTGTCCCGATACTAAACAATGTTCCGCAACTTGTAACAATCCCGATGCAAATGTTTGTGGTCCTTCTGAAATAGCATTAGATCAAGGATTAACAAGCACATCGACCAACCTTTGTGTGGCTGGTCAAACTAGTTCAAAATTTGTAATTAATCCGTTTAGCTCATATTCAATCTATAACTGGGAATGCACCAGTTCAACTAACACCACAGAACAATGTAAAGCTAGCTGTGCCTTAGGTCTAAATTATTGTGCTGACACAAACACATGTTCTTCAAAATGCAGTAATGGGGATAAGTGTTCTTTACCTGGTATTCAAACAGAAAATAGTCCCATATATGCTTTACTAGGTTGTGGTAGTCCAACACTTACGCTGTCTGTAAAATTTAACAAGCCTTATGCAAATGATACTACTTCAAAATGTTCTGTAGCTTGGTCAACTGTTGTAAAACCATCAACTCTTCCAGATAATTATACAACATGTAAATTGGATGGTGTGTTAGTCGCAGATGAGGTCTCTGACCAGTCTGTATCTATTGGCCAACATAATCTTGTTTGCGAAACTAAAGTTAAAGGAGATGATTTTGATACTAACCCTGAATCATTTGTAACATCAGGTCCAGTTACAAAAAGTTTCAAATGTTCAAGGGTTCCTGTCTCAGGCGAGAATTAGAAATTAACAGTTTAAATCGTATAACAAATTTCAGAAATTATTTTAAACTCAAACATCTATATTTTACATAGATATCTACTTGTGTTATCGTAATTACAAATCGGTCTTTTTAAGATAAGCTTGTCAGTGAGTGCTGGCAATGGTCTTTGTGAATACCGATTTAACCTCTAAAATACAAAGCGATCATGAGCAAAAAAAATTCAACAGCGACAGCGGCACCAAGAGCGGCGAGAGGACTTTTTAAAACTTTTCGCGGTGGAATAGGAGGAGGATGTGTCGTCATGACAGCAGGCGCACAAAGTCTCCTTGCTGAGACAAGACTTCACGGCAGCACACGAGAACATATGACGAACGGCGCCAACATCAACCCATTCGGCCACACCAACGCCAATGGGTCATTCCCTGACAATGTCGAGTTTGGAACGTGAGGAAACTCAAACTCTCTTCCTGTCTCAACTCAATGCCCCGGCCGCTTTAGGCGGCCGGGGCATTCCTCGTTCCATTTTTAGTAATTCTTCAATCTATTCACCTTATCATGCTGTCTAATCTTCTCATGTGCCTTAGCTTCAATTTGTCTAATACGCTCACGAGTAACACCAAACATTTTTCCTACCTCTTCCAACGTGTGTTGAATCCCATCCGCTAGCCCGTGTCTCAACATCAAAATCTCACGCTCCTTCTCTGACAAATCTCCAAGAATTTCTTTCACTTGATCTGCTAGAATTCTTCTTGATGCTTCTTGATCAGGTGAAAGAATTTTTTCATCAGCAATAAAATCTCCAAATGTTGACTTGTCATCATCATCGCCAACAGACGCATCCAAAGAAACTGTTGTCTGATCAATTTTTTCAATTGTATAAATTTTTTCAACATCAATTCCCATCTCCATTGCAATTTCTTCAGGCAATGGGTCACGTCCCAAGTCTTGCGTTAGACGTCTCAAAACTTGTTTATATTTTGCGATAGTCTCAACCATGTGAACCGGAACTCTAATTGTTCTTGATTGATCAGCAAGCGCACGAGTAATTGATTGTCTAATCCACCATGTTGCATAAGTTGAAAACTTAAAACCCTTAGACCAATCAAACTTATCTACGGCCTTAAATAAGCCTATATTTCCCTCTTGAATCAAATCCAGTAGTGTAAGATCAGGACTTCTGTTTGCATATTTTTTTGCGATAGAAACCACCAGTCTCAAGTTTGCCTTTGCAAGCAAACCTTCTGCTTCTTTATCTCCATTTGCAATTCTTTTTGCGAGATCTTTTTCTTCTGATCCACTGATCAATGGGTATTGTCCAATCTCCTTAAGATACATTTGAATTGAATCATAATTTGAATCATTTTTACTGATGGCATATTTCTTAAGTAAATTGTCCTCTTGATTATTTACATCAAGCATTCCCCCTCCTTCAAGAACATCAATTCCTGCTGTTTGTAATTTCTCATACAGAACATCCAAGAACATTATATCTTCTTCAATATTTGGAAACTCTTTTAAAATCTCATCGTAAGTGACAAAACCTCTATCGCGTCCGCGGGTAAGTAAAATAGTTGCTCTTTCCTCCCATGTAGAAGTCTTACCTTTTGCATTTGTTTTTGTTGCGTGAAAAGCTGACTTATCAGTTTTTTTCAAAACTTTAACAGCAGGCTTTTTAACCTTGGCTGGTTTGTCAGCTTTTGCAACCTTTGCAACCTTTGCAACCTTTGCAACTTTTGCAACTTTTTTCACAACCTTAATTACCGCCTTTTTTACTGGCTTAATATCTTTCTTTTTTGACAACTTCATATCTCCAGTTTTTTTAGGCGTTTTTTTAATCAATTTTTTATTATTATTTATTTTTGTACTTTTATTTGAAACAGACTTTATGGTCTTTGTGGACACTTTTGCCTTATTTTTTAAAACAGTTTTTGTTTTGATAACGCTTTTTTTTGTAGCGCTTTTCATCGCTTTCTTATTCAATTTTTTGTTTTTTGCGCTATTTGGCATAACACTTTTTATTTAAGAAATCATATCATAATATGTGAAATATTACACCCCTCCCAACCTACCATAAGCCTTTGTTTTAAGACAGGGGTCATATTCTACAACTACAATATTATCCATACAATTTCTTTTTTCTTTGCACTTCTGATAATTTTAACGAGACATTTTGGCACTCTTTTAAAATCTCCATAGCCTCATCTTTCTTTTGCAATTTCTCCATTTTATTGAGATTATTCATCAAAACAGATAATGTTTGTTTTAGCGATCTCTCTTCAATTTCTAGCAACAGTTCCTCTATATCGTGATCAAGTTTAGTACTGCCTGCAAATAAAACTTCTGCTTCAAATGAAAGTTCTGTTGGTGACGAAGAAATTCTTTCGTCAAAATATTTTTTACTAATTTCATCCAAGAAAGTCCCTGATCTTTTCAGCACCTCTTCTGCTTTACTTTCATTTGCAGAATCTCTAAGCCACAATATCAATCCAATCAGTCTGTCTAGAGTTTTTTTATCGCTATCACTTAAATCGTCAATTCCCTTTATAATTGAATGGTCAGAAACAGTTTCATTATGGACCGCTCCTTTTCCTGTGCCGCTAGCTCCCCCATCGCCATTTCCTACGCCAGTATTGCCTGAACCACCAGAATTTAGGCTTCTGTTTTTTATCATCAACCTCTCCAACTCCGCTCTCAAATCAGCCTCTTGAATATCTGTTCTCATGCTAATTCTATTTATAAAGTGCGCTCTATCTATTGAACTTTCTATTGCGAGAACGTAAGGCAAAACCTCTACCTCAACCGCCTTCCACAATTCTCTCCCAGTCTTACCTTCTCCATCCAAGATATCCAAATAAAAATCAATGATATGCTTGGCGTTTTTAAGACAATTCTTAAATTTTTCTTTATCTTCTAGAATCAGCGACGCGGGATCTTCTCCTTTTGGAAGTGATGCGATTTTAACATCCATCCCCAAAGAAAGCGCCAACTCCCAGGCTCTGAGGGAAGCTTTGAGGCCGGCCTTGTCAGCATCGTAAACAATCATTGTGTTGTCAGTTAACCTCTTTATCTTCTCCAAATGAAGCGCTGTGAGTGATGTGCCTGATGTTGCAACGGTATTATTGAACCCCGCTTGATGGCACATCAACATATCAAATTGTCCTTCAACCAAAACGGCATAACCAAATTTTCTGATACCTTCCTTGGCCTTATGATATCCATAAAGAATTTCAGATTTATTGAAGAGCGGTCCATCTGGACTGTTCAGATATTTTGGTGGTTCTTTGCTTTCATCCGTTGATTGTTCGGCGGAGGTGGAGGAAGCGGAACCGGAGGAAGTGGAGTTGGAAGATGCAGAGGATGAATTGGACGAAGAAGGCATCTTGGCCTTAGGAAATTTAATATACCTTCCAGAATATCCAACAACCCTACCCGATGAATCAAACAAAGGAAACATTATTCTTTCTCTGAATCTATCATAGACGCTTGTCCCTGTTTGTTTGATTAATCCAACCTTCTCCATTTCTACATTGGAGATATTTTTAGATCTCAAATAGTCACCCAAATTTCTCCATTCATTTGAAGCAAGACCTATTCTCCATGTTTTAATTGTCTCATCGGTTAAACCTCTTTCTAAAAGATAGTCTAGGGCAAATTTTGCAGACGAGTTTCCATGCAACTGTTCTTCGTAAAAAACAGTTGCCGTTTCCAGAATACTTCTGAATTTATCAAATTCAGACTCTTTGCTTCTATCGTGCTGAAATTGCGCCAATTCAACACCAGCCTTTTCTGCCAATATTTTAAGCGCGCCAAGAAAATCTATTTTTTCAAATTCTTCAACGAAGGTAAATATATCGCCCTTTGCACCACATCCAAAACAATAGTAATTATTTCTAGCTGGAGAAATAAAGAACGACGGAGTTTTTTCATTATGAAAAGGACAGCGCGCTTTGTAATTCGCACCTGTCTTTTCAATCTTTATGTAAGCTCCGACAACCTCTGCAATGCCGAGCCTTTCTTTTATTGTTTGAGCGGCTGATGACATATTGTTTTTAGTAACCAAACCCACTTCAACTCACCCTGTCTTAAGTACCATGTTAGAACACTTTTTATCTGATACAAGGTGTGTTCATCATGATTCAGGATCGCCCGAACCGACTAAATACCGTCCACTATTCCTTCCTCCTCCAAAACTACCTCTCTTAATTTCTCAATCATTTTCCACTTTTCACTACCCTTGAATCCTGATCCTGCAGGAATCAATCGTCCAATGATTACGTTTTCCATTATACCGTATAGTGGATCTTTCTGAGCCTTTAGAGATGCGTTGATAAGCATTCTGTTTGTGTGTTGGAAAGAAGCAGCTGAAAGGAAACTTCTTCTTGTAAGTGAGGCCTCTGTAATACCGAGTACGATTGGATCTCCCTTCGCCTCGATAAACTCTGCTCCCTTAACAAGGTCCTTAACTCTTCTGTTCTCTTGATCCAATTCAAATTGCTCAACAATATCTCCAATAGCAAATTGTGTGTCTCCAGCAACTTTAATCTTTATACGAGAGAACATTTGGCGAACAATAATTTCAATATGCTTTCTTGAAACATTTTCTCCTTGTAGTTCATAAATCTTCTTAACCTCAGAAATAATATACTCTTGAGTACGAGCTTGTCCTGCATAGGTAAACAAATCTTCAATGTTTGAGTGACCATCTGTTATGATGTCTCCCCTTGATACATGTTGACCAATTTTAACTAGAGGAATACGAGCATAGTGACATGAGTATTCAATTTCACTTCCCTTCTTACTCTTTGTAGGAACATCAGGAAGAAGTTTAATGATTTTTTCTTTTCCAACTTCTTTGATATCTGTAATCATACCATCGTGAGTTACAACAACAGATGAGTTCTTTGGATTTCTCTTCTCGAAAATTTCTTCAACACGAGGAAGTCCAGCTGTAATATCTCCTCCTACAATAGCAACTCCTCCTGAGTGGAAAGTACGCATAGTAAGCTGAGTTCCAGGCTCTCCAACAGCTTGTGCGGCAATTGTTCCAACTGCCTCTCCTGTCTCAACAAGCTCGCCCTTACCAAGGTCTGATCCATAACACATTCTACAAATTCCTCCTGGTGTTTTACATACAAGCGGAGATCTAACAAAAATTTCTGATATGTCTTGCTTATCGAGCAATTTTGCATCCTCTTTTGTAACCATGTGATTTCTCTTGAATAGAACCTCGCCAGCTTCATTTACGATATCTTTTGCAAGGACACGTCCTGTTGCAATCTTTAACATAGTCAAGACGATTCCTGATGAACCAACTCTATTCACTACAATTCCTTCTTTTGTTCCACAGTCCTCTTCTGTAATCATCACACTTTGTGCAACAACGAATAGCTTTCTAGTTAGATATCCTGACTTAGCGGTGTTAAGCGCGGTGTCTGTCATACCCTTTCTGGCACCGTGAGATGAAATGAAATATTCAACAGGTGAAAATCCTTCTTTGAACGAAGAAATAATTGGAAGTTCCAATGTCTCTCCTTGAGCATTTGCAATAAGTCCAGCCATACCAACCATTTGGTTAAGTTGACCCATAGAACCTCTGGCACCTGAGATAACCATATCGTAAACTGGACCATTTTTATCCAAGCTATCTCCAACCAATTTCTCAATTTGAGATTTTGTGTCTTGCCAAATAGAAACGTTCTTTCTATGTTTTTCTTCTTTAGAGATAAGACCTTCATTGTATTGCTCAAGAACTTCTAGAGATTTTCCTTCAGCAATTTTCACAAGAGCAGCCTTTCCTTCTGGAACGTTAATGTCATCCATACCCCAAGTAACACCAGATTTTGTTAGATATTTAAATCCAAAGTCTTTTAGTGCGTCAATAAATGGTGCAACCTTATCAATACCTTCAACTGAGATAATATCGTCAATAATTGTGTTAAGTACTGACTTTGTTATTTCCTTGTTTATGAAAGCCTGACTTGCTGGCAAAACATTGTTGAACAAAATTCTTCCAATACTTGTCTCAAACATTTTTCCTCTGTTTTCTCCATACTTTTCTTCATCAGGAGCAACGATATTAATCTTTGCTCTGTAAGAAAGCGCATCAAAACTAAGTGCTTGTATAGCATCGTCAACACTTCCATAGTAATTTCCTTCTCCCTTATCTCCTTCGATAAATCTAGACATCCAGAATGAACCAAGGACAATATCCAAAAGCTTTGCAGTAACTGTTGGGTCTCCTGATCCTGGCTTTAGAATATTCTTATCAGCCGCCATGATTTCTTTAGCTTCCATTTGAGCTTCTTCTGATAGTGGGACGTGAATGGCCATTGTGTCACCATCAAAGTCCGCGTTAAAAGGAGAACAAACTAGTGGGTGAATCTGAATAGCATTTCCTTCAATTAGAACTGGTTTGAAAGCTTGAATAGAAAGTCTGTGAAGTGTAGGTGCACGGTTTAGAAGAACATATTTGTCCTTAATAACGTTTTCAAGAATAGCCCAAACTTCAGGAATACCATCGTCAATTAATTTAGATGCACCTCTAATGTTGAAAGCCATTTCTTTTTTGATAAGTTCTGATACAACAAATGGTCTAAACAACTCAAGTGCCATATGCTTTGGAACTCCACATTGATCAAGCTTAAGATTAGGTCCAACAACAATTACAGAACGTCCTGAGTAGTCAACACGCTTTCCCAAAAGGTTTTGACGGAACAATCCTCTTTTACCCTTTAGGTTATCAGCAAGAGACTTAAGTGGTCTTCTTTGTGCAGCATTCAATCCTGCAAAAGATGCATTTCCGTGTCTAATTGTATTATCAATCAAAGCGTCAACAGCTTCTTGCAAAATACGCTTTTCGTTTCTAAGAATCACGTCAGGAGCATTAATTTCCTTAAGCTTCTTTAGACGATTATTTCTGTTGATTACACGTCTGTATAGATCGTTAACATCTGATGTAGCGTGACGTCCTCCTTCAAGAGCAACCATAGGACGAAGTGCTGCAGGAATAACAGGAAGAGCGGTAAGGAACATCCATTCTGGACGAATCTTAGATCTAACCATTGATTTAACCAAAGCAAGTCTCTTAATCATTTTCTCGCGATCAGCTGCACTAACTTTATGAAAATCAGCTTCTAGTTGAACCAAAAGTTTTGACAAATCAAGATTCTTGAAAATATTGTAAACTGCCTCAGCACCAATTCCAGCTTCAAAAGCAATACCAAATCTCAAAGAGAATTTGTGATATTGATTCTCATCCAAAACTCTACCAACTTGAATACTTTCAATATCGCGCTTTGCGGACATCAAAAGATCAGTTAGAGCTTCTTTTGTTTTTTCATCAGTAACAGTTTTTACTTTATTTTTGAATTCACCATCTAGTTCTTTAAGAAGTCTATTTTTTTCTTCTTCGTGAACATTGGTAACTAGGTAACCTGCAAAGTATACAACTTTCTCAACATCGCCTTGACTCATTCCAAGAACTTGAGCAACACGAGATGGCATTGTTCTTAAGTACCAAATATGAGAAACAGGAACACAAAGTTCAATGTGACCCATTCTTTCACGTCTTACAATTGATCTAGTTAATTCAACACCACATTTTTCACAAACAATTCCCTTGTATCTAATACCCTTGTATTTTCCACAATAACATTCAAAGTCTCTCTCTGGTCCAAAGATTTTTTCATCAAACAAACCATTCTTCTCACTTCTTTGAGTTCTATAGTTCATTGTCTCCGGCTTTGTAACCTCGCCATATGACCAATCTCTAACCTTATCAGGTGAAGCAATTTTAAGAACGATAGAGCTAAAATCATCTATTCCTTTTTCTTTATGTTTTGCGCTTAATGGATTTTTTATATTCATGTTGGTAATTGAATTAATTATTTTCGTACTCTTCTTTTGCTTCTGCGACCAATTCTTCTAGACCACCGTCTTTATTGAGCTCAACATCAACACAAAGTCCTCTTAGGTTTGCAAGAAGTACATTAAATGATGCAGGAGTATTTGGATCCAACAACTTGTGACCCTTCACGATTGAGTCAAAGGCTTGAGTTCTTCCTTGTATATCATCGGACTTAATAGTTAACATTTCACGAAGTGCATGAGACGCTCCATATCCAGCTAGCGCCCAGACTTCCATTTCTCCAAATCTTTGTCCTCCTCCTTGTGCCTTTCCTCCTAGAGGTTGTTGTGTAATTAGAGAGTAAGGACCGATGGAACGCATGTGAATCTTATCTTCAACCATGTGGTGAAGTTTCAAAATATACATGTATCCAACAGCAATATCTTGAGCAAATTTTTCTCCTGTTCTACCATCGAACAATTTCATCTTTCCATTTTCATTGTATCCGGCATTAACAAGCTCTGCTTTGATTTCTTCAGATGTAGCTCCAATAAATGGAGGAACAATAGCTTGATAACCCATTTTATTTGCAGCAAGGCCTAGGTGAAGCTCAAGAATCTGTCCAAGGTTCATACGAGAAGGAACACCAAGAGGAGTTAGAATAACATCAACAGGAGTTCCGTCTGCCATGAATGGCATATCCTCGATCGGAAGAACACGTGAGATAACTCCCTTGTTACCGTGACGTCCAGCCAACTTATCTCCAACAGAAACAGAACGTAGAAGAGCAACTTCAATGTGAATTCTTTTAATAATTCCTGACTCTAGCTTATTACCCTTCTCTCTTGAGAAGATTTTTACACTAACAACACGTCCGCGCTTTCCATTTTCTAGGCGCTTTGAAGTATCTTTAACATCTCTTGATTTCTCACCAAAGATAGAACGAAGGAGTCTCTCTTCAGGAGTAAGTTGAGTCTCACTCTTTGGAGTAATTTTTCCAACGATAATATCTCCAGGGCGAACTTCAGCTCCAACTCTAACGATTCCATCGATATCCAAGTTCTTAAGTCTGTTTTCTCCAACGTTAGGAATATCATGTGTAGTAACTTCAGGACCAAGCTTTGTATCGCGAACATTGATAACAAACTCTTCCATGTGCACTGTAGTGAATTTTGATTCCTTAACAAGTCTTTCAGATAGAATAATAGCATCTTCAAAGTTTGCACCTGACCATGTCATAAAGGCAACAAGACAGTTTTGTCCCAAAGCCATTTGACCATTTACAGATGTAGAAGTATCAGCAAGAACATCACCTCTTTTAACTTTTTGTCCGATGCTCACTGTTGGTCTTTGATGGAAAACAGTAAATTGGTTTGTTCTACTAAAGTTTACGAGTTTAAATTCATGATCCTTCTTTCCTCTTAGAACGATTTTCTTTGCATCAGCACCAATTATAAGACCGTCTTCAGGCGCGATGACAATACGTCCAGTATCAATAGCTGCTTTCTCTTCAATTCCAGTAGCAACTAGAGGCGCTTCAGGAACTATACAAGGAGTAGCTTGCTTCTGCATGTTTGAGGCCATAAGCGCACGCTGAGAGTTATCGTGATCCAAAAATGGAATCATGGAAGTTGAGATAGAAAACGCTTGGTCTGTTGAGACGTCAATGTATTCTACTTCTTCTTTTGAAACGACTGCTGGCTCACCGTTAATTCTAACTTCTAGAGTATCTTTTTTAATTACACCTTCCTTATCATAATCAGTTGTAGCGTGGGCAATTTTACACCCCTCTTCTTCAAGAGCATTTAGATATACGATTTCTTTTGTGACCTTTCCTTTAACCACCTTTGCATAAGGAGTCTCAATCATTCCAAAGTGATTGATTCTTGCATACATAGCAAGTTGAAGAACGAGACCAATATTTTGACCTTCAGGTGTGTGAATAGGACAAATTCTTCCGTAGTGAGAAGCGTGAACATCACGAACTTCAACTCCAGCGCGCTCTCTTGTTAGTCCTCCGGGGCCAAGGGCAGAAATTCTTCTCAAGTGTTCAATTTCAGCAAGAATATTTTCTTGACTCATAAATTGTGACAATTGGTTTGTAGTATAGAATTCCTTTATACGAGCTTGAAGTGGACGAGGTGAAATAAATTGAATTGGAAGGTTTGCATCAGTATCAATTGTAGACATTCTGTTTTGAATGTTTCTCTTGATCTGAGTCATACCAATTCTAATTTTTGTTTGAAGCATTTCTCCAACATACTTAACACGACGAGAACCCAAGTGGTCAACATCGTCTTGTATAGCATCTGGATTGTGAGAAAGTTCAATAATTTTATTTATTGTAACTGCCAAGTCATCAATACTAAGAGTCATGGCAGAAAGTGACTTCTCATCCATTGGCTTGTTGAATCTTTGATTGAATCTAAAACGTCCAACTTTTGAAAGATCATATCTTTCAGCTGACTTTAATAGACTGTTCGCATAGTCGCGTGCGTTATCAGCTGTTGCTAGCTCACCGTCACGCATTTTTCTGTGAATTTCAATGTATGCCTCATCCTTTGTCTTAGCATGATCTTTTGCTAGTGTTGACTCAATAAAAGGAAGTGCAAGTGCGTTGTCCTTAAACAGTGCTTTGATATCTGAATCAGTTTCAGCACCAAACACGCGAAGTAATGACGTAACTGGGAATTTACGCTTTCTGTCCATTCTTACATATATAGTATGATCTGCATCTGTATCGATCTCTATCCATGCACCACGTGCAGGAAGAATCTTAGCTCCAAAATATGTTTTACCTTTTAGTTCTTGCGAAGTAAAAAATACACCGTATGAACGGCCAAGTTGTGGAACGATGAGTCTCTCAATACCGTTGATAATAAAAGTTCCGTGATCAGTCATCAAAGGAAAATCAGCAACAAATATTTCTTGTTCCTTTGTTGTGTTTACAATCTTATTTTTAAGACGAACCATGACCTTTAGAGGGGCCTCATAGTTTACCTTATTCTCCTTTGCATAAAACTCATCGAATTTAGGCTTTTCTAATTGAAAATCAAAAAAATCCAACTCAAATTTTTTGTCTGAGTAGTCCTTGATAGATGAGAATTCACTGAACACTTCTGATATCCCCTTGTCTAGTAACCATTTGAATGATTCTAATTGTGCTTCGACCAAATTTGGGAGCGGTGCTAAAGGCTCCTTAAAACGTGAAAAATACTTTTTGGGGCGCATCATAAAGCGTCTGTTTTAAATTATACGAAAGTTGGTAATAGTGAATCGGACGATAGCCGACAAGGTCTTGAAGATCTTGCCGGTGTCAGCCGAATCGAGATAAGTCCGCGAAAGAGCTCTGGAAAACTCAATCGTCTTTACGCAGAGTTCTATAGTATACGATTTATCCACAGGTGTCAATTTTTAGGTGTTGACAACTCTATCCAAATCCGATCCCCCTTTTCTCTCCCCTCTCCAACCCTCAATTTTCTTATGGTTGCCACTTAAAAGGATTTGTGGTACCCGGTATTTCTTGCCCTTAAATTCTACGATTTCAGGCCTAGTATAAACGTCTTTTGAGGAAACTCTGTCTTCTTCCCTACTATTGAATTTTCCTAAAACACCCTCAATCTGCCTTGAGATGGAGTCAATCATAATCATAGCAGGAAGCTCTCCTCCGGTGGTCACAAAGGGTCCAACAGAGTAGTCTTTCATCTTAAACATCTTCTTTGTGCGAGCGTCAATACCCTCATACCTGCCACAAACAAAGATAATATCTGAGAATTTTTGAGCCATTTTTGTGGCAGTATTATTTGTAAATTGTTCACCCGATGGAGATAGAAAAACAATCAATTCTTTTGTGAAATCTTTCTTCTTTTTGGCAAAGTTAAGGGCTTTTTCTATGGCTAGCGCAACAGGCAAAGCTTTAATAACCATTCCAGGGCCTCCGCCGTATGCTTTATCGTCAACTTGAATATATGGCTTAGCTTTGTCCTCTTGGATCTTGGTCGGCTTTGCAAAATCTCTTGGATTATAGTAGTGAAATGAGATCAACTTATTATCTTGAGCACGCGCCAAAATAGACTCATTTAGATATGAGTTGGTTGATTCTGGAAACAATGAAATTAGGTGGTAGCGCATGGTCAACATAATGCCACAGATGAGGTTGTAAGTCCATGATAATGGTGATCCCTAGCGGTAATAAGAAATAACAGAATCTCTGGGGTTCTACCGATAAGTAAAAACACCCCTTTCGGAGTGTTTTTACTATTGCCCGCTTGCAGCTCTAATGCCGCGGTTGAACAGGTTGGACCTGAGTCCAATGCTTTACGAACATTGTCAATATAATAATTTATCACTACAAAAAAGGCAATATTGACGATATTCATCTTTTATATTTTAACAAAAAACTTTAGAAAATCTTCGTCTTTTCTTTATCATCTCTATATTAATCTTTACCTAAATGATAAAGATTAAAGAATTTATAGAAAAAGAAAAGACAAAATACTATCAAATCAAGAAGATTAGATCTGTTATTTTTCTTAACCAAGAAATTATATTTAATAAAACCGGTTTTAACCATCTCATTAAAAAAGGTAAATATCGCAGAAGTACATCTGAAAAAGTAAGAAGATTTGGTTTATTAATATATATAGAAAGAATATTACAAGATTATCATGTCGAAGTTGAATATAGATATATGGAAAATAATGGAAATAAAACTCATTTCTGGGGTATAACTAAAACTATTAGAGATGATAAAATAAAGGTTATTATATATAAAGTAAACAATGGGAAACTCACTTTTTTAAGTATCATGAATTACGGTAAGGGAAAGTAAGCAAAAACACTTCCTAAGGAGTGCTTTTGATCTCTTGTATTTAAATATAACCCTATTCTATCCCCAAATCTGCCACAGCTTCATCAAGAGTCTTTGTTTCTTTTTTAGCACTTGACTCAGGTTCTTTGATTTGAATACTTATATTTGCTTGGTGCTTCTTTCCGAAGGCCTTCATAACTGTTCTTATAGCTTGAGCTGTGTGACCATTTCTACCAATAATCTTACCCATATCAACTGGGTCAACAATGAGTTCAATGAAAACACCCATATCATCTACCCTTCTGCTTACCTTAACAGCGTCGGGGTTTTCTACGAGTGATTTAATAATAAACTCAAGAAACTCTGTATCGTTTTGTGCTGGCATAACTTTTATACTGATTATTTAATTGAACTGATAATAAGTAAATTATACATCATATTGAATTAATGTTGAAATAATTAAAACAAATAACTGTTGATAATTATTTACAGTAAAATATGATTTATAATAACCTTTAAAACTGTATTACTGAAATATACCGAAACTAGGCTGTTTTTTCCTTCTTTGGAGGAGTCTTTTTAGGAAGAACGTTCTTTTTCTTAGCGTCTATTACCTTATTTGAAACCAATAGGTTGTGAGCTGTATCTGAAACTTGCACACCCTTTGATAGCCAGTAAAGAACTCTGTCTGTTTTAATGATTGTGCCATCCTTTCTAAAGCTGTGAGAACCAAGAATTTCATGGGCGTGGCCGCCTTTTGCTGCTCTTTTTGATTCAACAAGAATAAGACGGAATGATGGCTCATTTCTCTTTCCAACTCTCTGTAGTCTGATTTTTAACATAAGTAGGAAAATAGTATCAAAATTAAGGCTTAGAGTCAAATATACAAGACTCCCTATCCATAGTACTATATACAATGAATAGATAAAAAATAAGATATAAATGAGTAAAATAACAAAAATAGTAGGTATAATCTCTTTAAATGGCAAAGGTAAAGGATTTATAAATGTTGAGGACGTAGAGGAATCATTCCCTGTTGAAGCTGAAGATACCGGTACAGCTCTCCCAGGAGATACCGTTGAAGCCGAGACCTATGTAAATTTTAAAGGAACAGAATGCGCCAAGGTTACTAAAATCGTAGAAAGAAAGAAAACTCAATTTGTTGGGACTGTTGTTTACGATGAAGAATTTGGTCACCTTCTAGTTAAGCCTGATAACGCCAGACTAAATATAGAAATCGTCATACCAAAATCAGATGAATATAATATAGATGATAAGGTTCTTACAAAAATACACATAGATACATGGACGGATGATCTTAAAAGATATCCTGACGGAGAGGTTATTCAAGTTATAGGACATAAAGGAGATAACGATGTTGAGATGCAATCCATTGTGATTGATCGTGGTTTTGAAATTGATTTTTCGTCAGAAGTTATTGCTGAGGCAGATAAGAGCGTAGCAGAAAATGGAAAAATAACAGAGGAAGAAATTGCTAAGAGAAAAGACTTTAGAGATGTCTTTACTTGTACAATAGACCCAGTTGATGCAAAAGATTTTGACGATGCTCTTTCTATTAGACAAATTAAAGATGAGAAAGGAGGCGAAGACATGTATGAAATCGGCGTACACATCGCTGATGTTTCTCATTATGTTCGTACAAACACAGCGCTTGATAA
Organism: uncultured bacterium; assembly: GCA_903821355.1. Classification (GTDB taxonomy): domain Bacteria; phylum Patescibacteriota; class Minisyncoccia; order Phycocordibacterales; family CAIZLB01; genus CAIJKW01. Next base: position 2,119 of record CAIJKW010000031.1, on the reverse strand, counting down.
CGAGGCGAAGAGGCGTGCTTTTTCAGTGTACTTAGTTGATAGAACAATACCAATGCTTCCCCATTCTCTTTCAAATGGAATGTGTAGTCTTAATCCAAATGAGGATAGATATGCTTTTTCTGCCGTATTCAAGATGAGTACTAAGGGTGAAATTTTGGATAAATGGTTTGGCAAGAGTGTGATTCATTCTGATAAAAGATTTAGTTACGAAGAAGCACAGGGTGTTTTGAATGACGCTGGGGATAGTAGCGCCGCCGGCGCACCTATAAGGAGCAGAGAACAAAACCTGGAGGCCGGCGGCGCTTGGAAAGCTGCCCCATTCAAAACAGAGCTTCTAGAATTGAATAGGCTAGCAAAAATAATGCTTAAGCAAAGAAAAGAAAAAGGTGCCATAGATTTTGAAACAACAGAGATAAAATTCCAATTAGATGAAAATGGCAAACCTATCGCCGTTCTAAAGAAAGAGCGCCTAGATACCCACAAGTTAGTTGAAGAATTTATGCTTCTTGCAAATAGAGAGGTCGCTGAATTTATATCCGGAAAAAATAAGATCGCGCATCAAGAAAATGCTGGGGTTTACAGAGTTCATGATTTACCAGACGCAGATAGAATTGCAGATTTATCTCTCTTTGTTAGAGCGCTCGGCTTTGATTTTCACATTCCAAAAGTTGGGTCAAAAATATCGCCAAAGGATATTCAAAAACTACTCGATGAAGTCATTGGCTCCCCATCTGAGGCTGTTATAAAAGTTGCAACACTTCGTTCTATGGCAAAGGCAACTTACTCAACAAAAAATATCGGTCACTTTGGTTTAGCTTTTGATTTCTATACACACTTCACCTCTCCAATCAGAAGATATCCTGACCTGATGACCCACAGAATTTTGGAAATAATTTTGGAACACAAAAATGTACCAGCTTCTATCGTTCAAGGATTAGAAAAGATTTGTACTGATTCATCCAAAAAAGAAGTTGAAGCAGCTGATGCTGAGCGTTCATCTGTCAAATACAAACAGGTTGAATACATGCAAGGAAAAATTGGTGAAGAATTTGAGTGTACAGTCTCTGGAATTGCAGATTTTGGAATGTTTATAGAAGAACCAACAAGCAAAGCAGAAGGTTTGATTAGACTAAAGGATTTGAAACCATCTGATTTTTACAATACAGATCCAAAATCATATAAAATAGTTGGTGAAAATACAAAGACAACCTTTAGCATCGGAGACAAAGTTAAAGTAAAATTGTTGGCAGCTGACTTGGATAGCAAGTCTTTGACCTTTGAGATTATCTAGTATTACAATATTGTAACAACCTGCCAATTAAGATCTATAGATTGTGCAGATAACAAAAACATCCCTTATGGGGATGTTTTTGTTATTGCTCGCTTGCGACTACAATGTCGCTCTTAAACAGTTTGGTATATTACCAATGCTTCACAAGCATTGGTAATATACTACTCTATCTTTTGGCAAAAATCAATATTGACGAAGCTTAATATTTTTTTCATAAAAATTTTCTTTAGAAAATCTTTGGATTTATTCCATATATAAAATAGTAATATTCTGTCAATGAAAAATTTAACAAGTCTTATATCTAGATGGAAAATCGAGTATTTTAAGATTGGAAGTATTAGATCGATACTGTTTTTAAACCAAGAAATTTTCTTTACTAAGAAAGGTTTTGAACATTTATTGGTTAAGCATGGTCATAATAGAAACATAATAAACCAAACCAGAAGATTACTATTGCTAAAACATGCCATATATATACTACAAGACGTAAATGCCGACATTGAATATCGTCACAACAACAAAGGAAAAAACATAATGCATTTTTGGGGCGTCACAAGTATTATCAATGATAGAAAAATAAAAGTTGTCATACAAAAAACCAACAGTGATGACAGATTAATCTTTTTGAGTATTATGGACCACAAATAAGATTGAGACTAAATCTTCGACAACTAAGGTTGATGCCCCTACTTCACCGTCCCATCAGCCAAGATCAACATCAAGTCAGTTGCAGCTTGTTCAGCTTTCTTTGGGTCTTTGTTACCTACAAAGAGTTCCCACTGAGCAGTCAGTTCAGGATTGTGTATTTGTCTAACGTCGTTCTCAAGT
>CAIJKW010000030.1 GCA_903821355.1 uncultured bacterium | reverse complement strand
GGAAGCTGAGGATCATATAAATAATAAATGGAGAAAATCTCTAAACTATCTGAGCGCTATTGAAAATTCAATCAAGCATGGTACATTAAAGGAGAAGAATTAATAATTAATCTAGAGTTGCATTTGAGGGAGGAATTTACCGTTCAATTACGATGAATACTTTACCATGTGTTTGTGATTTGTCCAGATGTTTGCTGTGGTATCTCTAGTGGACGAGATTTTACGAACCGAATTGTGGAGGAATTGAGGCGCTTAGCCAATATATTAAAAAATAAAAATTTGACATTGTATTAAAAATGTATAAATATATAGTCGGATTGGATTCTACCCCTCTCTCCATAACTTTTCCAATTGTGACCGACCGATGGTCACTGTGACGGGGTAACAAGCTTAACAAACACATGAAATTAAAAGTCCTAGGCCATTGCCTAACGGTTAGAATTCTCGCTGATGGATCGCTCGGCAAGATTGTTGGTTGGTCCGTCGACAAAGAAGGTACCATTGTATACATCGTTGCATCAACAAACTTTGACGTTGAAACAACAAGGTCTGGACCATCAAAGGCCCTGCCAAAAGACGATTTTGAGGTCTTACCAGACCAAGGTGATCCAATTGAGGAGCTGGTCGAATTACCTTCCAGCCTCTTTGAGACTGAAGTCGCCGACAAGATCAATCCTATTTCTGGTATCGCCGTCAGACTTGCTTACTACTCGATGGAGCGGTTTTACATAGTCGTCAAGACCAAAGTTGATACCTTTCACCGTATACCCATTCATAACTGCGCCGGCGAAGCGGTCGATGCTCTGTCACCAGAACAGCGTACCGTCCATCACCTGCCGTGGGAAAAGTGAGGCGACCAACACAACTCGTAACCAACAAATCTAAGAGGCTGCACCCCATAAGGTGCGGCCTTTTTGCTTTTTTAATAAAAATTGAAGTTACAATATACTCAACCTTTTCTCGTCCTGTACGCAAGGTGCACTAGCACCTTGCTCGGGTCCACCCAGAAAAAAACAAAAACCGCCGAAGCGGTTTAGTTTTTCTAGGGTGGACTACAGCCTAGATTTTACGAACCGAATTGTGGAGGAGTTGAAGTATTTAAGAGAAATATTGGAGTAAAAAAACTAATGTTAACACACTCAATTTATATATTATCTTCCGCGTATTCAATCTTCGCTTCAAGAATTTGTTTAAAAGATGATGATTTCAAACGGTATTTTTTGCCGTTTTGACACAAATATTCATCCCCCTCTTCACTAGATAGAAAAACTATGAAAGGCGTAAACTTCAATGGAACTTTATCTTTGATATATAATCCAAAGATAATTCTCAACCCATCACTTGGAGACCTTTTTGGTTTAGTAGTAGCACATCTGTCTTTATAAAAAAGAATTTTTATATTATCATCGAGCTCTATCTTGTATAAAAATGCCTGAGCTAAAGGAACCTGATACTCACTAGCAATTTTCTCAGTTATTTTTCCACGAAATATTTTAAAATAATTTTCTAAATCAATTTCAATGCTAGATATACGTTTTAATCTTTTAATGTCTCGCTTAATATAAGGACCAAGTTCGTATTTCATATCTGGTCTAGTTAAGCCATGGCCATCTTCAGCAGAGCCTTTTTTGCTTTTTCGCTAAATACAACATCTTTTGAAATTTCTTCTGAATCATCATCTTCGTCGCCCGAACCATCATCTCTATACGCCACAAAACTAAAATCTAATAGCTGGTTATAATTTTCCGTCGCTAAATATACAGGGTCTCTGTGCGCCAAAGTACAAATTTCCTTTACTGATAGTTTGTAGTACTTACTACATGTTGTATTAATAGCATCAATAATATGATTGCTAATATATTTAGTTTGATAGTCCTTCAAGGCAATATAACTTCCGTTTTCTGTTTTGGTTAGATATCCACCTTCCACTAATTCCTTTATAGCTTTTTGTGCAATATCAAAAACAGGAGTTGGCCCTCGTTTATTTTTTATATAAGGAACTCTTGTTAAAAATTCGTTATATTTTTCAAAATAATCAGTATCACAAAAAAACACTAATTTCCAGAGTTTAGTTTCAAAAAGTTGATAATTATAATTCTTACTGATATACCAAATCAGCTCTTTTAAAGTCTCTTTTTTAATTTGATTAGATGACAAGCCCATATGCTTTAGCTGTTTTAGTATACACTCCGATATATCAGTAGTCAATATTACGTATTATAATATATTGTTATATAACTTACATCTTAAAGAATAAAAATCATTAGTTTTTTGATAGTAACAAACCAGCTAAAATGCCGATGATTAAAAAGGTATATGTGTTTTAACTTCATTGATTATTGTATCTTCAATCTTTACCTCATAATTTTCAACGTCCTTATAGACCTGAATATATTCAAATACCTGTATGTTTTTTCTCCATACTAAATAAATGTTTTTTATAGGTAATTCACTCCCTATTTTGTGACATATGTCATCAATCATAATGTTTAATTTGTCCATTGAGATTCTCTTAATTGAAGGTTGTAACAAGTAAACTAATAACATTTCAACGTCATTATATTTACTTGTTAAAGATAAAATGTTCTCAATAAAATATTTTGAATCGAATTCTCCTAAATATCTCTCTGGTACTGTTTTTAGTTGTATTTTTAAAAATAAACCGTCTTTTTTCTTTATAAGGAAATCATACTCTGTATTGCTTTCAATCTGTTTTTTTAAATCAATTAAACTTACATCCTCAGGACAATCTGTTTTCACAGGAAAAGCCACGCTTTGGACGTTGTTTCTGTCATAGAAGTCGACAAGAGAAAGGCAGGTCAAAATTTCTTGAAAGAAGCTGTCGCCTCCAACTTCATTAAACGAAACAAATAAATCGTAAGCTGGGCCTTCTCTTGAATCTATCTGTCTAACAGCTTCATATAGGGTAATATTCTCCTTTTCTAATATATTATTCAGCATCACATTAGTCCTATTGGCGTGAAAACTCTTCATCTCTTCAATAAAACACGCTATCGTCCATGAGACATATTTTTTTGTATTAATAATTTCAAACATTGTTTTGTCATTCATATAACATTTCAAAATACCATCTTTTTGGATATTATACAAAACAATAAAATAGTAAGTATACGGGCTTTTGTCCTGCATATAGAATGATATTCAATTTATTCAGTCTATAGAAATATGTAAACTGTTCTACATTAATTACCAACCGAGTTAAATTTTATTATTTGAACCAACTCCAAAATACATCCCACCAATTATTTTCTGATTGCGCTTTAATGGGGGCTGTATCCGTTGCGATATTTGTTACTTTTACAGGATTATAATCAGATTTTGTCGCAGAATTTAAATTAAGTATACAAGCAGTATTTGCACTGTTCCATATATAGCCACTTTTACAGACGCAATCTGGTAGACCGTCAGGGGTTCTTCCTCCGAGCCAATCAACATTTATTCCATAGGTATTTTGACACTTTTCTCTATTTGTCTTTACTTGCACTAAGATACAACTATCATTCGTTGAGTTAATCTGATAACCTGAGTCACATTTACATTTTGTAGAATCACTAAGGCTGGTGTGTGAGTTTGTAGGGCAAGAACCTGAACTGGGAGAATAATTACTTGAATTCGAATCAGTGACTTGTTGGCGAATACAGACTGAGCCACTTAAAACATAACCATAATTACATTTACACAATGATAAACCATCGTAATAGGAATTGGGTGGACAAGTAGGTGTTGCGGGAGGTGTATAAGTTGTTCCAGTATAAGTACAGCCTGTCTTACTAGAGTTGATACTATAGCCATAATCACATGAACATTTACCAGATGAATTAGTAGAAGAATTTGTTGGACAAGCACTGTAAGTATTTCCGCTTCCATAAGTTGTATTACCGATTGTTTGATAACTACTCCCATCACTACCGAAAGTGGAGTTACCTATTTGTTGATAACTTGTACCGTCACTTCCAAAAGTTGCGTTCCCTATTTGTTGATAACTTGTACCGTCACTTCCAAAAGTTGCGTTCCCTATTCTCTGATAGGAAGTCCCATCACTACCGAAAGTGGAGTTGCCTATTTGTTGATAGCTTGTACCATCGTCACAGAATGTAGAGTTTCCAATTCGAGTACAACTAGAAGCTAAAGACCCTTTTACACCAATTAAGAACGATAGGAAAAAGAATAGAATAATTAGAGTTAGTTTTTTCATATTATTTATTGTTATATCTTTCTTAATTGATATTACAAACATTTGATTTATAATTAATTGTGTTTTCCAAAGCACTACCAATAACTTTTACTGTATTATTAGAATCATCATACAAATCAATATCAGTTATTTTAATAATAGATTTAATGCCAAATGAAGAAACTCCCTTTCTTTCAAAATTAGTAACTGACCCCCTAATGGTTAATTGACCTTGAATAGCATCCACATCTTGAACAGAACGACAATTAATGGTGGTTGTCATTGCATTCGTAAGATTAGCCTTTACAGTAAACTGAGTTGGAATATCAGCTCCAAATTTATTATCTTTCGTTGCATCAGAAATCGTAAATGTAGCTAGCCCATTATTATCTACGGTACTGTTTGCTAGAGGTGTGTTATTCCCTTCTCTATATAAAAATACTTTAGTAATCTTAACATCACCAGTAGTGGTAAGATGGACCGCTAGTTTACCAAGTATAGAATCAGAATTCTTACCCATGATTTGGAATACTTTTATTGGAACTGCAAAATATTGACCATCAGTTGTGGTTGCTAAATTTAGTATAGGGGTCTCAGAATTAGCTATTGTAACAACTGGAGCTTGAAGATTTCTACCGTTTGCATCATAGGCCTTTGGGTAATACCAATTACCATCTCCTCCCTGATAAGGAATACCTTTATCTACATCCTTCTGAACGACAGGTGGTTGTTGTACTGGCAACACCGCACTACTTTGAACAACTGGTGGATTATTTGGAGTAGTTTCTTTTCTTATATCGACTAGTACATTCTGGTTTGTTTTGTTTTCTACAATGACAGGAGTTTTACTTATATTAGATTTCTCGGTAACATCTTGTGTTGTTTTTTTAATGATAGAAGTGACAACCGTCGATGTGGATTCTACACTACTTGTTGTAGCTACAATTACCTGTGAAGTTGGAGCATGAGAAACATCAACTGGTGCACTATGGAATAATCCTGTAAAAGCAATAAAAGTCGATACTATTCCGATACCTAGACTATGAAAAAAATTAGTCATATTATTAATTTTGAAAAAGTGACAATAAAAACAAACCTCCGATGACGATTATTAATCCATACCTATTCCACACTCCAATATCTGGAGTAGTAATTGGAAACATTCTTTTGACATCATCATGTGAAATCATCTTATCTTCTAACCTAGAATCTCCTCTGACATGCCATGTAAGACCAAAAGCTATTGGACAAAAGAATATTGAGAAATAACTCCAATGAGCAACCAATTGATGTTCATTGTCCACAATCCAACTCTTAATTTTTTTACCCCATCCAAAAAATAGCATATGTTTTTTGTTAAATTTTTAAAAGTAAGACAACAAAAAGCCCATCACAGGTAGGAGTCGAAACTCCTCGTACCAGTTTCCCAGTACGGCGTATAAGGCAAACCCTATGATGGGTTCTTTGTGCCTTATACGACTTTTTCACCATGCCACCACTTTCGTGTTGGTTTAGGCTACTTTTATATATTTAGTTGTCCTTATAATACTAATATCAAACGTAGTTTTATGCAATATATCTGTTATAATGTTCACGACGTTCACACGTTCACACCACATATTAAGATTTAGATAAATATGAAAATAGATGGAAAATAGCGCCACAACAGCGATTCAAATACTTAGAGAGATTATTGCGAAAGAGATACTCCACCCTGATTTAGAAAGGAAAGAGGGCTATTTTGATATACGTAACTATGTATCGTCTACCCAACTGAATATAAGTTATGCCAGACTACTAGAACTTATGCATAGTTTTGAGAAAAAAGATTTTTTAGAAATCGCAACAGATATCGTACTAACTCATCATTCTCTTAAGGAGCCTATATCATTTAGTAGAGCAATCAAAAAGGATAAAATAATTAGCTACAAGGTAAAGAGCCTTGGTGGTATTAAAAAATTTATTAGAGAATTAGAAAATGAAATTAATGGGAACAAATCATCAATGAACCCAACAGTCTACATTGATGACGAAAAAGGTATTTATCGTAATATAGACAACATTGACATTCGTTACCCACACGTTAATTCTAAATCTAAAATTTTTATGACCATTAAATATCTTTTGGTAAATAAATCTGCCACGTTAAATAAATTATCAAAACACAATGGGCAACTCGAAAAAAGTATTACAAGGAGTATTAAAGAGTTTAATGAGAAAGCTCGCCCTAGACTTCAACTATCTGTTGACCCAATAATCGGTGAAGGAATCTATACACTTAATGAAGATTACATAAATTTTAAATAGGTACGAGACTGGTACGTATCACTAGTTTTTATAGTTCAAAAAAGCCTTATTTTAAGGTGTTTTTTTATGGTTAATTTTATCTCACCCCTTTTTCGTACCATCAAATAACCCCTATTATTAAACCGTTAATAGTAAATTATATTTAAAAAAAATGAAAAAAGATATAGAACCCCATTTTAGAACAGTAAACTTGAATCTTGCAATTTTCTTGTATGTGAAATCTTGCCAGATTGAGGGTGTTTATTCCGTTGGTGATAAACAAAAAGAATTTTCGTTCGTTGATACACCAAAGCTACAAAAACTCACCGAAGTCTATAGATTTGGAGATAAAGACGATAAATTACTTATGGTCCAAATACATGAGTATGAGCAAGCGAGAAACACCTTACTAGATATTTTGAATTATTAATAAATTAAAATTTAAATAAATATGGAAAATCCAAACCCAATTAAACTACCGAAGCCCATCCTCAAAACCTCGATAATAACAGATGATGCCCTTTACGAAATGGTCTACAACAAAATTAAAAATAAGTCATATTTTTTCAAGATGCCGAGACATGGGGAACTTGAAAGCTTTATAGAGGAAGTGGACATCAATGGTAAAAAACACATACCGCTACCACCTTCCTACATGCTTCTTGCTAAAGGTGTAGTACTCTTCCCTTCACAAGCAACACCATACGAAAGCGAAGAAGAAATAATTGGAGAGATACAAGCGTTTATTCATAAGTACGTGGACGTATCTGATGTATTTGAACAAATCGCCACCTACTATGTACTATTCACTTGGCTATTTGATAAGTTTAATGAAGTGCCATACCTAAGGGCTATTGGAGATTATGGTAGTGGAAAGTCTCGTCTTATACAGACAGTGGGCAGTTTGTGCTACAAGCCGATATTTACAAGTGGAGCAACAACTCCAAGCCCAGTATTTCGTATTATTGATGAAGTACATGGAACATTAATAATTGATGAATCTGATTTTAAATACTCAGATGCAACCTCTGAAATGATAAAAATATTGAACACAGGCTACCAAAAAGGAATACCGGTTTTACGTTCAGAAGGAAAAGGAACTTTTGAGGTCAAGGCTTACGATGTTTTCTGTCCTAAAATAGTAGCAACACGTGATACATTTTCTGATAAAGCACTTGAAAGCAGATTCTTAGTAGAAGAAATGGGTACATGTAAATTACGTGTAGGAATTCCTCGAACATTAGATGAGGACTTTTACCAAGGAGCTGAAGCTATAAGAAATAAACTCTTAATGTGGAGATTAAATAATTACTTTAAACCTGTAGAGCGACGAGAGGATTTAATTGAAGGTATCCACCCACGACTTAATCAGATAGTAATGCCACTCTTCTCAATCATTAAAGATGAAACAATAAGAGAAAAACTTAAAGCGTTCATATGCAGATATAATACCGAAATGGTGGCAGACCGTGGACTTACATGGGAGAGTGATATTGTTTTTGCTATTCTGAAACTTGAATATGAAAATGCAAACCCATCTGAAGCGACAGTTAAACAAATAGCTGAATATGTTAATTTTGAAATTGAAGACAGAAATGACCAATTACAACCAAGAAAAGTTGGATGGTACCTACGCTCAAAACTACAACTAAAAATATACAAAACCCAAAAAGGATTTGTTCTGTCCTTCAAAAAGAATAGAGAGAGGCTTAATCTTTGGAAAGAAAGATTTGGTATTACAGATGCAGATATAAGAGGAGAAAGTGTGAACGTCATGAACGATGTGAACGTCTCAGAAGGTACAGAAGGATTATTATCAAGTGACCTTGGTTTTAAAGAAGAAACAATATGATAAATAAACTCCAGCAGTCCGATAACAGCATAAGTGAAGCTAGGATGAAATTCATTAAATCTTCCCTTAATAATCTAAAATTGGGTGCGATAAATGAAGAATTGAACAACGCCATTTTGCCAAAATTGTTGAATGGAAACGATAATGAAAAGAAAGAGGCGGAAGCATGGCTTGATAAGAGGATGAGTGAAATATTAAGGTCTAATGAATCAGATACACACATAGCTCTTATGGAAAGTTTCGACCCCAAGTTTCAAGCCTTAGCTACGGAGTTAGCTTCTAACATAATCAAAGAACAAAACTGTGTGACAGCTCTAGAAAAATCAATTGTCACTGTTATTGTTGGTGCCAAAATTCGTATTCTAGACAATACAACTAGACTTAATAAACATCTAAATGATTTGTACAACATCAACAAAGAAGACACTCGCTATCTGGACACACTCAGCAAACAAATCGAACGTTCAACCAGACAATTTTTAAGTGCTGTTATTGTACTTAAACAACTCAAATCTCCACAGGTCGAAATGAATATAAAAACTAACACAGCTTTTATATCTCAAAATCAACAGATTAACGTAGACAATAAAATCAATGAATCCAAATGATTTAGGAAAAACTTTTTTAGTTGAGGAGTGCCAGAAGATTGAAATTAACTATTTTCTTAGGACCGCAAAGTCAAAACTTAAAGAATCTTTGCTCAACTCAGAGATTGATTCACAAGGTCTATCCATACCACTAGTTAGCACAAAAACTGGTTTCGGTGGTACTCGATACTGGTTCAAATGCCCTCATTGCAAAGATGGTGTTGGTACCTTATTTGTACACCCTATTAGCCAAATACTGGGCTGTAGAACGTGTTTAGGGTTGGAATATAGGAAGAGACGATACAAAGGAATGGTGGAAATTATGCAAGCATAATTTACTCGAAAATGTTATGATAAATAAGCTACACAGAAGTACAGATAACAACAAAATTGAACCTGAGGAGGGGCAACTAAACCTTTTGTGTAGCAACAAAGCGTTATCTGGTTGTCCCTCTTTGGGTTTTATAGATGAAGAGGACCAAGCATTAGACTATTTAGCCAAAATTTTAGTAGAAGCATTTATTAAAAAGAAAAAAGATGAAAATAGAATCAAACAACAAAAGAGCAGTAATATACTGCCGTGTGTCAACCAAAGAACAGGTTAATGACGGCAATAGCTTGGTGGTCCAAGAAAAGAACTGTAAGGAATACCTCCTTAAGCATGGATATGAAGTTGCTGAGGTTTTTATCGAGCAAGGAGAAAGTGCTAAAACAGCGGACCGAACAGAACTACAAAAAATGCTTCTGTACTGTTCCAACAAACAGAACCAAGTTTCTGCTGTTGTTATCTATAAAATTGACAGACTCTCTAGAAATACTGATGACTACAGTCAATTAAGGTTATTGTTTAAAAAGTATGGTGTGGATATCAAATCTACAACTGAACATTTTGAAAATAACCCAGCTGGAAGGTTCTTTGAAAATACAATAGCTAATATGGCCCAATTTGATAATGATGTAAGGTCTGAGAGGTGTTCTGGAGGCATGAGAGAGGCTGTACGTGAAGGTAGGTATGTTTGGATGGCACCTATTGGATACAAGAATACAAAGGTTCTAGGCAAATCTACAATAGCAAAAAATGAAACTGCCGATGCTGTATTAAAGACTTTTGAAATGCTGTCAAAAGGAGTTTATCCAATTGATGAGGTACATAGGACCATGAGTAAAAATGGGCTTTTGAAACCAAATGGGAAACCTGTTACAAAATCATATTTTCATACACTCATAAAAAACAAACTTTATTGTGGAATACTAGAAAAATTTGGAGAAACTCATCAAGGTAAATTTGAGCCAATAGTAAGTATTGAGCTTTTTAATCAGGTCCAAAGAAATTTAAAAAACAACGGACACAAAACAAATGAGTATAAAACAAACCACCCCGACTTCCCTCTTAGAAAGTTTGTAAAGCATCCTAACGGACAAAAGATTACTGGTTATTGGGCACAAGGTAGGTCTAATAGATTCCCCTACTACAGATTTATAAAAAATGCTGGATGTAACTATACTAAAGACAAATTTGAAAAATCATTTATGGACTATATGAATGAGTTTGCCTTTAACCCCGAACTTATAGAAAGACTTAAGACTAAGCTAAAACAACAACTAAAAAAGTCTACTGTCCAAGAAACTAGAGACGCTGGACGTATGAAGGAAAGATTGCAAGAAATAAAAGAAACTCAAACCACCTTGATACAGAAAAATATCAAAGGAATAATTAACGATGAAATATTAAAGGACCAACTAGACCTATTAGAAAAAGAAACTGGCGAGATTGAATTCTCCCTTGTTGATTTCAGAGATAATGAACTTGATTCTGATGAGCTTATAGACTTTGCAAAAGACTACTTATTAAACCCAAGCGAGGTGTGGAAAAACGCAGATTTTGAGACTCAACAGCAACTTCAGTGGTTCGAATTCCCCGAAGGTGTGGTGTTTGAAAAAGAAATATTTCGAACCGCCAAAGTAGCTTGTATTTACAACACAAAAGAGGCCTTTTCAGCCTCTTTGTCTTCTTCAGTGGACCCGACAGGACTCGAACCTGCCACCCCCTCAGTGCAAGTGAGGTGCTCTACCAGATGAGCTACGGGCCCGTGCATTAATTTGCTGGAAGTATTATAGCGTTATTTCTTACCCATTGCAAGCTTCAAAACATGCCCCAAAAACTCATGGGCCTTAACCCCAACCGAGCTAAGAGATTTGAACAAAGTTGCCTCTTCTTGCAATGAAGGTTGTGTATTAACTTCCAATAAATAGACCCCCCTTTTTGGATGTATCAAAAAATCAAAAGTGCCATAATGCCTCAGGTTAAAATGCTCTTTAATACTCTTTACAGCATTCTCTATAATCCCCTTTTCTTCATCGGTTATCATCGCTGGTGCCTCATAATTATAAATTCCCGAATGTTTTGACGCCCAATCAAAATGCCCACCGGGAAGATTGCTAGAAACATTGTTGGCACCACCAGAAACACCATGATTATTACCTCTGCCAGTGGAGACGTTGGGCTTCACCTGAACCGGTACCGTATTGTACAGTTCTTGCCCTCTAAAATCTTCTATGAACCCAGAAATAATTTCTTTGCCAGTCAAATATTCTTCAACAACAATTTCTTCGCTGAAACCACGAGTATGTTCAAGCGCCCGCATCAACTCGTTAAAATTATGGGCAACATAGATTCCCAAAGAAGATCCAGAACTTCTGGGTTTAACAATTACCGGCATTGGAAAACTTTTAAACAGATTAAGAGCGATAGGGGTCACATCCTCGTCAACTTTAACTTTTATTTCCTTATAATACGGCGACTTGATTCCTAGGGTTTTAAAATGTTCTTTTGCCAAAGCTTTATTTAATGCCATAGCAGACCCCAGAGCCTTTGTACCAGTATATGGCTTTGCAAAAGAATCCAAGATCCCCTGAACTCTCCCGTCTCCCCCATAAGCTCCATGCATCGCGTTAAACAAGACGTCTACTTTACTAACCGCCTCCTCCGGCGAAACGGGTGTGCCACCAATGTGCCAAATGCTATCTCTATCGACAAAAATGTCCACGGGCTCATACTCTTCACACAAAGGTTCTTTTCTTAGCAAACTCAAAATATGTTTTCCTGTGGTCAAGGAAATATCATATTCTTGCGAAGGGCCCCCTCGCAAAACTCCAACTTTAGTTTTCATGCCAAATGTCATAGTGGAATTATAGCATGTTGAATAAAATAATTATCCACAATACTTTTTATTGTACGAAGCTTTCTGTTATTGGATTGGGATAAAATTCTAATTCTCACCTGAAACTGGAACTCTTGAACACTTGAAATTTTTTGTGATTGGACTTGATGATACAACAGCGTTTTTATTAGTAGAAAAATCATTTCCTTCTACCACGGTCTGACACACTAGATTATGCTGACCAACAAGTATATCTCTGCTACCACTGATTGGAACTTGTATGTTGCCGTCCAAATAACACTTTGTATAGTCCTCTGTAGCAAGAGCTAGTGGGTTTACTGTCGTGATCCAACTTATAGAGCATTTTGATGTAGCCTGATCTGCATAAGGTTTATCAAACTTTACAGCCAGCTCAAGAGTTGGTGTTGCGCAATCCGCAAATTCATAAATTGGATCATCTGATTTTTGATCACCTGGGATCGTACTACATTTATCTCCATCACATGAGGCTGTACATGTTTTTGTTTTAGAGCAATAATTGAGTCCGCCGGCGCAACGAGCTGAACAAGAGACTTCTGCTGGAAAACTTCCATCGGTATTCTTACATTTCCAATTCCAAGAAGCTACAGGATACATAGAGCTTGGACCCAAAAGACTGAAGGTGTTAGTAATTGATTTTCCTCCATTTGTAGTACATAAATTTAGCGATTCATTCAATGACTGGTCATTGCCGACGGAAGATATGTTACAGACAGGATTAGCTCCACCTCCTCCAGGATTACCTCCTCCACCCGTATCACCCTCGCCTCCTTCTCCAGTAGTAGTAGTTGTTGCCGTCGATGTTGCGGTGGAATCACCAACACAAGGTTCATTGGTTGCAACGGTGTTGATAATTTTAATAATATAAGGCTCCTTACCAATAGTTGTAACATGGTTTATTTTTCCATTTACACATTTATCAGAAGTCGTCTCGCCTGTAACATTAAACAAAGGAATATCATAAGTAACTGTGGCGTCTTTTGCACCTCCAACACCATACGCTCCAGTAACCTTATGAATTGCCTTTACCTTGTCACCAACTGCAGGCTTGCCAAGATTGACAGTTATCCAGTTGGAAGTGTATGTATTATTATGGTCTTGATACGATATAGCTTGGACCCAATTTGATCCACCATAGGATGTATAAGCACTCACCATGTCAGTAACATCACTGGAGACCTTCAATGTTGAACCGTTGTATAAAGCAAGATTGGTCATTGCTTGTGTCGGATAGTTATTACAAGCCTCAAAAGAAGACTTATATGTTAGTTGTATGTTCTGATTTGTATCATACGGTTCAGGTTGAATATTTGTGTTAAATCTTATTAGAGATCCTGCATGATTAACAGTTAATTGTTTATAGTATTTAGCATCACCCGTATAGCTCTCTGAAGAAAGGAGGCTTTCTGGAACATTCCAAGAAGCCGCTGTAACTATTCTTACTCCCAAGAATAAAATTATAAGAGCAACTATTAGAATAAGAAGCTTTAGATATTTTTGCTTAAAGACAAACGATGAAATTATTGCGAGTATCAGAAGGACTGCCAATATCACCAGAGTAACCGTGTTGTTATTAGATTGTTGTGGAATATTGAGGTCCTTTGTTCCTTCGTAAACAACTTCACCGTCTTTATTAACAGATTTAATTGAAACCTGAGTAATGCCTTTTATGTTACTAGGAATTGCTAGAACATAAGTTGAGGTTGCAAAATCAACATCCACAGTTGATTTATATAACTCTTTTCCAATGCTATTTTTTAGAATAAATTCTGTGTTGTAGACAAGACCGTTTGACGATAGAGATTTTTCAATGGACGATGTTGATATATTGTTTAGCACTGGATCTAAATCAAAATCCATTGGTGTGCCATATATATTGAATGTTAGTTTTTGAGAATCAGGTACCGTAGAGTATTCTGGTTGTGAAAAGGTAACCATCTCACCCGCTACTATATATTGAAAATTAACATCGGGAATATTTTTGTTATTCAACTTAAGTATGCCTTGGTAAACTCCTGAATCATATCCAAAAGTTGGTAGAGGAATAATTACATTATTCAAACCTTTTTTAATTACAATGCTTGCTGGCTTAAAATCTGGAACCACAACATCTGATCTCAATTTACTAAAGGTAATATTTGGATTAAGAGTCGTATCAGTATTTGATTCAAAGGTTATTTCAATTGACGTAGAAGATGCTACACCTTTATATGTAGTCTTGGATAAATCATAGATTGTAGGGCCGTGAAGCAGAGCGAACCTCTCGCCGTTTGATTGCAAGATATTAATATATTTTATCTTAGTCAGAGGCTCCGCATCATTTCCTTTAATCTTAAAATTTTGTCTTGAAACTACAAAATTTTCTTTATCGACATCATCAGCAACCGATGTCTTAGCATAAAAAACATAGGTTGATGTGCTATTTACAGACAAAATATTTGGAATGCTAACTTTGACGATTTTTGAGTCGGGCGATGAATAAGCCTTTTCTGTAGTAGAAATACTTATTGGCTCATATTCAGTCATATTTCCTTTGATAATTTGACGGACCACCCCATATTCAACAGTTGTTTTACTTGGTGGTAAATCACTGTTATCAAGAGTGACTTTTAACTCAACGCTATCTCCAGAATTAAATGTTGGAAGTGTTGCGGAAGTTGTTTTTAAATCCAAATATTTTGGAACGAAAACTTGCGCCTGCGTAATGTTAAAACTAATTAATAAAGCTAGTAAAAAAACTACTGACAAAAATATTTTCTTCATGCTCTAATTATACGACAGAAATCACCGTATGTGTATAGGAAACACTATTAACTGTGTATAAGTAGTTATCATTCCCCAACCATGTTTTAGCCTACTTTTCTATTGTATTTGGTAACTTACTACATTTTGATTCCATCGTAGTTGAAGCAAAGGCTGTGATTGGCTTATTTTCGGAGTCCAGACCTGCAAAACTTATATCGCAATACATTATACGCTTTCCCAGACCCTTTTTTGCAGGACCTCCACCAGTAAAAGTGAGCTGTGCTGGTGAGGTGGATGGGTTATTTATAACATTAGCAGGTGTATCACTATCAATATAACATCTTTGTGGTGCAACGTTTGTGTAAGTTGTATTTGAATCATCCACAACAGTTGTATCTACACTACCCCAAAAAGTACACTGATTATTGTTATCAGCCCAATTTGGTTTGGCAAAGAATTTAATACCACTTTTAATCCCGAGATTGGTAGATGTGGTAGTGGTTGTTGTGGCGGTACATAACTTAGTGATGCTTGATGAATTTAATGTGTTACTTTGAACTGAAGATATAGGGTTTGTTGTCGTGCCAACATAAGTTGTTGATGAGTTGTATGCGGAAGTATAGATATATCCACCATAATTTACTGCGGCCAACTTGATACCATCGGCGGAATTTGTTACGGAATATCCAGCGACTGTAGTAGATGGTGACCAATTGGAGCCTGAATCACTTGACGTATAGATATTTCCACCACTAATTCCTGCAATAAGCTTGGTACCATCGGATGATGAATCAATGGAATACCAATTACGTGACATATCAGACATCTTTGCAGACCAGGTTGATCCAAAGTCGCTTGATATGTAAAGGTAACCATTATTAACTGCCGCCGCTAAATTGTTTCCATACACATCAGTAGTTATTGATACCCAAGATTTTGAACCAGCAGAAGTGCTTGTTGCCCAAGTTGCTCCAGAGTTAGTAGATGTATAAATGTAACCACCAGATACAGCAGCAGCAAGTTTGGATCCATCAGCAGAAGATGTTATTGACCACCAGTTACGGGCTGCATCGGATGTCTTTTTTATCCAGTTGGCACCATAATCTGTAGATGTGTATATGTATCCGCCATACACTACTGCGGCAAGATTTTGTCCATCTGACGAAGAGGTGATGGAATACCAGCTACGTGTAGCATCAGTCATTCTAGGAGTCCACGTTGCGCCGTAATCAGTAGATGTATAAATGTATCCGCTGGAAGAAACTACTGCGGCAAGATTTTTTCCATCTGTGGAGGAGGTAATAGAACGCCAATAACGTGTTGCATCAGTCATTCTGGCTGTCCAAGTTACACCACTGTCTGTGGAGGTATAAATGTATCCACCATACACTACAGCAGCAAGATTTTGTCCATCTGACGAGGAGGTGATGGAAATCCAATTTTTCACAGAACTATGAGAAGTCCAAACGGTTGGAGACGTGTATGTTGTAACTGTAGTTGTAGAAGTTGTAGGTAACTTATATGCATACATATAATAGGAATCTGATGATGCAGAGTAATAGGTATCAATAGTACTAATGACACTACCTCCGCTTATATCGGCAAAATAATTACCACTATTTTTGTAAAGTGAATAACCATCAGCGTTTGTAACTTGATCCCATGCTAAAGTAACATTACTTCCACAATAAGTACCACTTATGACCGGTGGAGTGAGAGTAATATCGTCAGTTGAAGACGCAACTGTAACATCAAAAGTTTTCCAGTTTGAACTATTTAGACTTGTCTTATCTACAGCCTTAACAGCAAAACGCTTTAGACCCAAACTTCCCCATGTAAATGAGGCCGAGACATTTGTTCCATAAGAGACATTATTGGAAACGTAATCTGATGCTCCATCGCCATTCCAATCAAACAAGTAGTAAACCTGAGGATCTTCTGCTTGTGCAAATAATTTTTTAATAGCAAATATTGCCGATGCTAACATTGAATTTGACTTACTTTTTGCAACAACTAGGTTGGACACAGCACTAAAGGTTGCAGGAACATTGGCACTTATTGTTTTTGGTCCTGTAATCACTGGCTCTGAGGGAGTTCTGTTTTCAGTAGTTGATGTTGCAATAACACTTAAATTTAGACTATAGACTGACTCTCTAAATTTTAACTTGTATGGGTAGTAATAATCAGCTAAAAAATTTTGGCCAGGAATATTTAAGTCTGTATGAAGAGATGCCACCCAATCAGAAATATTTGAGTAACAGTGATTAGTTTCTGGATTATAATATGGATATGTTTTAGAACACATGACTACGTTTCCATATGAATCTGAAAATGTTTTAGTACAACCAAGGGCGCCGGCTATACAAGTACCCGAGCCAAGATCATATTGAGGCAGAGCACCATTATTAACAACCAACTGTTTCTTTTGATTTAGGGCAATATTGTTTGTGTGACAAACTCCACTTGGTTGATTTGTCCATCTCCATCCATAGTAATAATACCCATAAGTAGGAGCATAAAACATATTAATTTTCTTTATTCCACCAACCACTGGAGTACAGATTGGGGATGAAGAATCTGGAGAATCACAACTCCAACTTGCTGAATCAGTACTTTTTATAGGTGGAGCACCCCATTCAGTAGTGTCTGTATTAACGCTGTATGTGCTTGTAGTGAAAGAAAGTTCTTGACCTGGTGGATTAACAGAAAGTGGTATAAATATATCCGCAGACCTCATTAAGCCACTTGATGGATCGATAACCGTTTGACTTGTGACAAAATTGTCATTGGTACAGACTTGATCAGGATATGCCGCATCATCTACCCAACTGCCATAAGGTGTGTCTTCTGTAAAGCCTGTTCCATTCCAAGATATCTTCTGTGATGCATGTGATGGAGATGATGATATTGTGCTTCCATCAAAATTAAAATGAAGTTTTGTTCCAGCGGGTATTACCGCTTGATCTTGCACAACAACACCACTATCAGAATAAGTAACGGATGAATCGTAATTTATTTGTGCATTATTATCTCCAAGTGCCTTAGCCCAACTACCACCATCTAAATTACTAGTCAGTGAAGTTGTTGCCCAATAATAAAGGTATGGATTGGTAATGGATACACTTCCGGTATTATAGTTCCCGTCCCAATTCCAAACATCATCAGGTGGAAAGGGTGGATTTTTAAGATTTTTTTGATAATTAAACGCATTAGGCAACACAGCATCTGAATTTCTAAACTTACTCTGCCAACAATTACCCTGAACACTGACGCTCTTCCATCCTGGGGCTTCAGCTGGAGTTACAAAAGTTAAAGTATTATCATTGATTATTGTAGTGTTTGCCTTACTCACAGTGACGTGGCCAATTTTTACAGATTTGGCATTATTAAAATTTGTACCAGTGACTGTGACAAGAGTACCTCCAGATGTAGGACCAAAGACTGGAGTTATACTCGTAATTGTTGGCATCTTGCAAGCAAAAGTAATCGCCCCAAACCCAGTACATTTTGAAAAAAACTTTGTATCAGCAAAACTTATCTTTTGAGCCAATTCACCTGACAATCTCTCAAACGAGATACTCATCGAATTATCTGTTTGATTAAATATTTTAACCGGGTACCCTCCCATACTAGAATATCCAACCTTCATCAAGTTTGTACCAGTGACATCGACTGTAACTTGATTATTGACACTACAATCATTTGTTGGATTCAGAGTTGAGTGCCATAAATTACAAGTCGTCGTATTCTGTGGGTTTGTAGTACTAATTGTAAAGCAACCAGCAGCAACACCACTACCAGAACTACCACTGGCACTACCGCTAGAGTTGCCGCTAGAGCTGCCACTACCACTGGCTGTTTGATTCATACTAACATACACAGTTATATTTCCGGTCACCTTAACAACACAAGTGTTATTAGCGGGATTCGTTGGACACCCTCCACCATTAAAATAAGAAACGGAATAACCACTATTTGGATAAGCAGTAATCGTCACATTAGTACCATTAGCATAATTAGCTTGATTAGGAGTGTATGAGACCGTACCTGATGAAGGATTATAATTTGTAACCGTCAATGTGAACTGAGCGGCCGCATGAGCTCTAGACCCTGAACCCATAAACATAATCAAAAGTAACACAAACAAGAAAGTCTTCACTCTGTTTATCCTTAATTTTGAATACCACTCCTTGAACTTATTAGATCTCTTTGCAAACAAAACAATTAATCCAATCAATATTAGTAGACCAACAATCTCTAATACAAGCTTCAGCCATTTACTTGAAGATATATCACCAAAGTTAAATCCGCAATTATTTGGATCTATTTCCTTACAGCTGTATGGAATATATACTTCATCTACCAATTTCGATCCTTCAAATAAAGACGCGTGAATTTTAAAATCTTTGTATGTTGAACGCGGAACAAATTCTTGTTTTACAGCACTCATCTCCCCTATAATTTTTCCATCATACTCATATGATAAAATTGGGTTATTATCTTCTCCCAAAATATCAATCTTTAATTTACCGTCAATTGGAGCGTTGCTATTTGATGCATTATGAAAACAAGCAAATATATTATTTTTTTGTCCAGAAACTAGTGGATATGAACTTATCGATGGAAAGTTAATCCTTGGCATTGTGACGCCGTTTCTAACAAATCTAATACCCAATATGGATTTGCTATCCATATATTTCAATACAACTTCAGTATAGTAGACCGAAGACTTATTATCATTTATGACCATCGGCATGTAAATTGTCTTTCCAGGCTCAATCACTGCGACTTTGGTGCTAGTATCTATTTTATTTTCAGAAGACTGCGCATCCCATTTATAAACGTTGAATTCTACTTTTACAGCAACTCTTTCTGCTGTAGTATTTGTCACAGGCACTGTTATTGTTACGGGATCAATAGGGCTTTGTATTGGAGGATATGCAGCAAAAGCGTAGGTGCTGTTATTTACTTTGACTCCGTCTTTTTTCAAAAAAACCCCTTTATCTTGTTGTCCTAGAACTTTAAAACTTGAAAGACCGGCAACAACATCGTCCGTAAAACTAAGACCAGCCAAGTTGAATTTATCGCTAGTAATAAAATATGTGGCAATCTTATAATCTCCACCCAAGGCATAAGCAGGTATTTTCCATTTAAAATTGACTGGTATTTTCTCTCCGGCTTTTATAGATAAGCCATCTTGTGCAACAAAAGCGTCTAAGACATCAGGGCCATTATTATCTTTAGTAGATCTATCTCTGAAAATTTTTACGAATAATCTGCCTGAGACTACTGGATATTCATTATTGTTCAATATCGATCCGGAAAAGTTCATATCAGCACCTGCAACAGATTGAATTATGCTTGGCTTTACATCAATTTGTACACCATTGAAGTGATAGTAATCAGCACAGCTGGCGTTTGTTGTTGTGGCAAAGTAGGTATCTATATCTTCATCTTCCGCATTAGCTTTTTGTGTCCATAAGGAGAAAGAAAATAAAAAAACAAACAAAACAAGAGAAAGCATCAAGGGCTTTTTAAAGGAAATTTTCATGCCTTTAATTATAAATGACTTTACAATTAGTGTCCACGATTTAAAGCACATTACTTAAAAAGTTTTTACCTCTTCTTTTTTTATGAAAAGCAATCACAAACCTATGTGCCTCAGTATTAATTTTAACGATCTGCTCCTGCAGGGTCTTTTTTGATATTCCAAATTTTTCTTCTATTTCCATTTGCGATTTTTTCCACATTTCTTCATCAAAAAACAATACTTCTCTTGCTTTATGAGACTGGTCTTTTACCACACTACAAAACAGGACGTTTTGATTTACTGAATATTTTCGATTTAGTGATTCACTGCCTAATATTTCTTTCCATGTCTCAACGGCACGCTTGAGTTGAATTTGATTTCCATCAAGCACAATAATATCTGGTAAGCCCCATTCTGGATGATTTACTCTTCTTTTAATTGTTTCAGCAAGGGCGCCGGGGTCATTTGCTTTATCGAAACCTTTAATTATAAATTTTCTATAAAGGCCGTTTACTAGTTCCCCATTTTCCATCACAACCATAGCTCCAACCATATTTTGCCCCGACATGTGGGCTATATCATAAGCTTCAATTCTAAGACTTTGGTTTTTTGCCAAACTAGTTGAATTTGTTTCGTCAGAAGTAACCACTCTTATTCTTTCAGACTCGACTCTTTTCATTAAAGATACATCTTGAATATGATTCAACGCAAAAATTGTTTTTTTAATTTGGCCAGCTTTTTCAAATTCTTTTTCTTTGGCAAATGCCGACATTTGTTTGGTTAGAGACTTGAGAAGCGCAGGTTTTTTACCCTCAAAAAACATTTTAATATTTTTTATCTGCGTCGCGTAATCTTTTTTTGATATTTCACCAGTACAAACCCCTGGGCAAAGACCAATTGTTCTGTTAAAACATGGCCTTGGAGATAGCCTTAGATACTGGCCTGAATGCGACTTAGTATTTATTTTAATTTCTGAAAATGGAGTACATTTATCTCTGAATGGAAATATTTTTCTAATAAGTTTTAACGCCTCTTTTAATTCTCCTCCATAAGGATATGGACCAAATGTGTATTTGTATTTTTCCTCGCCAAGATTTTGCTTCAAGTTTTTCAAGTTTTGTTCTAGGTTTCTACCACGCACCACAAGCACGCAAGGAAAGTCTTCTTCCGTTATCACAACATAATTATAACTTTTATTGTCCTTATCTTTAGTATTATATTTTGGTTGATGTTCTTTTATGAATTGAGCCTCCAGAATCAGAGCTTCCAAAACAGAATCCGTTTTTTGAAAATCAATTTTGTCGGCTGTTGCAATCATGTCAACCAAAAGCCGCCCGCGAGTTTTCATTAAGTCATTAGAAAAATAACTACGAACACGCTGACGCAAGCTTGTTGCCTTGCCAACATAAAGAAGATCTTTTCCTTTTTTGAAAAGATAGATTCCAGGAGCTTCTGGCAGTTTTGACGCTATTAATTTTTCGAAGTCTTTTTTTAGCATTTCAGTACTTTTTTGCAAAATTACCTTTAAAGCATAGCAAAACTGTGAGGTGAATACATTTGACAAAATATTACAACATATTTTTAAATTAGTGTATGGTATCTGACGTCTAGTCCCATTTCTTCAGAACTTTATTCAAGTGCTGCCCCGTATAACTATTAGTATTTTTTGCAACTTCCTCTGGAGTTCCAACAGCTACAATCTTACCACCCTTATCTCCACCCTCGGGACCAATATCAATTATATAATCTGAACATTTTATAATATCCATATTGTGTTCGATTATCACAACCGTATTCCCCTTTCTTACAAGGCGTTTAAGGATTTCAATTAACTTGCGCACATCTTCATAATGCAGACCAATTGTTGGTTCATCCAAAAGATAGATTGTTTTTTGAATATGCTCTCTATAAAGTTCAGAAGAAACTTTTACACGTTGTGCCTCTCCACCAGAAAGTGTTGTCGCGGACTGGCCGAGTTCCAAATATCCAAGACCAACTTCTTGCAAGGTCTTTAGACGATCATAAATTGAAGGAACCTCTTCAAAGAACGTGATAGCTTCTTCAACCGTCATCTTCAAAACATCGTAAATATTTTTATTTTTATATTTAACTTCCAAAGTCTCTTTCATGAATCTTTTTCCATTACAGATATCACATGTCACATAGACCGTTGGCAAGAAATGCATTTCAACTTCAATCATTCCATTTCCTTGGCAGTTCTCGCATCGTCCGCCTTTGACGTTGAAGCTAAATCTACTTGATTTCCATCCGCGAGCGCGTGATTCTATTGTCTCTGCAAAGAGATCTCTGATATGCGTGAAAGCACCAGTGTATGTTGCGGGATTTGATCTTGGAGTTCTTCCAATTGGCGATTGGTCAATCAGCACAGTTCTTCCCAAATATTCTGTTCCAGAAAAACTTGCGCAATTATAAATGTTTGCACTTCTGTGATCTCGATCAAGGCGGGCTAACAAGTTTTTGTGCAAGACTTCATAAACAAAAGATGATTTTCCTGAACCAGACACACCTGTAACAGATGTCATTCTGCCAAGAGGAACATCCACATTTACATTTTTAAGATTATTTACTGTTGCTCCAACAATTTTTATCCAGCCGTTATTTTCATCACGTCTCCGCTCAGGTAACTCAATAACTTTTTCTCCTCTTAAATATTCAAGAGTAACAGAGCTTGATTGATTTGTCTTTGCGGTAAGTAGTTTATCAAGCCATCCAGCGGCCACCACATGTCCACCATGAACTCCAGCGCCGGGGCCTATATCGACAATATAATCTGCTGCAAAAATAGTATCTTCATCATGTTCAACAACAATCACAGAGTTACCCATGTCACGCAGTTGCAAAAGTGTGTGAATCAATCTGTCATTATCACGCTGATGAAGACCGATTGTTGGTTCATCCAAAACATACATAGCACCAACAAGACCTGATCCAAGTTGTGATGCAAGCCTGATACGCTGTGCTTCACCTCCCGAGAGAGTGTTTGCACGTCTATCAAGCGATAGATATTCTATTCCAACATTCTCCATAAAGCGCAATCTTGAAACAATTTCCTTAATTACGATTCTTGAAATATCTTCTTCAGTTGGTGTTAAAGGTAGCGTCTCAAAGAATTTAATAGAATTTTGAATTGTCATCTTTGTCAGATCAACGATATTTATATTCTTACTATCCCCTCTTTTTATTTCACCAATCGTATCGATTATTGAAGGCATTGGCACAGCCGATTTTAGAAAAACATGAAGGGCTTCAGGTCGGAGTCTTGCGCCATGACAAACCTTACAAGGATCTTTTACAAAAAACTCCCTTGTTCCAAGTCCATTACATTCAGGACACGCTCCATATGGAGAGTTGAAAGAAAATAGACGAGGTTCAACTTCAGGAAAAGAAAATCCATCGTGTGGACACATAAATTTTGAAGAAATAAGATGTCCAACTTGAGCCTCTGCTGCATCACCCTTAGGTTTTGCTTTTCTTTTCTTGCCATCCGGACCAACAACCTTGCCGTCTACGTTTATAAAACCACTTGCAATTGCTTCATCGGCATCACTAATAATTCTAATTAGTCCATCAGCTTCATGCAGTGCTTTTTCTACCGCTTCATTAAGACGCTCCCTGAAACTTGCAGAGTTGTCTCCTATTTCTGAAATATAAAATTGATCAACCAAAACATCAATATTGTGTTTTTTTGTTTTCGAAAGAATAATTTGGCTACGCAGGTTTTTGATAGCGCCGTCAACGCGCACTTCTTCATAACCTTTGCCGAGTAAATCATAAAGCATTTGATAATATTCACCCTTTCTACCAATTACAACAGGCGCATAAATTTTGAACATTGCTTTATCAATATCAACACCCATGACTTTACTTGTCGTTGTACCTGCGACGGATCCGTTTGCACCGGCGCCGTCTGTTGTTGACGAATTTGTAACTGTGTTAAAAATTGTTGAAAGAATTTCTTCCTTAGAAAGTTTTTTAATTTCTCTTCCGCAAATTAAACAGTGCGGCTTTCCAATTCTTGCAAAAAGAATTCTGAGATAGTCATAAATTTCTGTGATAGTTGCAACAGTTGAACGAGGGTTATTTGATCGAGATTTTTGATCAATGGAAATTGCTGGAGAAAGTCCTATAATTTCATCAACATCTGGTTTTTGTAATTGACGCAAAAATTGACGAGCATAAGAGGAAAGTGATTCTATGTATCTGCGTTGTCCTTCTGCAAAAATTGTATCAAATGCGAGCGATGACTTTCCAGAACCAGATAATCCCGTTATTACCACCATTTTATTACGGGGCATATCAACGGTAATGTTTTTTAAATTGTGAGTTCTGGCACCTCTTATGCTTATTATGTCTCCAGTGAGAGCAGGATTGTTTAAAGTTCCATGAAGAGCTCCGTGATTTATGTCATGTGCGGGCAACTCTTTATGAACCTGCGTATCTGCAGTCTTCTTTTTAGTCAGACTCTCTATATGCTTTTTCAAGCTTTTTTTAGGTTTTTTGGGTAGTTTAGGCATGTTTTAAAATATTGAAACGACAAAAACCGGCGTGTTGGCCGTTAGGGTAAGTATAGAACATTTTAGGGTTATTGGCAAAGCAAATGCCGCCGCCCTGGAAGGGCGGCGGCTGCAGAATCGCAAACAAAGATCAGGCAGTGATTGGAATCCGCCGAACCATTCCCGGAAAGTACTCTGGCCACAAGTGACTGAAGAGTTTTTTCTGGTAACTGTAGGCTTCATCAATCATGAACTGACCGTTGATTTCATAGAACTCGGATTCGGAGTTGTCGGTAAAATCCTTCAGCAACTTGATTGCCGGAAGAATCTTCTCGAAATATTCCTTGAAACGAGTGGCGACAATGGCTTCCACAATACCGTCTCTCCTCCCTTGAATCCCCATGCGGTAAGCACAGATATGCGGAGGGGTGGAAATGTGAACGATGTTGAATTCCGACACCGGAACATTGAACTTGTCTGTCACAGAGGAGACGGAAGGCTTGATTTGGCCAGCCGTCTTTGGAACACCATCGAGGACGATCATCAACGGGTCGTCTGTGTCGCCATACAGAGAGGCGGCATCTTCCATCGCGTCAGCAAAGACAGCGTTGACAACGCTGTCAGATACCAAGCGTCCAGAATTCATATCGTCCAAGATTTGCGCAGCAAGTCTTCTGTCCTTCATCTCGCTGACGTGTCGCTTCAATAGCTGGCCAACCGAAATGTCGATCATCGTGATGCCAGCTTTTTTGCAGAAGTCTTCAAAAACATACTTAACGCATGTTCCTTTTGCGCACGAAGGTGCACCAACAATGGCAAAGGCCGTTCTCAATCTCTTGTAATTATCCATGACTTCAATTTGGGGGTTCGAATTTTAACAACAATGTAAAGATCAAATTGTCCACTGTCCACTCGGACAAGACCAAGACAAAATAGCACACAAAGGTTAATTACTCAACAAAAGTTATTCAAACAGTCTCAGCCGACTATTGGAATAGTCTACGACTACTCCAACATCTGTTTCCTCGCTCTTGAACCCTTATTCACATCGCGCTTCTCCTTGGCTTCTTTCTTCAACTTCTTCAGTGTTCGCTCTGATAACTCCTTTATCTCATCGCGCAAAATTGCAGCAGTTTCAAAATCCAAAATCTTCACGGCCTCTTCCATCTGTTTTTCTTTAGACTTGATTAGCTTATCTGGATTTTTTGCAAATTCTAACTCATCAAGCAAAATCAATTTGCCGACAGTTTTTTGGTGTTCACTCTTTATGTGGTCAGTAATATCGTTAATTCTTTTTATAATAGTTTGAGGAGTGATTCCGTGTTCTTTATTATATGCGAGTTGCAAGACGCGCCTTCTTTCCGTCTCTCTCATCGCTCGCTCAAGTGAGCCTGTCATATGGTCAGCGTATAAAATAACTTTACCATCAACGTTTCTAGCGGCACGGCCAATTGTTTGGATCAATGCAGATTCAGATCTTAGAAATCCTTCCTTGTCCGCATCCAAAATTCCAATCAGAGAAACTTCTGGCAAGTCCAAGCCTTCACGAAGTAAGTTGACACCAACTAGAATATCAAAAACTCCTCGACGAAAATCCGTCAAAATTTGAATACGCTCTAGTGTTTGAATGTCACTGTGAATATAATTTGTCTTAATTCCCTGCTCTTTCAAATATTCTGTTAAATCCTCTGCCATTTTTTTAGTCAGAGTTGTAGCAATAGCGCGTTGATTTTTCTTAATAACTTTTTTTGCTTCTTCTATGAAATCAAAAATTTGGCCGGTGTTTCCATCGCTGTCTTTACTGCCATTGCTGGCGCCCTCTTTTTTGCCGACCATGCCCTTGCCAGCTTTTACTTTGGCAACAGCCGTCACAGGCTTCACTACTAGAACAGGATCAATCAAACCAGTTGGTCTAATAATTTGCTCGACAATCTGCTTACTATTTTCAAACTCAAATTTTCCAGGAGTCGCCGTGGTAAAGACGACTTGACCGACGCGCTGTTCAAATTCGTTAAACTTTAAAGGCCTATTGTCCGCCGCTGAAGGAAGCCTAAAACCATAATCAATTAAATTCTTTTTTCTCGATGCATCCCCTGCGTACATTCCATTAAGCTGTGGAACAGCGACGTGCGATTCATCAATCACTGTCAAAAAATCAGGGCTACCATCTTCCTTGTGTGGAAAATATGAAAGCAAAGTATCAGGTGCCTCCCCTGGTGCCATTCCAGAAAAATGACGGGAATAGTTTTCAATTCCGTTACAATATCCAACTTCTTTGATAAGCGCCAAGTCATATGTGGTTCTCCTGCGCAATCTCTCCGCTTCAATAATTTTTCCCTCCGCATCCAAAACTTTCAGACGTGCATCAAGCTCAGCCTTGATATCTTTCACCGCACGAGCTCTTTCATTTTCCGGTGTAACGAAGTGCTTTGCGGGGAACAAAAATAATGCGTTTGTTTCTTCTATAATATTTCTTGTAATAGCATCAATAACTGTAATTTCAGAAACAGTTTCATCCCCACCAGCTCCATCGATCTTTAATCTATAAACCACTCGCTCACTCACCGGCATTATTTCAATTGAATTACCAACCGCTCTAAAATTTCCCGGATTTAAATCCGCATTTGTTCTTTCAAAATACATTCCGACAAGACGTCTAACAAATTCTGACCTGTCCGCTTTCATCCCTTTTTCAATTTTAAAATTTACTTTCTCATATTCTTTTGGCGAACCCAATCCATAAATACAAGAAACTGATGCAACAATAATTACATCCTTGCGTGTCAAAAGCGCCTGAGTTGAAGCATGACGAAGACGCTCAATTTCCTCATTTATTTGCGCCTCTTTTTCTATATATGTATCCGATGAAGAAATGTATGCCTCCGGTTGATAGTAATCATAATATGATACGAAGTAATGCACCGCGTTATTTGGAAAAAATTCTCTATACTCCTGCGCAAGCTGTGCTGCCAAGGTTTTGTTGTGTGCAATCACAAGCGTTGGCTTTCCAACTTTTGCAATGACATTTGCCATCGTGTATGTCTTTCCAGATCCTGTAACACCAAAAAGTGTTTGGTATCTTAGGCCTTTTTCCAGCCCAGTAAGCAACTTTGAAATAGCCTGTGGCTGATCACCAGCAGGAGTGTATTCTGTAGACAAGTCAAAAACGCCGGTGTTTTTTAGACCAGACTCCTTTTTGGACTTTCCACTAGATTTTTTGTCCGCCGGGTTAGATTTTTCCGATAATTTCATGTATTGATGATAGCATTTAGAGGTTCAAAATACAAAAACAAAAATCCCCCGGCCGCACGTAGCGAACCGGAGGATCACCCACATAGGGGTGGACCAATTGCAATATTTTATCAAAGTAATACCGTGATCTCGGCAAAACCTCTCTCCTTTCCGCATTCTAGGTTAGCGGTGGAGTTCCTGCTATTGCATACACAGGGAGCCTTTCTCCGATACTTTAGCTGTTATCGGTGTCCCAGTGGGTAAACGATGTTCTGGTCTCAGAAGCAACATCGCACTGAACTAGATATAGCGGGGATGTCCCGCATCGCAGATTTCACCTGCTTTCATCATGCATTCCCCCATCGGCTAGGTTTCGCTTCACTCTTCCGTTTCCTGCAGGCGAACCCATTCTGCAGCGGGATATAAACGAGGATTTTCCTAAACCCCTTCAAATCAAGCCTGCGCCCGATAGAAGCAATTTGGAAAGTCTCTATTTTATGTCGGTCAATCCGCGGGTAAAGGGCGCACCGCCCTCAAGGTAACCCAACCTGGGTGACACATAATGGGGCGTCGGCGGTACCGTGGCGGAAGCAGACTTAACTGCGTCGACCTGAATAGGATAGCATACTATTCAAGTCTGTCAAGACCCCGCACGCACCTAAAAACCCCTCCATTTTTTCAAAAAATCACTCTTAAGTTCCACAAAAGTCCCGTCCAAAATTGCCAAACGCATCTCGTCTACCAAATGTATTAAAAAGTATAAATTGTGAACGCTCGCAAGTGTCCCTGCTAACATTTCCTTTGCGCGGAACAAATGTGCAACATAACTTCTCGTATAATTTTTACAAGTATAACAACCGCAACCCTCTTCAACTGGACGAAGGTCTTCCCTATACTCCGTATTTAAAATATTTATTTTTCCAGCACGAGTTAAAATTCCGCCATTCCTTGCATTTCTTGTTGGCATCACGCAATCAAATAAATCGCAACCATTCTCTACCGCATCAAACAAATCCTCAGGTTCACCAATTCCAAGCAAGTGTCTTGGTTTATCTTTTGGTAGTTCACTATTGCACCACAAAACCGCTTCGCCCATATCTTCCTTTTCAAATGAACCGCCAATTCCATAGCCGTCAAAATGCTCTCCATCGACATTCATTTCCGCAAGCGCCTTGGCACTTTCACGACGCAATCCTTCATGCCTTCCTCCTTGTACAACTGCAAAAAGCGCCTGATCCTCCGCATGTCCGCTTTGCAAGTGATAGCCCAAGCACTGCTTTGCCCATCTATGAGTTCTATCCAATGCTTCCGCTTGATAATGAAGAGACTCGTGGGGAGAAGTGCATTCATCGAAAGCAAAAATAATATCCGCACCAATATCGTTCTGAATTTGAATAGATTTCTCTGGCGTAAAATAATGTGCACTTCCATCTATGATTGAGCGAAACATCACGCCTTGTGCATCAATTTTTGCAACCTTCATTGCTTGCTCCTCCGCCTCAGTTTTAGAAAGCTCAGTTTGTTGTGGAAGTGGAATTTCATTCTCAAAATCTGATCCAAAATTTTTGTTAGCGTTTCTGCCTTTTATCAACTTTGAAATCCCCTTTCCAAATGCGCTACCTAGTGAAAAAACTTGAAAGCCTCCCGAGTCTGTCATCGTTGGACCACTCCAGTTCATAAATTTATGAATTCCTCCGTGATTTTTTATTGTTTCCTCTCCAGGTTGTAAATATAAGTGATATGTATTTGCAAGCACAACCTGTGCACCCAAATCTTTTAGCATCTCAGGTGGAACCGCTTTTACTGTAGCTTTTGTTCCAACTGTAACAAACGCCGGAGTTTTAATTTCTCCATGAGGCGTACTTAAAACACCAGCACGCGCCATGGTGCCTTGTTCCAATTCCTTTTCAATTTTAAAAGAGAAATTTTTTTTCATTTATATTTTATCGATAAATTTACTACAACATTTTTGAATTTACGTACGGGCTTTGCCTTAAAAACCTAGATGCCAGCCAAAGTTATTGCAACGTATAAAACAAAGGCTCCTAGAATTGTCATTATGGTTGTCCATTTTGTGGAATGGGCGTGGTGACTCTCTGGAATCATGTTACTTGATGCAATGTAGATAAAGAATCCAGCAAACATTGCTAGAATCAATCCGAGCGCCGTTTTTGGAATCGTAAAAAATAAAGTTGAGATAACTCCCAAAACCGGAGCAAGGGCATCAACAGCCAGCCATTTCAGAGCTTGTTTTCTTTCTCCGTTATTTTTTAGAATCATGTTAACGGTGTTGAGACCGTCTGCAAAATCGTGAATCAAAACTGCAACGGCAACAATTATTCCCACGGCAGACGACACTTGAAATGCGATTCCAATTGAAAGTCCATCTAGAAAACTGTGGACTGAAAGGCTGGCCGCACCAAGCATGCCTTTGCGTCTTTGATTTTCATCTTGCTCTGGCTCGTTGTGTTCGTGACCATGATCGTCATGATCGTCATGATCGTGCGCGTGATCATCCTCGTCATTTTCACATTCACAATACTCTCCGCTTTTGTGATGATGAGAAATAATAAATCTATCTGCGAGCATATATAATAGAAAACCAAAAGCAACAACTGAGACAATTGATTTTGTTTCGAAAGAATCGCCCGCCAAATCAATAGCCTCTGGTATTAAATCAAAAAAAGCAACGCCCAAGATGGCGCCGGCGCTAAAGCCTATTATAAGATGTAATTTATCCTTATATTTCAAGGCAAAAAAACCACCAAGAAAGGTGAAAGCACAGGCAAGAATACTAATAAAGATTATTGACATATTGAAGTAGCATACAATATTTTTGCCGATTTGGCTATTGAAATATATTCACAATCAAAAACCGCCCCAATGGAGCGGCACTTAATGCACTGTGCAATAAGGTTTTATTTTGGCTTATTCAGCCTGTTATGAAAATTGGCTTTAGCTATTGAAAGCTATTTACGAATGGTGCCGGCTTTGGAATATAATTTACTCCGGCTGGATTTGCTAATCCAGAAAGCTTGAAGTTTGCCGGATCAACCACATCCGCAGTGCGACCAATCGCATTAAAGAACTTTGTGCCAGCCTGATTCATCGAACCAAACATGTCAGGCATCAACATCTTAATCGCAATGAGCAGGACAACCAAACCTATTGCTTTAAACATATGGGTTTGTAAATTAAGGGGGACCTTAGGTATGCGTTGACTAGACGCAGACTGTCAGCTCATTGCTAACTCATCCCCCCTGAGAAAATCGGATTTAAATTTTGGAATATTGGGAATAGAGAAAGGCCCTTGCAATCTGACCTTCCCGGGAGGGGCGATTGAGCACAATCGCCTACTGGGTGGTGGATTGTCAAGGACCTTTACTCTGACACTTATATTTTAAACTATACGCATTTTTATGTCAAATACAATATATCACATGTGATATATTGCACGATAGCGATGGTTATCTGACCCGCATAGGTTAGCTAGCTGATTTGGCCCGCACAGGTTAACCAGATGATCTGACCCACATAGACTAGCTGGCTGAAAGCGTTGCAATTATTGATTCAAACTCTCGTCATAGTACCCGTTCTTCTTTAAGAAATTGAGTATCTTAACCACATCCCCCTCCCTGTCACTTGTACGAAGCAACATGATTGCAATCTTTCTTTTACCACCTTTTGCCATCTGAATATCAAACAAACAAGTTGTGGTTTGCTTTGATTCATCGATAAAACCATTTTTTCCACCTATAAAAGAATCTATATTGAGCATGGCATTTTTGCTATACCATCTGTGGTTTAGAATTTCAAATTGTCTAACTCTTGTGAGATCAAAAATCACGGGGTCCTTTTCGTAAATATATCTTGCTAGCTTAAATTGATCCTCAACATTTGAAACGTTTTTTGGATCAAGTCCGCTTGGATCATTGTAGTAAGTGTCATTCATCCCTAGCGCATGGGCCTTCTTGTTCATCTCCGACATGAACTTATCGTGACCATATGAATCAGCCAAAACTTCTGCACCATCATTGCTTGATTCCATAAGTAGTGGGTACATTAAATCACTTACTCTAATAGTTTCTCCAAGTAAAAGTTCACCTTCAGTACCAAATGTATTATATGAACTTCTTGATACTGTTGCCATTTGTTTTGGATCCATTTGCTCGTACGCAATCACGCCTGTCATCAATTTTGAAACAGAGGCTAAAGGATAGACGCCAACATCCTGGCTTTCTTTGATAATTTCTCCAGTCTTTAAATCTGCCACCAAAAAAGATTTGGCCGAAAGTGTAGGAAAATGTGAGATATCATTTAATCTATATTGTGGAGCTCTATTAATTTTTTGTCCTGTAGAACTACCGTTTGCATTTGTGCCATCGTCAGATCCTTTGAATTCATTGATCGAGCCAGTTTGTATCGCACCCTTACCTTGCAGAGGATTATTTATATCAGCCACCGCAACACTCTTATTACCAAAAAAATAATCTTTCAAAAATAAAGTGGATTGAATTGTAAACGAAGAGACAGACACAGCCAAAAATAGCATTATAACTCCCCATTTTATTTTTGATGAAATGGTGTGGGTAGCTGAAGAACTTGTTTTTGTTAACTTGAAATGAGGGCCGTGCAAATATAGGTTAAAATATCTAGCAAAAAATCTTGAGATTGAGCCGTTCTCACTTGGCGCCACAACAATGCCCATTTTTTTCTTTGAGCTAAAACCCAGGGATGAAAAATCTTTTTTAAAATCTTCTCCAAAAAGAGACCTCATGTTGTTTTCATGATGAGCAAAATCTTCCTCGTTTCTCTCTCTTGGCGCGCCGAGATTCATGTATTTTGGAGCTTCATTTGGAGCCTCAACAGGATCAGAGCTTGGTAAACTACCAACAGAAAAATCAGTGCTGGTTTTTAAACTATCTTTGTAATCATTTTCATAATTACCTTGATAAATATTTTTTTGCGAATTTTGCTGGTCTAATTCATCGTTCATAAAAATAACTTACTTGAATTATAACAGATATAGTTAAATTAGGGAAAGGATATTTATAGTTGTTTATATTTTTTTAACCCTAGTCTTACTGGTTGTGGTTGACTTGGTGTTTTTGGTCGCAGCTCTGACTGTTGTGGGTACAGAAGTGGAGGCTGAAGTGGAAGCATGATTTTTAATGCTCATTGTTGTGGTTGCACCCTTTGTAGTGAGACTTTTAACCACAAGAGATGCTGATGTAGATGAGCTTGTGCTTGTTGAATTCTTTGTAATTCCCTTCTCGTCATTCGCACCCTTTGCTTTAAAAAATACCTTATTACCAAATCTTGCATCAATATATTCAAATTTAACTGAATTCAACAGAAGATCTGTACCTAAAGCTGTATCGAGAATACTTGTAAAATCATCAGAAACAGGTATGGAAATCTTAATTTTTCCATTATCAACTATTTGAAATTCTGCGCTCTTAAGATCGACAATCTTAATAAACTGGGTAATTAAATTTTTACTAGTCAAATTTATTTTAACCTTTTGCAATTGTTCCATTGTAGTCGCCGATAGAGTTGATGATGCTGTGTTTACATTAAAGTCGACGTATTTGTCCAGACTCTGATCTGGCTCCCCAGTAACGGCTTGAAAGGCGCGGGCGTTAGAATCGATAAAAAAACAATCTGAAAAAGTCTTATCAATGATTGTTTGCTCTGTTTTGCAATTAACAGCCATGGCGTTTTTTTCAACTACTGTTACTTCAAGCTTATTTGTATCGATGGTCTTGATTTGGACATCAGCAAAAGTACTAAACTTCTTCAGCAAATCATTCTTTATTTTATCTTTTGGATAAAAGAAAATATTTTTCTTTGGCAAGACGAGGGCATAACTTCCATTTATGTTTGAATTTATTTCATTCATAACATCCTGTGTGTCTGCAGACTGCAAACCCTTTACCTGAATATCAGATATGGTAAAAGTGGAAAGTCTAACAATGAAAATCAAACCAATCAAAATAAACAAGAACAAAACACCAAAAAAGACCATCTTCACGATTTTTACCTTCCTGCGTTTTTTGTAAACAGCAGAATATTTAAGAACATCTTTTGTATGTCTAAAGTTTCTTTGCATCTCCTTTTTCAATGACAGAGACTCCACTCATGTATGGTCTAAGGATTTCTGGTACGACAATTGAACCATCGGCCTGTTGGTTGTTTTCTATGATTGAAATAAGAACGCGAGGAGTTGCAATTGCGGTGTTGTTTAACGAATGGGCAAATCGCAATTTTCCTTCCGCATCTCTATATCTGATATTTAATCTTCTTGTTTGAAAATCGTGGAAATATGACGATGAATGTGTCTCTCCATATTTATTTTCCGATGGCATCCAAGCCTCAATATCATACTTTTTTACTTGTCCAAGACCAATATCTCCTCCACAGTTAATTACAACATGGTGTGGAATACCTAAAGCTTGCAGAAATTCTTCAGCATTTTTTGTAAGCTCCTCGTGGAAAGTTACAGACATTTCATGTGAGGCTTCACATAAGATGACTTGTTCTAGCTTGAAAAACTCATGGACTCTGTATACTCCTTTAGTTTGCTTACCGTGACTTCCAGCCTCTCTTCTAAAACATGGAGAAAAAGCCAACATTCTTTTTGGTAGCTCTTTTAGATCAATCACTTCATCGGAATAATATGACATTGTTGCAACCTCACCTGTTCCAGCTAGATAATCTGTGTCTTGTGTCTTATATAGATCATCTTCTCCCTGAGGAATGTACCCTGTACCAAGCAAGGTCTCTCTTCTAACGAGTGAAGGCACAATCATTGGATCAAAACCACGCTTTGTGAAAAAATCCATTGCTGCTTGCCAAACTGCAAACTCAAGTCTTGCTCCTGCGTTTTTTAGAAAATACCCACGAAAACCAGCAACCTTTGTTCCTCGTTCAAAGTCAGCCATGTCATTTTCAAGCATTAAATCTATGTGACCTTTGGGTGTAAAATCAAATTTAGGAATTTCTCCCCAAGTTCTAATTTCTACATTATCATTATCGTCAACACCTTCGGGAACAGACATGTCCGGAATATTAGGAACAGCAACCATTAATTGTTGCCACTCTTTCATAATTTCTCCAAATCTATCTTCTTCTATTTTTATCAACTCCTTAAGATCACGCATTTCCCCTATTAGACGATCTTTTTCAGCTTGATCTGCTGTTGGACGAGTTATGCTTTCCCCCACCTTATTTTGCTCTGCTTTTTTGTTTTCAATGGATGTTAATAAGGATCTTCTTGCGTCATCTACCTCTAGTAATTTATTTACATCAAAGTTTATATGCTTTTTTTTGGCACCAGCATCGATAAGATCTTTGTTTTCCCGTATAAATTTAATATCTAACATGATTTTGTGGTTTTTCTTTGGTTTTTCTTTATAAATAATTTATAGAAATATCATATCACATAAGTACAATTTGACCATGCAAACAAAACAATTAAAAGCAACGGATTATCCAAGATTATTAAGACAAATTAGTGACCCGCCAAGGACGCTTTATTATATAGGGTCTGATCCCTCTACAGAGCTAGATTATCAGAAGCAGGCTGACATTACTCAACCCACAAGGTCAAGTGATAAAAACTTGCTCTGGCGTATTTCCCATGATGAAAACCTAAAAATCATATGTATTGTAGGTTCACGTTCTTATACAGAGTATGGACAATTGGCATGTGAAAAGTTAATCGAGGGACTTGCACTATATAAGGAGAAGATTGCGGTAGTTTCAGGCTTAGCAATTGGCATAGATAGTATTGTACATAGATTATGTCTAAGGCACGGCATTCCGTGTATTGCAATTCCAGGGTCAGGTCTGCATGTGGATGTTCTGTATCCCAGAACCAATCTAAGGCTTGCTGAACAAATTTATGAAAGTGGCGGCGTCTTACTTTCAGAATTTGAACCCGAAGCTCGTGCCAATGTTTGGACTTTTCCGTTACGCAATAGAATCATGGCGGGAATTTCAGATCTTACTGTTGTGATAGAAGGAAAGAGAGATTCTGGAACAATGATTACTGCAAGGCTTGCGGCAGAATACAATAGAGACGTCTTAGCCGTCCCCGGTTCTATCTTTAGTGTTCATTCAGAAGGACCAAGGGAATTAATTAAACAAGGTGCTGTTCCGATTTCTTCAGCTGTAGACATAACGGACGCTCTTGGTATTACAGAATACTCAATCAAAGAAGTTTCTAAGTCGCTTTTTGACTCATGCTCTAGCGAAGAAAAGGAGATCTTAGATTTATTAGAATCCCCCATCACCCCTGATGAAATTTGTCACAAAACGGGATTCAATATTTCAAAAGTCCTCGTTACTGTCTCAATGCTTCAAATGCGAGGACTGGTGGAAGAGAGATATGGAAAAGTTTATTCAAAGCTGAGTGTAGAATTTCAATCTAGACCAACCAGTAGTTCTAATGTTAATTTCAAAGATAATTCCTGAGGTAAAGAGTTAGAGTTGAATAAAATCGTAAAAAAATATACTATATAGAAACCAATGAAATCATGGCAATGAGTTCAGCGGCGGTCGTATCCCCCAATTGGTGTCAAAAAGTTTAAAACAAACCCGGCCGGTCTTCGGACTGTCTCAGTCCTCGGCCTCCTTGTAAGCTTACTTTTTGACTTAGCACCTTATGTAAAAGCTAGCCTCGTTATCTTGGCTGAACTACGTGGTCAATCTGATGCCACAGGCCGTTTAGGCAATAAATATCAGAGAGGAGAAAAAATCTTCGAAGGGTGTACGTTCCACCAGGTGGAGGCGTGCGTGCTCAATAAGATGGCGGACTTCGTGTCCGCACTCCGAACACAGAATGGTTGGGCGCAAGGTGCTGCGCTCAACCATTTTTTTTGTCAAAATTTGCACAATCGCAATATATGTAGTATTAATTATAGACATGTCCAAAACACTTCTGATCGTTGAGTCTCCTTCAAAAGCAAAAATCATTTCCAAATATTTGGAAGGTGAATTTGATGTTGTCGCATCAGTTGGCCATATTAGAGACTTGCCAAAGAGTAACAGAATCGCAATTGATATACCTGCAGGCTTCGTCCCTCACTATGAAGTTTCTCCTGGAAAAGAAAAAGTTATTGCCGATATAAGAGCTCGCGCAAAAAAAGCATCGGCAATACTTCTAGCAACTGACCCCGACCGTGAAGGTGAAGCCATTGCATGGCACCTAAAAGAAGCGCTTGGTCTTAAAAATCCAAAGCGTGTTGTCTATTATGAAATTACAAAAGAAGCTATCAGAGAAGCTATCGCTCATCCAAGAGAAATTGATGATAACTTGAGAACAGCTCAGGAAGCTAGACGTGTACTTGATAGACTTGTTGGATACGATCTTTCTGGCGTCATTTGGAAAAAGGTTAGATATGGTCTTTCAGCTGGTAGAGTTCAGTCCCCCGCCCTCCGTATTCTTGTTGAACGCGAAAGAGAAATCAGAGCTTTTATTCCTGAGGCCTATTATCCAATCTCGGCTGATTTTAAAAACAAAGACGGCGCACTGTTGCAGATGAACTGCACGGAGGAAATAAAAGATAAAGTTAGAGCGGAAGAAATTACCGCACTTGGTGAAAAAACTAACTGGAAAGTGAAAGATATAGAAGAAACTGAAATGAAAAGGACCTCTCGCCCACCATTCACGACTTCAACTTTGCAACAAGCTGCATCGTCAAGACTTGGATTTACTCCTTCAAGAACAATGGGTATTGCACAAAAGCTATATGAAAGCGGACATATTTCTTATATGCGTACAGACAGTACAAACCTAAGCTCACTCGCAATTAAAGAAGCTGAGGAGGTTATCAAAAAAGAATTTGGCGATAAATACGCCGAGAAAAAAGCTTTCAAATCAACAAGCAAAAATGCACAAGAAGCCCATGAAGCCATTAGACCAACTCATCTAAGTATTGCAAAAGCAGGTGTAAATGAGGACGAAAAGAAATTATATGCACTTATTCGAGCAAGAACCCTAGCGTCTCAGATGGCGGACGCAAGAATTGCTAGAACAAAAATAATTGCATGCGCGGATGGCGACACAAATACAAACAACAAGCTTCCAAATTTTGCTGTCACAGGATCACGTGTAATTTTCGATGGATGGCTAAGGGCAGATCCTGATGCAGTTGGAGAAGATGTCATTTTGCCAAAAACAGAAAAAGATGAAAAATTGAAACTTGAAAAAATGGTCTGGATTGAAAAGTTCACAGAACCACCAAGTAGATATTCTGAAGCGGGTCTTGTTAAAGAGTTGGACAAAAAAGGTATTGGCCGTCCTTCAACTTATGCAAGTATTATAAAAACACTTGAGACAAGACAGTATATTGAGAAAATAAATAAATCACTTAAGCCAACTGACACAGGAGAAGTTGTGATTTCTTTTTTGGAAGAGCATTTTGGTAAATATGTTGATTACGATTTCACAGCTGAAATGGAAAATGAATTGGACGATATTGCAGCCGGTACCGCAAAATATATTCCTACAATTAAAAAGTTTTATGATCCTCTAACAAAAATTATTGGAGAAAAAATTGATATTGAAAAAGTTACAAATCTTGGCGACGCTGACCCATCGCTCAAATGTCCAAAATGTGGAGCAAGCATGATTATCAAACTCGCAAGAACTGGAAAGTTTTTGAGTTGTTCAAAATATCCAGAATGTGATGGGGCGCTAACAATGGAAGGAGTTTTGATTAAGACCGATGAGCCGATTGGCATTGACCCAGCAACAGGCCTTTCTATTTTTACAAAAATTGGAAGATTTGGTCCTTATGTTCAGCTTGGTGAAAAAACCCCAGAAAACAAAAAACCAAGAATGGCATCAATTCCTAAAGAGGTTGATCCAAGCAACGTTTCTGTTGAGCAGGCCCTAGTTTATCTTTCACTTCCTAGAGTTTTAGGAAAGCACCCAGAGAGCGGCAAAAATATAACTGCAAGCATCGGAAGATTTGGTCCTTATATTGTTCATGATGCTGATTTTAGATCACTAAAAACTGACGATGTTTATACAATCACACTAGAACGTGCGCTTGAAATTCTTGCGTTGCCAAAAGTAGTTGGAAGGCGTGGTGGATTTAAGAAGAAGGAAGCTCCGGTGGTGAAATAGATCCTGCTCATTACCTTATACATATTCGAAATCTTGAGGTCGCAATTTGCGACCTCAAAATTTAGGTATATTTTTAGCCTCAAACTTGATATCACAATTTGTGATATCAAACAGATCATTATTGTTAGCCGTCTCTCTAAGGTCACAATATGTGACCTTAGAGAGAGCTTTATTATTTGCCGTTAAAAAAATTTTACTTATCAACAATAAAGCCAAATTGGCCTTTTGGTTTTTCTTTCTCAGTGATTAACAACTTAATAATTCTGAATATTTCAGTGAAGTTTGCTTCATTATTTATCTCCATTTCTTCAATTTTCTCTCTTAAATCTTTATAAGCATCAATCATTTCACGAAGTTTGGTAAAAACTCTTATGATTTGAATATTTACTTGTATTGCTCTGTCGCTATTAAGAACACTTGAGAGCATGGCTATACCTTGTTCTGTAAAAGCTAAAGAACCCTTTCTACTACCTCCCCAACTTGAAGTCACAATTTGTGACTTCAAGTTATCTTTGTTTGTAGGGCTAAAACTTGAAGTCGCAAATTGCGACTTCAAGTTTTCATAGTTTTCCTCATCATTCAATTTCGCAAATTGCGACCTTGAACATATTTCAACCTCCTCCTTTGTTAATTGGAACATAAAATCCTCAGGAAATCTGCGGATATTTCTTTTTACAGCTTCATTTAGTCTTTTTGTAGTAACACCATACAACATGGCTAAATCCCTATCCAACATTACCTTCTGTCCTCTTATAATATAAATATTTTCTCTTATAGTCTCCATACTTAATGAGACTTCATTTGTTTCTTTTTCTTTCATGAGAAAAATCCTAGCAAATTGACATTAAGAATATATAAAGAAATTCTAAAGAAAACCCAAATTTTACTTAAAGTTGAAAAGAAAGGTGTAAGGTGGAAATGAGACTAAAGTGAAAAATTCTTAATTGAATACAAGTCCTCATCGTCTTCATTTCTGTCCGCTGGACTAGAATCATCGATGGGTGCTCCACTTTCAGTTAAACCAACATCAGAATCGCTCTCAATTAGATCTTGAATCATTTTCTCGTTTTGCTCATCTAAATTTGCTTGAGTGGGTCGAGCGAGCTGGTCTAGCTGTGTGGTTTGATCATCCTCCACCTCTTGCGCTTTTTGATTTTGAACAAACTCAGAATTTGGAGCATTTACCAAATTTTCAACCGTCCACTTTTTGCTTGCAGAATCTTCGGAGACTGAAGTTAATTTATCGCTATCAGCTTTTGCCAATTCACTCTTCAACTTTTGTGAAAATCCCTGCATTTTTTCTTGTCCTTCCAAAATTTGAAGCAGGTGATGCAAGTCTTCGTTATTAAAGAAATCAATCACAATCTTTCCACCAACCTCTCGTCTTTCAATCATCACTCTTGTTCCAAGAGCTTCGTTCAATTTTCCTTCAATTTCTGTCATCTCAGAATCTTTCTCCAATGTTTCTTTTCTTCTTGCGCGATCAACAGCAACATTTCTTGCAATTCTCTCCGCCTCTCTAACTGTAATTTTTTTAATTAAAATCTCCTTAAACAATACCTCTTGCTCTTCAGGTTTGTCAGCCAACATTAAAAGTGGACGAGTATGCCCTTCGCTAATTTTTCTCTCTGAAAGTGCTTGAAGCATGTGTTCAGGTAAAGCCAAAAGTCTAATTGTGTTTGTAACATATTCACGACTCTTCCCCACCTTCATGGCAATTTGCACATGCTTAAGTCCAAATTCTTCTGATAACTGTTGGAATGCTCTTGCCCTATCTACCGCATTCAAGTCCTCTCTTTGCAAGTTCTCAATTATAGCCAGTTCAAGCTTGACCCTGTTGTCATCATCGCCAGATCTAATAATTACAGGAAGCTGTGTAAGGCCTGCGAGCTTTGATGCACGAAGACGTCGCTCTCCTGAGATAAGCTCATATTGAACTGCAAGCCCGCCATCCTCTTTAATTATTTCATTACGAGTAACAACGATTGGCTGTAATAGGCCATACATTCTAATTGATTCAGACAAATCTTTTAGAGCAACTGGGTCAAAGTCTCTACGAGGTTGATATGGGTTTGGAACGATTTTCTCTATTTCTATCCAGAAAATAGAGTTATTGAAATATTGTGACTGTGGTTGCATATGGTTAGATTGTATCATAAATATTTATTATTTAACCCCCGAAAATAGCCAAAAGTGTTGACATCGTGTTGATATTGAATAATACTATCTACTACTGGATGGGGTTAGTAGTACAATTTATACAAAATATAGGCCAGAGTGATGAAATGGTAAACATACTCGACTCAAAATCGAGCGCCGCAAGGTTTGTGGGTTCAAGTCCCACCTCTGGCACAAAATGGAAAAGGCTAAAAAGATGGACGATGTGAAGGAGCAAAACACAAAGAAAGAGCACCAAAAAAGCTCGGAAAAACTGAAAAAGGTTGTTGTAATTTGTGGTCCGACAGCAACGGGTAAAAGTGATTTGGCAGTTTTGATTGCTAAGAAGTTTGGAGGTGAAATTATATCTGCTGATTCTAGACAGGTCTATAAAGGTCTTGATCTTGGCTCTGGTAAAATAACGAAAAAAGAAA
Organism: uncultured bacterium; assembly: GCA_903821355.1. Classification (GTDB taxonomy): domain Bacteria; phylum Patescibacteriota; class Minisyncoccia; order Phycocordibacterales; family CAIZLB01; genus CAIJKW01. Next base: position 66,846 of record CAIJKW010000030.1, on the reverse strand, counting down.
TGCGGGGTGTACCCCATTTTATGTTGGACATTGCAGATCCTAAAAAAACTTATACTGCGGATAAGTTTAGTAAGGACGCGTTAAAGGTAGCGCAGGAAATCATAAAGAAAAATAAAATTCCAATAATTTGCGGTGGAACTGGAATGTATATTGATGCTCTTGTCGATGGAATTCAATTTCCACAAGTTTTGCCTGATAAAAAATTACGTAAGGAGTTATCCACAGTTACTACAGAAAATCTTTATAAAAAATTAATGTCTCTAGATCAAAATAGAGCCAACCAACTTAAGAACGATGGTGGCGGTCAATTCAACAGAGTAAGACTCATTAGGTCAATTGAGATTGCTACAAAAATTGGCAGAGTTCCACCTCTTATAAACAAAGCAAACTTTGAGGCTGTTTTTATTGGTTTAGATTTTGACGATAAAACCATCAAGGAAAGAATACTTTTGCGAATAAGATCGAGGATGAAAAAAGGAATGTTGGCTGAGGGTCGTAAATTACATGAAAATGGTTTAAAATATAAAAGAATGCATGAGCTTGGCCTAGAATATGGCCATATGGCGAGTGTTCTTGAGGGTAAAATTTCAAAGGAGGAATTTGAACAAATGCTTGCAAACGACATTTGGCATTTTGTTAAAAGACAAAGAACTTGGTTCAAAAGAAGGCAAGGGATTGTATGGTTTAAGCCATCCCCCGCAAACTTTAAGAAGATTGAAAATATAGTCAAAAAGTTTATAGGTAATGAAGACGCGACCGGCAAGAATCTAGTTGGCAAAAACAAAAAGGACAAAGGTGACAAAATACTCAGTCGAAAAAATAATGGAAAAAACAGATCTACAATTAATTGAAGAATCTATTTACCTCACACAAGGTAGGGCTTCATTTAATGTACTTGTAGAGCGTCATGCAAAGTCAGTATATTTTTTTATTTTCAGGTTGGTTGGAAACAAAGATGACTCGGAGGATATTACTCAAGAAACATTTATAAAAGCTTGGCAGAAGTTATCAAAATTTGATACAGATTTAAATTTTAAAACCTGGCTATTCAGCATCGCTAGAAATACAGCAATAGATAAGTTGAGAAAGAAAAAGTCTATAAATTTTTCCAGCTTGGACACTGAAAGCGATGAAGAAAATTTTGATTTCGAAGCAAGCCTGGTAGACAAAGAACCATTGCCTGATGAAGTATTTTTGCAAAAAGAATCTGAAGAAAACCTAAAGAAAGCTCTTGCTCAATTATCTGATAATCAAAGACTTATAATTCACCTGCATATTAGTGAAGATTTAACTTTTGAAGAGATAGCGGAAATCATAGATAGGCCGATGAATACTGTTAAGAGCCAATATGGAAGATCGTTGAAAAAATTAAGGGGAATATTATAGTAAACAGTGATGTGCACCAAAACCCTCCCCCACCTCGTATAGAGTTAGTATGACTAGTGAATTCAAAAGATTATTAAATAAAGTAGAGAATCAAGACATATCTATACCAAAAGACTTTGTGAATAGTATTATCTTGAAATTAGACCAAAAAGATCGTGAAAAATCCAAGATTAAAACTCTTGGCTTAAGTTTTATCTCCATGGTCTCATTAATAGTATCTATCCCCGTTATCTTTCAAGTCATCGCCTCATTTACTCAATCTGGTATTTATAATTATCTTTCTCTTATTTTCTCAGATTCTGATGTGGCAATTATATATTGGAAAGAGATACTGGTTACACTTGTAGAGTCAATACCTACAATTAGCATAATATCGCTATTGGTTATTCTAGCCGTTTTTGCATGGTCAACACTTAAGGCAATGAACGAAGCAAAGAAAGTACTTATAACGGCTTAATAAATTCAACTTAGTAAATTCAAATTTCAAATAATAAAAAAATATTAAAGACATGAAAGAACATATCAAAAAAATAAAAGAAAAAATAGACAGATTTGGAATAATTAAGTTTTTAATCATTCTAATCATTATTTTTACAGTTTTCCAAGCTGGAATTTTTGTTGGATATCACAAAGCGAGGTTCTACGGATCCATAGAAGGTAATTATTATAATTCATTTAATGAAAATCGTGGACGAGGTGGAATGATGGGCAGACAACCAGTTTTTGGAAACATGATGCAAGATGCAAATCTACCTGGCGGACATGGAGCGGTTGGAAAAATCGTATCAATTAATTTACCAAATATTATTGTAGCTTCAACTGATAACGTTGAAAAAACAATTAGTATTTCAAGCGATACATTAATTAGACAATTTAGAAATACTTTAAATACACAAGATTTAAAAATTGGCGATTACATCATCGTCCTAGGCGAAGCTTCTTCAACAGACAACGGTACAATAAACGCAAGATTAATTAGATTAATTCCTCCCCCACCAACAACAGGGACAGCAACATCTACTGGTAATGCTAATTCGGTGAATTCAGCAAATCCAGCAACTACCTCATCAATAGCACAATAAAATAATTGAAAACAAATATGAAAAATAATTATCCAAAATTTAAGCAATACGTAATAAAGCATAAGAAAACTAGCATAGCGGTGGCTATTATTTTGATTTTGATAATCTATGAGTTATACAAAGTTCTTTTTCCAGCAAGCACCATTACAACTTATGCCATTGCTGATGTTCAAAAAGGCGCAATCGTCACCAATGTCACAGGAAGTGGCCAAGTTTCAGCTTCAAATCAAATTGATCTAAAAGCAAAATCTTCTGGAAATATTTTGAAAATAAATGTGACTACGGGACAAGAGGTTAAGGCGGGGCAAGTTATCGCACAAATAGATAATCCAGGGGCGTATTTGGATTTACAAAGTGCACAAATTGCTTATCAAAAACTTGTTCAGCCAGCAGATCAATCAACTTTGATTCAAGCGCAAAATGATTTTAATAGTACAAAGCAAAGCCTGACAAAATCGGCGGATGATTTAAGTAGTGCGTACGACACAGCCTACAGTTCTATTGCCTCAACATACATAGATTTGTCAGATATCATAAACGGATCAAATGATATGTTATATTCTGGCACTGGTTTTTTGTCAGACCAAAATCTTATAGGAAGATCTAACGAAACAAAAAATCAAAAGAATAGCAATGGAATAAATTTCGATAAGGCAAAAAGCGCATACAATAATGTGTTGCAAACTTATAGAAGCTCGTCAAGATTAGACTCCACAAGCTCAGCCGATTCATTAATTAAAAAAACTTACGACGTATCAAAGCAACTTTCTAGTGTATTAGTTGAATTAAAAAATACAGTGGATTATGTAAAGAACACAGATCCTAATAGCACACCCAGCTCATCAGCAAGCGCCGCTGCAAACACAGCATCAAGCAACTTGACGAGTTGGATTGGAAAAATTAACTCAGACTTATCCAGCCTATCAAGCTCGATGAATAATATTTCTGATCTAAAAAATACTATTCAAAATGGTCCTCAAACACTTGCGCAAAAACAAGCGAGCCTGGATAAAATTACAACTGGGGCAGACAGCCTTGATGTCGCGTCTCAAAAAATAAATCTTGCTCAAGCGCAATTGGCATATCAAAATATATTTATTACAGCTCCATTTGATGGTGTAATTGCGCAAATAACAGCCAAGCCGTCTGATACGGTTTCTTCCGGTGGCTCTATTGGAACAATTATCACAAAAAATAAAGTGGCTGATATAACAGTGAATGAAGTTGATGCTGCTAAGATATCCGCTGGGCAAAAGGCGTCGCTCACATTTGATGCTATTGATGGCCTAAATATTTCCGGCGTTGTTCAATCAATTGACTTGATTGGAACTGTTACACAAGGTGTCGTAAATTATAATGTAAAAATTACTTTTGATGTTCAGGACGATAGAGTCAAATCCGGCATGAGCGTTAGCGCTTCTGTAATCACAAACAACAAACAGGATGTGATTGTTATCCCAAATGGTGCGGTAAAAATAAAAAATGGTGTTCAATATGTTGAAGTATTTAGCGCAAATGTTGCAACTTCAACTACACCAGTTGTCGTTAATGAAACTCCGGTGCAACAAGAAATAACGGTTGGACTATCTAATGACACTTCAACAGAAATTGTTTCTGGTTTAAATGTTGGCGATAGAATCGTTACCAAAACATCAACAGCAAGCGCGACCGCTGCAAAGACAGCGGCGGCGCCAAGTCTGTTTGGTTCAGGTGGAAATAGAAGTGGTTCAACTGGAAGTAGTATTATAAGGACAGGTGGTGGCGCACCGGCCGGCAGATAGCAATTGGGATCGTAGTGTTGATCACACAAATATTCAAAAACTGTTTCTTGACCTATAAAAACCTAAAAACATGATTGACGTAAAAAACATTACAAAAATATATGACCCGGACGCCAACGCATTTCTTGCGCTTGATGGTGTTAGCTTTAAAATTGAAGACGGCGAGTTTGTTGCCATCATGGGTCCATCTGGATCTGGTAAATCAACTCTGATGCATATTCTAGGTGCCTTAGACACTCCAACAACAGGAACATACTTTTTGGACGGCAAGGATGTCTCTTCCCTAACGGATGACGAGCTGGCAGATATAAGGAGAGATAAAATTGGCTTTGTCTTTCAATCGTTCAACCTACTACCCAGAAGCACAGTTCTTAGAAACGTAATGCTCCCCCTTATTTATTCAGGTGTTGGCGAAGAAGAAAGAGACAGGCGGGCAAGAGAAGCTCTACATGCATCAGGATTAGATGAAACCCACTTCACTCACCTATCCAATCAACTTTCTGGTGGTCAAATTCAACGTGTAGCAATTTCTCGCGCGCTCGTAAACAATCCAAGTTTAATTTTGGCCGATGAACCAACCGGAAACTTAGACAGCAAAACTGGAGAAATTGTTTTGGGGACGTTTCAAAAGTTAAATAAAGAATTAGGTAGAACAATTATTTTAATTACCCACGAGCCAGACGTTGCAGAACACGCAGACAGAATAATTGTTATTAGAGATGGAAAAATTACAGAAGACAGAAAAAATCACAAGAAGAAAGATGCCGTTTTGGAGCTTGCAAAGATAAATTCGTTAAAACAATAAATAAATGGCGAAGACGAAAAATCGCTATAACAAAATAAAAACATATGACAATATTTGACATACTACACGAAACATATTCAGCAATCTTCGCAAACAAAGTGCGTTCAGGTTTAACGATGCTTGGAATTGTGATTGGAATAAGCTCTGTTATCGCCATGCTTTCAATTGGACAAGGGGCGCAGAATTCTATTCAATCAAGTATTCAATCTATCGGTTCGAACTTGATTTTGATTACTCCTGGAGCACAACGTGGTCCTGGAGTTCAAATTAGCGCCGGAAGAGGAAGTGCAAAAACATTAACACTTGAAGACGTCACTGCAATTCAACAGCAGGCCACAAATATTAAAGCAATCGCCCCTGAAGTTTCTGGACGTTATCAAGTAACAGCTCAAGGACAAAACACAAACACAACAATTACAGGTACCGTGCCAGATTATCAATCGGTCAGAAATGTATCCATCGCAGAAGGTACCTTTATCACAGATCAAAATTTACAGGCTGGAAGTAAGGTTGCTGTAATTGGGCCAAACGTAAGAGATGATCTTTTTGGCGTAGACGTTGATGCGATTGGTAAAAAAATTAGAATTAATAAGGTGGATTTTACTGTCATCGGAATGACAGTTGCAAAAGGAGGATCCGGTTTTGGTAGTCAGGACGATTTAATTTGGATGCCACTCTCAACTGCACAAAGACTACTGTCTGGCGATGAATATGTGACGACAATCAGCGTGCAAGCTCCAGACTCAAATTCTAGCGCAGGTATTCAAGCTCAAATTACAGATATTTTAACCACAAAACATAATATCAAAAATGGCGTGCTAGATTTTAGCGTACTCAATCAAGCAGACATTGCCGCAACCGCAACAAGTATTACACAAATTTTTACGATTTTGCTTGGTTCCGTTGCAGGAATTTCACTTGTGGTTGGTGGAATTGGAATTATGAATATGATGCTTACAACAGTGACAGAGAGAACTCGTGAAATAGGTTTAAGAAAAGCGATTGGCGCAAGAAACAAAGATATCAGTTTGCAATTCTTGATTGAAGCACTGATGCTAACATTTATTGGTGGAGGAATTGGAATAATTTTGGGTTGGCTAATATCGTTCTTAATAAATTATTTTGGATTAATTGCAACGCAGGTCTCGTGGTTTTCTATTATCCTCTCCTTCACGGTTTCAGCGGTCATCGGCATCGTCTTTGGATACTATCCCGCAAGGCGTGCAGCAGGGTTGAATCCAATAGATGCGCTGAAGTATGAATAAATAATAATAAATAATATGAAAAAAAATCAAATAATAATATCAATAATAGTTTTGGTTCTTGTTGGTGGAATATCATTTTACGCAGGAACAAAAGTTGGGGCCGGAAATGCTGGTGCAAACAGAGGCGGACAATTTGGAGCCGTAGGATTGAATGGAGCAGGTGGTGCAGGTGGAATGAGAGGTGGACGAGGAGGACAAGCCGGTGGCGCAGGCAATGTTTTTGGAGAAGTACTTAGCAAAGACGCGACAAGCATAACGGTTAAACTAGCTAACGGCGGATCAAAAATAATCTTTGTCGCTTCAAGTACAGCGGTACAAAAAACATCTGCGGGGACAATTGCTGATATTGTTGTCGGAAGCCAAATAACAGCTAACGGTCAAGCAAATGCCGATGGCAGTATTAATGCTACAACAATCAACCAGAGACCTAATATACAACCAGGTGGAGCGCCAGTGCAGGTTATGCCACAAGGTTCAGGATCGACAAAATAAACTTTAAAGGTTGCAAGATAAAATCGTCAAAATAAAAAACACCTCCGCTGGGTACGGAGGGTTTTGTGTTTTTGAGTTTGAGTTTGAGTTTTGACCATATTGTTTCCCCAGCAGATGGTCTTTGTTTCAGATATAGACCGCGGTGCTACGAATGCACCGGTTGAATGCCCTTGTGGTAAGTCCACTCGTTTAGGTTTTGCAGGGTATCTATCTCAATACCCACTAGACAACCGTTGGGAAGCCTAGCTGATTGAAGAAGATTTCTCCCAACTGTTTCGGGGACTAACCCGCGATTCAGTTTGATGAACTCCCTCAATTCAAAGAGGCTACTGCAAGGACCCAGCACGAGACTGCCCAAAGCCTCTTCAGCGGTATCGCCAAAACGAATCGCCGGCTCCGCCGGCTCCGTCATGGCGCCCGTCTCCATGTCCCTTAGCCACAGAGTTCCAACCATTTTGGTAGCTGTAGACCCTCGTGTGACTACCAACACCGGCTTCGGGGGCTGTGGCTTGGATCTTTTTCTAGGTTTCATGTTAGATTCTTGTGGTTCTTTCGTTTTCATATTCACAGATTGTTTTGATTCTTCTGAACCATAAAGAGAACCGTCTCTTCATGTATCCAAAGACATCATCTCATAGATGAACAGTTTTGTCAAAATTTTGCGTATATAAAACTTGACTTATTACATATAAGGTGTTATGTTTGATGCAAATAAAGATCCTTTAAATTTGGCTTGAGAGAGTGAATATTGAACTTCCAATTCCCTATTGGTAGCTGAATAGTCACTCTCTCTTTAGGTGCCGTAGGGCAAGAGGGTGAACAACCAACAATACAACAACAACATCACCATGAAAAGTTTCTACGCCTTCATTTTAGTCATCATCGCCGCTTCCATATGGGGAGGCTACGGGCTCGCCATGTACATCAACGGCGACAAGATTGTGCGCCACGATTGCGACAGGGGAATTTACCTGCCGATGAAGATCGGCCAGGCGGACAGGTGCGTTAAGGACGGTGGAATGCTCAGGGTCCAAGACTTTGGGCATACCGAGTCATGGCCTACCAGCGTTGATATTGCCTGTAAGAAAGGCAACTCAATCAACATCTACAGGCACGACAAGAAGGACCACGTGTGGGTCAAGATTGAGAAAACCGCGCTTTACGATAAGGCCATTGTCTACCTCTTCGTCGAAGAAGAAAAAGTCCAACCTGTCGTGATTCCAGTCACCCCTCCACCACCCGCGACACCACCGTCTGCGACAGCACCGACGACACCGCCAGCCACAACACCAGCTACAGCGCCATCCGACGCCAAAGGCTGATTCAGGGTAAACCACCCCAATAAATGGTTAGAAACCCCGCTTGGTCCGCTCTCATACAGAGCGTGGCCGGCGGGTTTTTGATTTGGAAAATATTCTGAGGGTGAACATTGCTTAACTTTCAATTTTAGATAATATATAGACAGAACAACCAACCAAGGAGGTACCCGTGAACATCAGATCAAAAACATTGAAACGGGTGGCTAAATTTTGTTTGTCGGGTGGAGTCGGTGTGGGTTTGTACTACATCACACTTTACTCTTTAACTGAATTAGTTCATGTGTGGTATGTGGCTTCGGCCATTTCCGCGTATGTGATAAATCAAGTGACAAATTTCATCTTGCAGAAATTGTGGACATTCGAGAACGGTGACACAAAGGACGTTCATGTACAAGCAATCAAATACATAGGTATGGGGCTTTTATTCCTCCTACTGAATACGACACTGCTGTACATGCTTGTCGAATGGGTTCACATCCAGCTTTACATTTCGCAAGTGATACTCACGCTGATTTTGAGCATCTTGAGCTACTTCATAACACGCAAAATTTTCACCACCTAAGAACCCGCGCAAGCCAGAATGGCTTGCGCGGGATTTTCGTTCTGCAATTTAGAACAACAAACCCTGCACCTCATCCTTTTCGTAAATTGGGACTTCGTCAATTTTAAAATCCATATTTAAAATTATTCCGCAAGGACCATGATCCGAGCCCAAGCTTTCTCGCTCAGTAAAAGCATCTGCTAAATCTGGTAATAATGAATTGGTGATGAAAAAATAATCTATTCTCCAACCAATGTCACGCTCACGTAAATCGTTCATATAAGGCCACCAGGTGTAAGCACTTTTCTCCGGATATTTGTATCTGAAGGTATCAGTATATCCAGCCTGCAGAAGTTTAGTGATTTGCTCTCGCTCCGCCTTGGTAAACATTGTATTATTATAATTTTGCTTTGCGTTAAAAACATCAAGTTCAGTATGAGCGATGTTAAAATCGCCAGTCAAAATTACTTTTTTATCTTTTATCAGGGCTATGATTTGCAAAAGTTTTTTGTAGACTTCTAGTTTGTATGGAATATCGTGCTGATCTCTTGAACCGTTTGGAATATAAAAATTGAACAAAATAAAATTGTCGAAGGTGAGCTTCAGACACCTGCCTTCATCGTCAAATCTTTCTATACCAAGTTTTGTCTCAACTGAAATCGGTTTTACTTTTGTATAAATCGCAACACCTGAGTGACCCTTCCTGAGCGATGAGGAATTGAAATATGAATAGTATCCGTCTATTTCGCTAAATTCCTTGCTCAACTCTGTGTGAGTTGCTTTTGTTTCTTGTAAGCAAAGAATATCTGGCGACGAGTTTTTAAGCCAATCCTTAAAGGTGGTTTTGAAGACTGAGCGTATTCCGTTGACGTTCCAGGAGATGAGTTTCATTTTTATTTAAGAATATCAAGAGCTTTTTTAATCATTGCATCGCTTCTCTCACCCCAATCAAAATACTGCTTATAATCCTTGGGATCGATAAGCTTCATTTCTGTAATTTCTCCATCAGCAGTTTCCTCGACAAATGGGCCGTACGGTTCAACTTTTGCAGCAAATCGAAGAACGTAATTAATTTCTTTTGTCTCATTGTTTGTAAATGTGTCACAACCCAACGGAACAAGCTTAAGGACTTTCATGTTGGATTCTTCTCTGATTTCTCTAATGATGCTCTCTTCAAAAGTTTCTCCTGGTTCACACCCTCCTCCGGGTGTCTCCCAAGAATTCCTGCCCTTGGCATATACAAGCACAAGCTTATTTTCGTAAAAGCAAAAAGACCCAGCCGCTCCAACAGGTAAGGAACGAATGGCGTCAAAACTATCTAGTTCTTCATATTGAATACTTTGGGTTATGCCAGTTCTTTTTGATGTGTAGGAGTCGTTTATTATCATGTATTTATCTTATTTTTCTACAATATTTTATCTTATATAAGCTTCAGTAATCATCTCTAACAATTCATGTTTGGTATTATATCATGACAATATAAAAAAAGCGTCTTATCTAATAACTATTTTTATTCATAATTCGGCGGCGTATCAATATTGCTGGCCTTTAACATAAGTAAAATACAGTACCAAAACTTCCATTAAAACTACCAGAACACGAAGATACATTCTCTCAACAGGTATCGTAGTGGGAAGTTCTGTAACATGCTTTGTATACACTGGAGTATTATTTTCTTTAATAATTTCTTTGAAACTATCAGTGATTGTTGCAGTACTCTTTTCTTTATGTAGTGAAGTTATTTCTTCTTGATAATATAAACAACTGGGACCAGGGGTCAAAGATATTTCATTAAATTTCTTGCTCCAATATAATATAGCAATTAAAATCAAAATGCCAATTAAAATTATTATCGATATCTTTTTCACATAAACAAGTATCTCATGGAAGATATTTTGATTGCTATGTAAAAAATAATATTTAAATAATATGGCTTGAAATAATATTATTATCAATATTAAAATAACTAAATTTGGTTATTTGCATAATCTATTGATATAATACCCACATGACCACCCACCTCGATCTATCATCCCACGAGAGAAAAATCCTCCTCTCCCTCACTCTCCCCGGAACCCTCGCGGCACTCGCAAAACGCCTCTCCACCTCCAGAAGCACCATCGAATACAATATTAATAAACTCCTCAGCAAAAAACTAATAACCTTCTCCCTTCACAAGAAAAGAAAAATATATAAATTACCCACCTCAAAAACCCCCACCAAACAAACAATTCCGCCACCGTCCCCCATCGTCAAAATTGGTTCCATAACAATATATTCTGGTTCTAAAGCAATAGAGACGCTTTGGCAGGAAGTGACTAAAGAGCCCATCGGAAGCAGGCTTACCGGTATTCAGCCAAGCCTTTCTTTTAGAGAAGCAATTAAGAGATCTTCAAAGAAGATTGTTCAGGAAGTTAGCCAAACAATAACCGATAAAAGATTTATCGTAGACAGTATTGTCCATGGAGACCTGACGAGAAGTGTTTTTAATCAATATAGTGGAGTTGACGCTAAGTTGGTTGCCAAGGCATTCACGGGGAGGCTGGAGGACATGGTTAAGGTTTCTGCAGATTTTATGGATGAAAAATCTGAGATGTTTATGATTGGTAATTTTTCTTTTTTTATCGATTGGTTCAGGGAGGTCGCCATAAAAATTGAAAATCAAAATATCAATCATCTTTTGATGGCGCTGTATCAGGCGAGCAAGGCGTACGGCAAGAGGTATGAGCAAAGTAGGGATTTTGAGCGGGTGGTTGGGTTGGGGTAGGCAATTATGCGATAGAATCCTACATATCCAACGTGTGAGATTATATAAGATTTACAATCAACCAATGATTGAGCAAATTCCATTAAAATCCACATAAAATTGCTATTTTAGGGATTATCAATCTCTAAAACTTGACTTTTTTAGGGATTTTGATAGTATACTGCTATGAATTTTCAAAGAATACAGAAGATTGAAGACGTACTCTATCCTGGTAGAGTCTTAATAATATACGGTCCAAGACGTATAGGTAAAACTACCATGGCCAAAAATTTTCTTAATTCAAATAAAGACAAAAAGGTCAGATATGATGTTGGAGATGATCTGGTTTTGCGTTCAATGTTTAAAAGGCAAAATCGTGCTGAGCTTTTACAATATTGTCTACCTTATGAAATTATCGTCATTGATGAAGCACAAATGATTGAGGATATTGGAATTGGAGTAAAAATGATGATAGATGAGTATAAAGACAAAACGATCATCCTCACAGGGTCCTCCTCTTTTGAAATTATGCAAAAGGTTGGAGAGCCTCTCACTGGAAGACATTTTACAATGACACTACTCCCAATCAGCACCAAAGAATGTGAAGGTAATGATTTTGATAAGAAAAACAACTTGGAGAATCTATTAATTTATGGTTCATATCCAGAGATATTAAGTACTGATGATACAAGCATAAAAGAAAAACTACTTGGAGAATTGGTCTCCTCTTACCTTTTCAAGGATGTTTTGTCTTTTGATAAGCTAAAATCATCAAAACTACTTCTAGACATCACTAGATGTGTTGCATTTCAAATTGGTAATGAAGTTTCTTATAACGAGATAGCAAACACAGCAAACTGTGATCAAAAAACTGTTAAAAAATATTTGGACCTACTTGAAAAGACCTTCATCATAAAGTCCGTAAGTCCTTATAGTAGCAATCCAAGAAGTGAAATCACTCAAAAGAAAAAGTATTATTTTTATGATTTGGGAGTACGAAATGCTTTGATTCAAAACTTAAACAAATTGGAGGTTAGAAATGACTTTGGACAGCTATTTGAAAACTTCATATTTATGGAGATTTTCAAAAAGAATGTATTTTCTGGAAAACTATTTGGAATATATTTTTGGAGAAGTAAAAAAGGTGAAGAAGTTGATATCGTAATAGAGCAGGACGGAAAGTTGCAAGGATATGAATGTAAATGGAATGATACTAGATCAAAACATAAGTTTACTTTTTTAGAGAATTATAAAGATGCACAATTTAGTGTTGTAAATAAAGATAACTTTTTGGATTTTGTTTAAATTGTTTTCATATATTAAATAAGATGTTAAACAACTCTCTCCCCTATTTCTTATAGATCACCTTAACCACTTAACTAGCTCAACCCAATCAATATCACCGCATCAACTGCGACAAGAATAAATATAATTTTCCGCTTAGTTAGCTCTTCGCCAAAGAATTTCCAAGCTATGGAAACGTGGCTGCGGCTAAGTCCCCGCACATACATACCCCCTAGACATTTAACTAGATGTCTGGTATCGTTTTATACAGAACGCTCAACTCAGGGCGTACTTGCAGACCCGATGGTTTGCATCTGAACAAACAACTCTACCATGGCACGCCAAAAGGTAGAGACAACAACAAAAAACGAAACGCATGAAATCGAAAGCACAAGCGATTATGGCCCGCCATATTGTCGCGTTAACAGATGAAGAGTGGATGGAACTCGTTAAGGCCCAATTGGACCTTTTGACTCCACAGCTCATGCATAGTTTGACACTCCAATCAATCGAGGATGTTGAACTTTACTGGGACTACTTTGGAAGCCGCACGATAAAAAAATCCAAGCCCGAAGATGGGTCGTTAGTTATCGACGGCCTACCACTAGACCTACGGGTTATTTGCCCAGAGTCTGGGAGAAACGTCATGGCCCAACGAAAGTTCAATTACGATGACCCGGATGACAAAGAAGAGCCGACAGGCCTAACTCAAAAAACCTTCGGGTTAAGTCGTGACATGAAATTAGTTACCATTGAGATTTTGGGAAACATCACGAAGATCGCTCACATGTTGACTACCCCGGGCGGTTTCTACCATCGCTGGACTCCAAAGTATGTTTCGATTAAGCCCACAAGACTTGATCAATCATCTCTCTTGGATTTCACAGGATTCACCGCAAAAGATATTTGGTACGGTCTTTCGGCGGCCATCAAAACGCTCGTCCAAAAGCGTGAAGACAACCTGGAGCCACTTAGAAATCTTCGGCGTCGGATTGAAGAGGTGGAATCTGTTCTCGCACCGTCGCTACTGGCAAACAAGCGATAGGTGGTGGTTACAAGTCCGCGCGCGCCCAGCATCCGCTGGGCGCGTATTTAGCTCTAAAAACCCCAGCTTTGGCTGGGGTGTACTTTTTTAAACATGTCACCTTTCCCCAATAGGGCTTGATTTACCTCATATAATCTTACATATCAAATATATAAGATTATGAAAGTAAACATATAATATTATAGTGCGCTATTCCGCTGGATTTAATACCTTCGCATTCGCACGATTAAAATACCACATCGCAATATAAGAAAAAAGAGCAGCAAAAAGGCATGCTATTCCACCAAATATAATTGGAACTCTCGCACCCATGGCATCCGCTACCCATCCAGAAAGAGGCCCTCCAATCACTCCTGTGCCAATTAAAAAGACACTTTGTAATCCTGTTAATCTTCCATGCATTTCTTGTTTTGCTTCAACTTGAATCATAGTGGTTGTTGCAGTCATATATAGAATACTTGATACGCCAACAAGAAAAATAATCGGTATGGCAACTATTATGCTAGGTACCAGCGCAAGCATAAGCATGGAAATTCCAAGCATAGTAGCACCAAACATAATATGAGAAATATTTACTAAACCTCGGCGAGCAACAACAAGTGCACTGACTATGGCACCAAAACTGAAAACAGAATAAAGGAGAGTAAATTTATCGATGGAACCATGCAAGGAATTCGTAACAAATAGTGAAAGTGTAACGGTAAAATTATATGCGAGCGTTCCAATTAGGGCGAGCATAGCAAAGTTGACCAACAATAATGGCATGGAAAAGATGTATTTTATTCCCTCACGTACGCCCTCATTTGTTTTACAACTTTTTGGTTTTCTATAAAGTTCAGCTGGCCGAATCATCCTAAGGCAAATTAGAACAGCAATGTATGAAATAGCATCAAAGGTAAAACACCAACCAAAACCCATCGTAACAATTAATAGTCCTGCTAATGCCGGTCCCAATATTCTTGCCACATTAACACTCGTGCTATATAAAACAACAGCATTGGGGATATCTTCTTTTGGAACCATTTCACTTACAAAGGAACGACGAAGTGGATTATCTAATGAAAGTAGAATTCCACTAATTATTGCGAGTATATACAATCCAGCAAGTGGTGGATGTGGCATAAAAGCTAAAATAGCCAGGCCTACGGACTGCGCCATCTCTAAACCCTGAGTCCAAAATAGTAAACGTCGCTTATCTGATTTGTCTGCTATAGATCCCGCACTCATTGAAAGAAAAAGTATTGGACCAAATTGAAGTGCGGAAACTATTCCAACTGCGAGTCCGCTTCCAGTAATTTTAAGTACAAGTAAAGTAAGAGCGATGTTTGTAAGCCAGTTTCCAGTGTTTGAGATTGTTTGTCCAATTGTGAATAGTCTGTAGTTGCGATTTCTAAGCGAGACAAAGGTGCTTTTGAAGGTTTGTTTGTATTTTGGTAGTGAAAATGGTTTGGGGGTCATATTATGTAGAACCTTCCTTCGTTTAACGTTTAGTTTCCGCGGGGCCACAGCCAAGCTGTCGGCACCCTTCGCTGAGAGTTTGGTATCCGCGGGGCCACAGCTTCGCTGCGGCACCCTGCTAGAATATATTCGCTCCGCTCATTATTCTAGCGGGCCCACGAGGACTCGAACCTCGAACTGCGGTTTTGGAGACCGTCGTTTTACCATTGAAACTATAGGCCCATTTATGTTCTCTATCTTCAAAACCACCCCTGCAAAATCTGGTTTTGTTCTCCTATCTTAATCTATTTTAGCCAAAAAGCCAACCTGTTCGTGCATAAACCCACCTATTACACCCCCTTAGAAACGGATTGTTAATACTGTGGCTTTTGTTATAATTAGGGTGTTATCAACTAACCACAAAAATATGAACGAAAAACATCAGACACCCGAAACATTTTTTGACGTGGATGAAATATCTTTCAGGCTAAATAATGCAATACACAGCTACAACGAAAGTTATGAAAAATTTGAAAAAGAATTATCTGCAGAAGAAATTGAGATACAAAGATCTGCAACAGAAGCTCTTGAATCAATTAAAGCAACTAGCCCCAAGATTAGCTCCGAAGAACTTATGAGAAAGTTAGATGAAGCCAAAAAAGACGGCACCTTGAGTGAAAAAGCCTACAGACTAATAATGGCTCAAACTTATTACTAACTAATACAAAATACAATGGGAAAAGAAGGACCAATGTCTATGGAGATGAGTTTTAGCATGCAGGTGGTTTGCGATGACCTGCGCGCTATCATAAGTCAATTTAATCAGACCTACAAAGAACAAATGTCTAAGGACATGCTCTCATGCCAAAATGAGGCTATTTCGGTGTTGGATAGTATAAAAGACTCGGCAACAAAACCAACAAGCTCTGAAGAACTTATTGCGGAACTGAATCGTAAAAAAGACAACGGTGAAATAAGTGAGCCTGCTTACGATTTGATTATCGGCATATTATAGAATCATATACAGAATCACAAAATACAAGAGACTATATACAAAAAACACCCACAAATTGGGCGTTTTTTGTATTAATTCTATAGATCAAGACTTATCTTAAATTAGAAATATAAATATAACGAAGATTATTTTTTAATCTCACTAAACTCCACGTGCTTGCGAAGCTTTGGGCTGTATTTCATAAGCTTTAGCTTACGCTCTACCTTTTTCTTGTTTTTACTTGTGTGGTAGACCTCACCTGTCTTTTTGTTTGCTACCTTAACTAATCTAGTTTGTGACATGTTTTTATATATATTGGCCCGATCTAATAATTGTGGGTAAACCCCGATTCTCGGACTTGTGCGCAGGGTAGGATTTGAACCTACGTAGCCCGAAGGCGTCTGATTTACAGTCAGATGCAATTGACCACTCTGCCACCTGCGCGTAGAAGTATCATATCAGATATTTCTGTTTTTTCCAAATTTACCTCAGGTAACTTATTTTATCGAAACCTTTTCCTTGGTAACAATTTTACCTTTCTTGGCAACCACCTTCTTGACATCAAAAGTAAACTCAGTTGTTTTAGGATCAATCCCAACATTAATCGTTCCACCCTTAATAACCCCCTGATCAATAATTAGAGATGCAACGGCTGTCAAAATCTTAGATTGAATAATTCTCTTCAAAGGACGTGCTCCGTATTGAGGATTATAGCCCTCTTTTGCCAAGTACTCGTAAACGCCGTCGGAAATAATAAGTTTGATTTCTTTCTCTAGAAGACGATCAATGACTTTTTGAACTTCAATCTTAACAATCTCTTTGATTGCTTCAGGACTCAAAATATCAAAGATTACAATTTCATCGATTCTATTCAAGAACTCTGGTCTAAAGTTATCCTTGAGGGCACTCATAACTCTAACTTTTGCATCCTCATAGTTTGACTTGTCAGACTTTTCAATAGCAAATCCGATCTTTTGCATATTATCGATATATTGAGCGCCAATGTTTGACGTCATTATAATAATAGTATTTTTGAAGTTTACAGTCCTACCTTTTGAGTCAGTTAAACGTCCGTTATCAAGCACTTGAAGTAAAATGTTAAATATTTCAGGATGAGCCTTTTCTATTTCATCAAACAATACTACAGAGTATGGACGATGTCTTACAGTGTCCGTCAGCGTTCCACTCTCATCATGGCCAACGTATCCTGGAGGTGCACCGATAATTTTTGAAACTGAGTGCTTTTCCATATACTCAGACATATCAACTCTAATTAGCGACTTGTCATCATCGAACATAAACTTGGCAAGCGCCTTTGTTAACTCAGTTTTTCCAACACCAGTTGGGCCAAGAAAAATGAAAGAACCGATTGGCTTTTGCGGATCATTAATACCAGCACGTGAGCGTTTAATGGTGTCCGCAACTTTCTTAACCGCAGAGTCTTGACCAACAACTTGTTTTTTAAGATCATCTTCAATTCTTGAAATCTTTCTTGCCTCTTCTTCTAACATTCTAGAAACTGGAATTCCAGTCCATCTTGAAACAACACCAGCAATGTCATTTTCTGTAATCTCCTCTTTTATTATTCTACGAAAGCTTTGTAATTTCTTTAGGCGCTTCATTTTTGAATCCAAATCTTTTTCAAGCGCGGGAATTTTTACATATCTAATATCAGCCGCTTTTGATAAATCAGCGTACGCCTCTGCCCTCTCCGCATCCTGTCTTAATCCCTCTAATTGTTTTTTAATCTCTTTAATGCTGGACAGTGTTTCTTTTTCATTAATCCATTTTGCTTCTGTTTCTTTTGTTCCCTCTTTTTGATTTGCAATATCAGCTTCAATTTCTTTAACCCTAGCCTTTGCAACCTTATTTGTTCCCGCCTCCTTAAGTAGAGCTTGTCTTTCAATTTCCAAACGCATTATTTTACGATGGGCCTCCTCGAGCTCTGGTGGCTTATTCTCTAACGATATTTTCAAAGCGGACGCCGCCTCATCAATCAAGTCAACTGCCTTATCTGGCAAGAATCTGTCAGAAATGTATCTTGAAGAAAATTTTACAGCAGCAATCAATGAATCATCTGTAATGTGTACACCGTGATAAAGTTCATATTTTTCTTTTAGTCCACGAAGAATTGCAATAGCATCTTCCTCTGATGGCTCGTTAATATAAATTGGTTGGAAACGTCTTTGAAGCGCAGGATCTTTCTCTATATGTTTTTGATATTCTTTAAGTGTGGTTGCACCAATTGCATGTAACTCTCCACGAGAAAGTGCAGGCTTCAACATATTTGAAGCATCAAGCGCACCATCTGCACCACCCGCTCCAACGATAGTGTGAATTTCATCGATAAAAAGAATTATCTTTCCATCTGACTTTTCAATTTCTTTTAAAATATTTTTTAGACGCTCTTCAAATTCTCCTCTGTATTTTGTACCTGCAACCAAAAGACCCATATCTAGCGATACCAAATCTTTATCTTTCAAAGACTCCGGAACATCACCCATTGCAATTCTGTTAGCCAACCCTTCTGCAATTGCAGTTTTTCCAACTCCAGCCTCACCAATAAGCATGGGGTTATTTTTTGTCCTCCTTGAGAGTATTTGAATTACTCTGGCAATTTCTGCATCGCGTCCTATGACAGGATCCAATTTATTTTCACGCGCAAGCATAGTTAAATTACGAGTGAATTTAATTATTGCCTTCATTTTCTTTGGAACAATGTCAGCTGATGCCCCCTTATTTGACTTCAACGCCTCCAAGGCATCAATAACCATCGCTTTCTCTAATTTGAATTTAAACAAAAGTTCACGAGCCGATGAAGCTACATCAAAAAGCGCAAGCAATAAGTGCTCAACTGAAACAAATTCATCCTTGAGGCTTGCTGAGACCCTGCCTGACGCTTCAATAACTTGAGCGAGCTCTGGTGTTAAGTACAATTGGTACGAAGTAGACATTGTGTTACTTGGTGTTCCATCAGTCTCAATCTCTTCAATTAGATTGTCTGCCAAGAGAATTGTATCAACTTCCAATTTATCCAAAATAGCCAAGACAATACCGTCTTCTTGGACTACTAGAGCTGTCAGCAAATGAAGCGGATTCACATGGTTTTGGCCACGCTCTATGGCTAACTCATGGGCTTTTTTGATGACATCCTTAGCTTTGGTTGTAAAATGGTGTAATGGTGGCATATGGGCGTCATTATAGCATAGATTACAAAGAAAGTCTTACGAATGAATAAACGACGTAGCCCTCTCTGAGCCACGACAAAATAGATATATGAAGAGCCCGCCGGAGGTGCTAGGCTCTTCAGCGGGCATTGTTTTTTGTTTTGCGACGGATGGTTGTTTCCAAAGTTAGGACTAAATACTTAGGGTTGAATACTGTTAGACCGACATCACATCGGCCGCACAAACTATTCTTGTATTTAAAAAATCCGGCGATATCTCAGTTACGAGGGCGTTGACACGGCCAGACTCAACACGATCCTTACCATGTCTACCAACCCAAATATTTTTTCCAGAGATTTGACTAATTGTGTAGCGAGCCCTACGGCCCCTATCACAATCGCAATATCGCTTGTTAAATGAAATACACCCTTCCGTGATTATGACGCCCATTACTTTAGAGTAACCAAAGTCATCGTGAATCAAACCTTCGTAAACACCATCATTATCCGAAGACGGATAAATCATTCCAGTAAACTGATGATGTCGACCACCTTGAAAAAATGTCCCTTGAATCAAATACAGTCTCTTTCTCGTTTGCATTTGTCTCCTCCTTTTTATTGTTAGTGAAATATCAGTAATAATGCAGATTGCAGATACTACCTACCGACTTGTTAATTATATAATGACAAACTTTTGGCTGTCAATCCATTTAAAATATTCTTTATATAGGCCGATTTGTGGCCACTACATAATTCTCTCCGTCGCCTCAGCAATCATTTTCCCCGCCTTCAAAACTTCAGATTTAGTTGTATATTTTCCAAGCGAAATACGCAGAGATGATCTTGAACATTCATCGCCAGAAATTTCAGCAACAACATATGAATACGAATCTTCAGAGAGTGTTCTGCAACTTGTTACGGATGACACACAGAGACCCATTGCATCCAATGTCAAAACTAAAAACTCAGCATCAATCTCTGGAATGCAAATATTCAAATTATTTGGCAAACGCTCACCATCTAACATGCTACCATTTATCGTAAATCTATTTTTTATTTTTGACGATTTTAAATTCACTAAAAGCAGGTCGCGAAGTGCCTCAACTTTTTTAAATTCTTTTGCTTTTTCTTTTTCAACTTTTTCAAGTGCCAAAGCAAAACCGGCAATCCCTGGTAGATTTTCTGTTCCCGCTCGCCTTCCACTCTCTTGACTGCCACCACTTGTAATTGATTTAAATGGAACAATTCTTTTAACAAACAGAGCGCCAACACCTCTTGGACCATAGATTTTTCCAGCATCCATCGTCATTAAATCAACATGGAGTGATGGGACTCTTACGGATAAATAAGCAACAGCCTGAGACGCGTCAGTGTGTAAAAATGGCATCTCAAATTCAGTTCTACCTTGATTTTTCTTGTATTCACGCAGCTTCTTTGCGATTGCAATAAGTGGCATAATTGTTCCAATCTCATTGTTGGCGTACATGATGCTGACCAAAAGCGTATTTGGCTTTAGAGCTTGTGCAATTTTTTCTGGCTCAATAATTCCCTCTTCGTTTGGTGAAATCAAAGAGATTTCAATTTCTCCAGATTTTTCAAGTGAAAATAAAAGTTCTCTGATTGACGGGTGCTCAATTGTTGAACTTACAATGTGCGGAATATTTATTTCTACTTCTCCTAAATCTTTCTTAGAATTTTTATATCCGTCAATCACCCCGTTAATTGCTAGAGCATTTGACTCTGTACCACCTGAGGTAAAAATAATTTCATCGCTATGAACTTCAAGAACACTCGCCACCCTCTTTCTACATGATTCTAGAAATTCCGAAGCCAAAACTCCCTCTTGATAAATTGACGATGGATTTGCAATATATTTTTTTGACACTCTTAAAACTTCCTTTGACACAGATTTGTCAATTGGTGTAACCGAAGCATAATCCAGATATATTCTTTTTGACATACTTATATTTTATATTGAACGACAGGTTGATAACATCACTATACAAAAAAACTAAGGTTCTGTATACTTTAGTAATATGTTTTATTTAAGCGTTGACGTACTATCTATTGGCCTAATTTCACTTTCCGCCATAGTCCTAATATTATTAATATTGGTTATCAGACTGCAAGTTAGATTAAAAAGATTACTAAAAGGTAACGCAAAATCTCTTGAGGAAAGTATTAATCTTGTAATCCAACATGTTGACGAATTAGAGTCATTCAAAAAAGAATCTCAAGAATATTTGAAATTAGTTGAAAAAAGATTAAGAAACGGAATTCAAGGTGTTGACACACTTAGATTTAACCCCTTCAAAGGAACTGGTGCTGGGGGAAACCAAAGTTTCTCAACTGCTTTCATAAATGAACAAGGAGACGGAGTCGTATTCTCAAGTCTCTACTCAAGCGACAGAATGAGCGTCTTTGCAAAACCCCTACAAAAGTTCAAGTCCAGTTTTGAACTAACAGAAGAAGAAGCAAAATCAATTGCCATGGCGCATGATAAGTTGGTGTTACCAAAAGCCTAGTTATAAAACCTCTATAGATTTTTACGATATTGGTAGTTTGCCCAGCCCAAAATATGGCCCATTGGGAAACTTGCGAGTTGCAACGAGCAGAGGAGATTTCTAGCAAGAAATCTCCGTGTTCCCAATGGGCCGTATTTTGGGCTGGGCGGTTTGCCAAATCGTAAAAAATATTATATATTAAGACTTAAATGGAAATCACCACATTAGATCCTAGACCGCCGGTAGTTGTCGTAATGGGCCACATTGACCACGGTAAATCAACACTTCTTGACTACATCAGAAAAACTAATGTAGTTGATAAAGAAGTGGGTGGAATTACACAAAGAATGTCTTCTTATGAAGTAGTTCATAAGGCAATGGATGCTAATGGTAAAGAAGATGAAAAGACCATCGTTTTTATTGACACTCCTGGGCATGAATCCTTTAGCGCAATCAGAGCAAGAGGAGCAACAGCAGCTGATATTGCAATTCTTGTAGTATCTGCTGAAGATGGTGTTAAACCGCAAACATTAGACGCCCTTAACGCAATCAAAAATGCAGGGCTCTCATTCATTGTTGGGATTAGTAAAATCGATAAACCAAACGCAGATATTGATAGAGTTAAGCTATCATTAGCAGAGAATGAAATCTATGTTGAGGGTTACGGAGGAAATATTCCATGGATTGCATTCTCTGGTAAGACAGGTGAAGGTGTTGATGATCTTCTTGATTTAATTCTTCTAACAGCTGAGGTTGACGGCATAAGTGGTGATCCTTTCACTGAAGCAGAATGTGTTGTTATAGAGGCAAATAGAGACAAGATAAGGGGTATTTCAGCAACTCTCATCGTAAAAAACGGTACATTATATAACGGTTCTTTCATTGTTTCAGGTACAGCACTCTCCCCTGTTAGAATCATGGAAGATTTTTTGGGTAAGCAACTAAAAGAAGCTGGCCCTTCAAAACCTGTGAGGGTTATTGGTTGGACAGATGAACCAGAAGTCGGTGGAATTTGCTTCACTTTTGGAAGCAAGAAAGCTGCTGAAGCTTATGTTGAAGAAGAAATAGAAAAAGTAAGAGAAAGAGCAGAGGCTATCAAAAAAGTTCGTGGAGCAGAAAAGATTGCTGCAACAAACAAAGCAAACGCTCTTGCTTTTGAGAATGGTCAAGAAATTATTCAGACAGCCATTGTACCTGTAATAATTAAAGCCGATACATCAGGATCTGCCGCCGCAGTCGTGTATGAGATAGAAAATAAAATTAAGGTTGATAACGTGGAAATAAAAATCGTTGCAATAAGTATTGGCGATATATTAGAGAATGACATCAAATTAGCCTCCGGAAAAGAGGGGACCGTTATCCTAGGATTTAATACAAAGATTGATAGTAGCGCAAAAAGCCTAGCGGAGAGAAATGGTATCAACATAATGACCTTCGACATCATCTATAAAATGACAGAATGGTTACAGGAGTTTGCTGAAGAGAATAGACCCAGAACTCAAATTGAAGAATCTAAAGGAACAATAAAGGTCCTCAAGATTTTTAGTGTTAATAAAGAAAAACAAGTGATTGGAGGAAGAGTTGAATCTGGTTCAATTTCTTTTAACGATGAAGTTAAGATTTTAAGAAGAGATATTGAAATTGGTCGAGGAAGAGTAAGGGAGCTTCAACAACAAAAGGAAAAAACTAGTACTGTTGAGGAGGGAAAAGAATTTGGAACAATGATTGAATCTAAAATGGAAATTGCTGCGGGAGATAAGTTGGAGCCGTTCCATAAGATTGTTAAATAACGCGACCTGATCACAAAAAATATGAGAGAAAAAATAGTAAAACCACATAGAGATGAGCGAACAATTCACATCGTCAAAGAATTGGCGATGGAATTTATGGCAAGAGAAGCTAATAGAACTTCCCTTGTAACTGTGACCAATGTTATTCTTGGCGATAGAGCCAAGAAGGCCACAATTCTTCTTAGTGTTCTTCCTGAGGACAAAGGTCCTGTGGTTGAAGAATTTGCCAACAGAAAATGCAATGAATTCAGAAGTTATGTTAAAAGTCATTCAAAGTTGGGCATAATTCCCTTCTTTAATTTCAAAATAGATATCGGCGAAATCAATAGACAGAATATAGACAGAATGCTAAAATAGCAAAAGTTAGTTGTGAGTATAGACCCTTTAATGTAGAGGTTTGGCGTAGTGGCGAAGTGGTTAACGCGGCGATCTGCAAAATCGTTATACGCCGGTTCGATCCCGGCCTACGCCTCATGTAAAAGTAGTTTTTACATATTTGTTTGTTATTCTTAAATGAGAAAAAGAAAGTGGTCAAAAGACAATTTAATAAAATCAGTTGCTGATTCCACAAGCTATAGACAAGTTTTGAAAAGACTTGGATTAGTTGAAGCTGGTGGAAACTATTCTCAAATCAAGAAATATGTTTTAGAATACGGCCTATCCATAAAACATTTTACAGGCAGAGGTTGGAGTAAGGGCAAAAAATTTTAAAATAAAATACCACTTATTCCAACTAAAGAAATTTTAGTAAAAGGCAGCTCATTTCAAAGTTATAAACTTAAGAAAAGATTATTTAAAGATGGTTTAAAGGAAAAAAAGTGTGAGATGTGCGGGTGGAACAAAACCACAAAAGATGGTAGATTACCTCTTGAGTTAGATCACATAAACGGTGATAGTAGAGACAATAGACTAACTAACCTACAGATACTTTGTCCAAATTGTCACAGTTTACAGCCAACTCATAGAGGCTTAAATAAAAAAGCTCGGGTGGTGGAATGGTAGACACGCAACACTTAAAATGTTGTAGGCGAAAGCCTGTGCGGGTTCGAGTCCCGCCCTGAGCACCAATAAAATGAATACTGGGATAATCTTAGTTTTAGCGGGAGGTTTAGTTCTAACAGCTGGGGATATTTTTATGAAAGAATGGGTTTCAAAAAATAACACTTGGTTTTTTGTCATTGGATTAATAATTTATGTAATAGCCTTAATATTTCTATCTTTTAGTTTCAAATACAAAAACATAGCTATCGCTTCAATAATATTTGTTATATTTAACGTCGCTACATTACTGCTGGTAAGTTACGTATTCTTTCACGAAGGATTAAGCCCGCTTCAAATTGTCGGTATGGTTCTAGGAATTTGCTCAATAATCTTCTTAGAATTATAGTTACAAACATGATCGTAAATAGTTGTATTAAATACCTTTTTTTGCTACTATAATGAACATATCCGCCCGTAGCTCAGTTGGTAGAGCAGTCGCCTCTTAAGTGAACGGTC
Organism: uncultured bacterium; assembly: GCA_903821355.1. GTDB lineage: Bacteria > Patescibacteriota > Minisyncoccia > Phycocordibacterales > CAIZLB01 > CAIJKW01. The sequence continues at coordinate 41,712 of CAIJKW010000030.1, read as the reverse complement.
GTAGGTTCGAATCCTACCGGGCGGACAAGAGTTCGATAACTCTATGAAGACATTTAAGCCAGAATCTTAAACTTCATATAGATATTGAATTCTTAAATTTCAGCAAACCAAAAAGCTGATATAAAGCAAAGTCAAAATATGGGCGAGTGGCGGAATTGGTATACGCGCTAGTCTTAGGAACTAGTTCCGTAAGGATTGAGGGTTCGAGTCCCTCCTCGCCCACACATGAAAAATATGCAGACGCAAGTCTGCATATTTTTTATTTTATTTATCATGCTTGACTTCCACCCACTTATGCTATACTACCAGCAAATGAGTTCCCGAAAGCTCCACAACACCAACTAAGTATGGGTGTTCGGGCACCTGTTCTTTCCACCAGAAAGCAAGATGAAATCGAGAATCCAAAGTTTTACACTACCAAAGAATAAACCCATAAGTCTAAGGCAGATGTCAGGTATTATTGACCGATACCTTGCAGAATCAAAACACTATTCAAAAAAACGGATAGCAAAGATTGACGCACTTGAATATCTGCTCAGGTTCTTTCGAAGATTGTCTGAGCTCTCAAAAGAAGAGGGCAGAAACTACAATAACAGTCTAAAGGGTGACTCCATCTCCCCATCGATGCAAAAAGCACTGGAGAAATGCACAACGGACGATCAGAAAAACCATCTATTTCAATCGTGGGCAAGGTCAAAATACATTCAAAGATGTGCTTGGCAGGATTACCTCACGGGAGTGACAGACGAGAAACCTTTCGTCAACAACTCCTAAGAGGATGTGAGAACCAACGATCTGCGCTAATCTCATCTCCACCACCACTGAAAAAAGCGCGAAGGACAACCCTTCGCGCTTTTCATCTTATAACGTGTTGCTTCCTAACCTACTAGAGCTTCTGAATATTTGTAATATTACCTGTTGGACCACCAACCGTATTTGAGATAATCGTCATTAACCCAAAAACAGAAAACATTATTGCCATACCGATAAGACTCCATAGTATATGACTTCTGCCTGTTTCTCTTGCTTTTGGATCCCCCGCTCCTCTTACATAATTGAAAACGCCCCAGAGAAAAACTACCATAGCAATAGCAAAAGCCAGAACAATTAGAGGGTTTATGACATATCTATCTATCCCTTTTATAAGAGAAGCCAATGCGGGTGGTACATTTGACATGATTATTTTTATTATTCAAGAGTAAAAACCTATTCAAAACTGACACACTATCTCAATTGAATTGTTCCACCTGCTGATGGAATACCAGGTGGTGGAGGAACGTTTGAGTTCAGACTGAATGTACTTGTCAAAAGGTTTACTAATCCCCAAACAGAAACCATTACAGCAAGACCGATGATTCCCCAAATGATGTATCCTCTAGCTTCTGCTCTTGCATCAGAATCTGCTGAGAAAACTAGTTTAAAAATTCCCCACAAGAAGAATAGAACTGTAAGACCGATGATAAAAGGAATCAGTCTATTAACGAAATCTGTGACTTGAGCCAATAGAGCGTAAAGTCCACTAATTCCAGGTTGATTATTCATAATTAAATTTTTTATTAAATGATAAGCTTATATTTATGTAAGCAACAGTAATGTCACTTATCGCTATTATACCTTAATATTCAAAAGATATAAACAGAGATATAAACATATTTATAAATCAAATTGTCCTCAAGTTACTATATAAGGCGCGAATTTGGAAATTGTGGAGACATGGGATTGACGTTACCAAAACCAAAAGAACTGGTTAACAAATTCACCAACCCCCAAACAGAGATCATAACAAACAAAGCAACTAGTCCCCAAACAATAAACCCTTTTGCTTGCTCTCTCTCTTTTGAGTCTTTGTTTGAAAAAATCAATTTAAATACACCCCAGAGAAAAAATACTAGCGTCAAGGAAATGATAAAGGCCGTTATCGCACCTATAAATCTATTTAGATAAAGTATCAAACCTCTAAGTCCATTTGTCATTTTATTTTATATTAAAAAATTAAATTTAAGAAAACTAATTAAGTTGAGGGATTAATAAGCCGTTAGAGAAGAACGTTGAGGTTAAAAGATATACCAAACTCCAAACAGAAACCATCACAGCAAGGCCGATGATTCCATATGTTATGTAAGCCATACCCTCTTGCCTCTTTTTACCGTCGCCAGCTGCTGTTATCGTTTTAAATAATCCCCACAAGAAGAACATCAGAGCTAGGGCTATAATAAACGGCACGATGTAGTATCTGATCATATCGATCAAACTAGCCACCAAGCTTCTAAGGTCTGTAACATTACTAACCTGAGCTGATAAAGAATTTTTTATATCTGGCATTTTTTTCTTATTATTTTTCTAATTTTTACGAATAATCCTTCGTCCAATTAACTATTGCCCACTACCCACCTGTTTAATTGTATTCTGAACGACCAAGGATATGGCTTGTGCGCCAAATATTATTGCTATACCGATGACGACATACAAAAGCATTGCTCTGGCTTTTGTTATTTTTCCTGGGTCGCCGGCTGCAAGCACAAACTTAAGTCCGGCTAAAATAAGATAGACAACAGACAATATACCGGCAATGACTTGGACTGTAGATATGACAATAGTTAACACTTGATTAAGTGTTGTTGTTGTACCCAATGGATTACAAATCTTTCCAGTTGCGCATGATCCGGCGGCTGTCACCGGCACAGGTGTTATAGCAGCAGACGCATTAACGTTACTTTGTTCCCAAGGAAGAGACAATTCTGCATTTGCTATACTGGCACTACTTGCATACAACAAAACTACCGCACCGACAATCGTAAATAAAATAAATCTAATTTTTTTCATGTTTATATGTTTAAAAGTCCGTATTGACCATTGTAAAAAGATACTGGAACACCTAAACTCTTTATTATAAAGTATACAATAACCCAACCACAAAGTGTATATACCATACCCCACATGATCTTGTAGAGAACATCTCTAACTTTTTTGACTTTTGAAGGGTCACCACCCGAAGTCAAATACAAGAAACCTGCGTAGAGTAAGGCAATAACAAATGCTATCCCTATTAATTCAATTCCATACTGAATCATGCCATTTATTAGACTTATAAAATCATTAAAACCACAAGCGACTCCAGATTGAGTACATCTCAACAGAACAGCCGAGACTGGATTTGTACCGGCTGTATTGGCAGTAGTAGCAGCAGAAGTACTGGATATAAAAGTAAAGAATGAAGCAAATATAGTAAATGCAACTAATAACATAGAAAACTTTTTATTCCTTGTTATTTTCATATTTTTAATCATATAAGTTATTAATTTCATTATACCACACTAAATATTTTAATTGCCTGTGGAATTCACACTATTTGGATTTGCTCCAGCAATAAGAACTTCGAGTTTTTGATTTAGCGTATTCCTTGCCTCACTACCCGAAACCTTACCTGTCGTAATATTATCAATCAACTCTCTAAACATTGAATCTGTGGCTGTTGGATTAGGATCAGTCCATGTCTTTGACTGAATAGCTGCCCTAGCAAAGACATCAGTATAGGCATTAGTTACATCGGAAATAGAAAGAAGATCTCTTCTTGCTGATGGTAAATTGGTAATTTTTATTAATTCTTTTTGTGCACCAGATGCAACTAATTGTGTCATCATACTAACTGCAGCTGATTGATTTTTAGATTGCTTAACTAAAGCTAAGGCATTTATTTTTGCATAAGAAGTCGCTTGAACTCCGGAGGATCTATCTGCATCTTGTGGCATAACCGCAACATCAAAATTTAAATTAGGATTCTTGCGTTGTAGAACTGGATATTCACTAGCATATCCAAAATATATTGCTAAATTTCCTGCAACAAATGCATCCCTTGAACTTACAAGAGACTTATTCCATGAATATCTTTCATTGTTTGGATTAGAAAATGAAGTGTAGAAATTTGTTGCAGCTTCAAAAACATTGACTCCGGAAGCAGAAGCTGTGTTTGCCGTAGAAACATATCTGCTTGTATTTGGATCAAATTGAATTAAATTATTTCCCCCTTGAAGCATCAGGTTAATAAAAATCTCTTTTGAATGATCGATGTTTGAAGACTCACCCAAAGCAACGGTAGATTTTATTATTTCAGATCTATCTGTCCTCTGTGTTAGTTTAGGAATCTCCGAAGTCATTTCTTGCCAAGTTTTTGGAGGTAAAACTATGCCAGCATCGCTAAACATCGTCTTATTCCAATACATCACCAGAGGATCAACGTTAAATGGTAAAGCGTAAACACCGTCAGCTGTCATGAAAGTGTTAGCAGAATCAATAAAAGTGTCAGCGAAGGTCCTTTGTGGTAAAGTCTTAAAAGAAAGGGGTTGCAATTTGTTCTTCCAAGAAAACAATTTTGAATCATCGATCAAAACAAGATCTGGACCATTTCCCTCTGCAAGCGCATTAACAAATTCTGACTCAAATGTATCAACATTTTTTTGTACGTAAACTACATCCATTGCTTTTTTTTGTGGATCAACAATAGCCATCAGATTTTTAAAGTCATCTTCTGACTCCGTTCCCCAAACTGTTGCCTTTACCGCAGAATTATTTGAAGAGTTTGTGTAAGCGGCAAAAATTATAACTCCAACGACAGCGGCAAAAATAAATACTCCGATGAGAATGATTTGAAAAGGACTCGATGATTTATTCATATATAAATATTATAACTTAATCTTTAAATTTAAACACTAGGCCATAGTGGTATTCCCCTGCATCAAATTCTTTTTCTAGTGCCATGCCATCTTTAGCAAACCATGCAATGATATGTTCTTTAGGAATTATACAATCTGGGTGTGGACCAAAATGATTAAAGGAATCTAACCAGTCAATGACGGCAATTTTGCCCTTATTTTTCAATATTCTTATCGATTCCTTAACTGCCCGCTCTGGATAGTCACAAACAAATAATGTATTTGCAATCACAACCCTGTCTACACTTTCATTCAAAAGACCTGAACCATTTGGAGACTCAATGTCTCCCCTCATGACTTCCACATTTTTATGATGAAGAATTTTTGCTTCATTTGCAATCCTAGTTAGTAAATCTCCGCGGGTATCAATTGCAAAAACTTTTCCATGTGAACCAACTTTTTCTGCAAGTGCCATCGTATAGTATCCAGCACCCGCATCAAAATCCACAACAGTCATACCTTCTGCAATATTCATATCATGCAATGTCTTTTTTGGTTGAACAAAACTCATGTAAATATTATATCACCCGGTAGGCGATTCTCCAAAATCGTCGTTTGGACGATTCTCCAAAACCGCCCGGTAGGCGAGCCCCGTGGCGATTTTGCTAAATCGTCACCAGAATCTTCGTTTGGACGATTCTCCAAAGCTGAATTCTTTACACAAAGAACTTTTGTGATATTGTATTTCAGAACCTGAACCCGACTAGGCGGTTACCTAGATTTTCACAAGATGAGCCAAATCAGAATTTACGGAATAGTTTGCGCCCCCAATCCAGAAGAATCTGACATAACGGAACGGGATCTTTACAAATCATCAATATGCGAAAGGACCAGAAGGCTTGCGAAGAGAATCAAAACCAAGAAGAGAGATATGCCGCTTCACCTCTTGGCCGGAAGAAAAGACGATAGGCTGACTACCAAAATCTTATCTACCGGGCTTGGCGCTGAAATCGAGATTGTCTCTCAACTGAATGGAGGTGGACTCACCAAAGAAAGTGTTACTTCTTTAATCAAAGAACGCATGTCCGCCGCTGAGAACGGTGCATATGTGATTGTGATTAATAACACGGACGAATCGAGCACCCTCCTGGGTACAATTCTTATGCACTTTGCACCGGAGATTGATGATGGACCACATGGACTGCGTAGGGAGTATGGAGTGATGGTCAAATATGACTGGGAACTCGATCTCGACAACACACATCACCACCTCCTCAGCTTGTGCCTGAGTTAAAGCCTGATCCAGAAACAAATTGCGTGATATCAAAAGGGCCGCCGGACGTTCGTCCGGCGGCCCTTTCCACGTCTCATATTATTTACACTTAAATAAAGACTATAAGCAAATCAATGAAGCCAACCCATCCCCTTCGCGCAATTTCATAATTCTCACACCCTGTGTATCACGTCCAAGAGTTGGAACTTCTTTCAAATCACATCTGATAACTTGACTCTTCTTTGAAATCGCAACAAGCTCTTCAAGCCCTGCTGTTAGAATTCTTGCAGAAATCAAGTCCCCTGTCTTTGGAGTGACTTTCACAGTCTTGATTCCGCTTCCGCCGCGACCTTGAATCTTATATTCCTTAATTGGAGTTTTCTTTCCATAACCATTTGAAGACATGACCATCACAGTTGCATCAGTTACGTCTTTTGCAATAGTGTCAGCTCCAACGACACTCACATCCTTATCCAATTTCATTACACGCACACCTCCAGCAGATCGACCCATTTCTCTAACATCACCTTCGTCAAATCTAATAGACTGACCATCAGATGCAACAACCATCACAGAATCTTTCTTTTCAACAAATGAAGCGGAAACCAACTCATCTCCCGCATCAAGTCTGATTGCAATGATTCCACTTCTTCTAACATCCAAGAAGCTCTCGACTGATACTTTCTTTCCAGTTCCCTGCTTTGTAACCAAGAACAAACTAAGACCACTTCCCTTTTTAATTTCTTTTGGCATTGGCAGAACAGACGTCACTTTCTCATTATCAGAAAGAGACAAAAAGTTCATAATAGATTTTCCACGAGTAGCACGCTTACCCTCTGGAATATCGTACATCTTTATCTGATATGCCTTTCCTTTATCTGTGAAGAACAGCAAATCACTATGAGTTGTTGTTGTTATAAGATGAGTTATAAAATCCTCTTCTTTAGTATCCAAATCAACTACACCAACACCACCTCTTTTTTGCTTTCTGTATTCATCAGGATCAGTTCTCTTAATATATCCGCCACTTGTAAGCACAAGCACGCTCTCCTCATCTGGGATAACATCCTCTATACAGAAGTTCTTTGCTGCATGCTTAATAATCTTTGTCCTTCTATTATCACCAAAACGCTCTCTAATATCAGCAAGCTCATCTTTGATAATCTTCAAAACTCTCTTTGGATTTTTCAAAATGTCTTCACACTCTTTGATGAATGCTTGAACGGCCTTCAACTCATCTTCAATTTTCTTTCTTTCGAGTCCCGCAAGTCTTTGCAACTTCATATCCAAAATAGCGGTAGTTTGTCTATCTGAGAACTTAAACTCCTTCATCAAATTTACATGAGCTGTAGGAGTATCTTTTGAAGCCTTAATGGTTTTAATAATTGCATCGATATGATCCAACGCCTTCTTCAAACCAAGTAAAATGTGTTCTCTTTCTTGTGCTTCTCTTAAATCAAACTCTGTCCTTCTCTTAATAACTTCTTTTCTGTGCTTAATAAATTCTTCCAAACATGACTTAATAGAGAGAGTTTGCGGAACACCATCAACGAGCGCGACCATGTTGTAGTGGAAAGTTGATTCAAGTTGCGTGTGCTTGTATAGGAAGTTTAAAATATTTTGAGGATAACTTCCACTCTTTAATTCAATAACAATTCTAATGTCTTTTGTTGACTCATCGCGCAAATCTTTAATACCCTCAAGTTTCTTTTCACGAGCTAGATCAGCAATAGCTTCAATGAGAGTCGATTTATTAACGCGATACGGGATTGAAGTAATTACAATTTTTGATTGACCAGCTTTTTCTTCAATAATTTCAGCTTCACCACGAACCACAACTCCGCCTCTTCCATGAATACATGCGGTTGCAATATCTTTTTCATTGTAAGCAATTCCTCCAAGTGGAAAATCTGGACCTTTAATAAATTGCATCAAATCTTCCGATGAAGCATCGTTATTATCAACTAAGTGAGTTGTGGCATCCACAATCTCTCTTAGATTATGAGGAGGAAAGTTTGTAGCCATACCAACAGCAATACCCAAAACTCCGTTCAACAACAGATTTGGAACAGCAGTAGGTAAAACTGTGGGCTCCTTACTTGATCCATCATAGTTAGGAACAAAATTAACTGTTTGCTTATTAATATCTCTTAAGAGCTCTGATGAAAGACGTGACATTTTTGCTTCAGTATAACGTTGAGCAGCAGGAGGATCACCGTCTACAGTTCCAAAGTTACCCTGACCAACAATCAAAGGATAACGAAGTGTAAAATCTTGCGCCATGTTGACCATAGACATATAGATAGCCGCATCTCCGTGTGGGTGATAATTACCCATAACCTCTCCAACAACTTTGGCAGACTTAACTGTTTTTGCAGATGCGGTCAAACGCATACCGTTCATCGCATACAAAATACGACGGTGAACTGGTTTAAGTCCATCTCTAATATCAGGAAGAGCACGATCTGTAATAACAGACATGGCATAGTCAATATATGACTTCCTCATTTCAAGCGATAAATTTCTGTCTTGGATTTTGTCAGAGTTTTCTGAAATCACTTCTACTGGAGTTTCTATCTTTTTTGCCATTGTTTTGTCTTATTTACTTGTTAAATTTATAATTAATTTCCTGAAGCGCTGTCAGTGTCATTTACGTTACCAGCGTCAACTGCGCTCGCACTCGCACCACCTGCGCTCGCCCCACCTGAATTCACAGTATTAACATAACCACCACCGGTAGATCCGCTTGGAACAATAATGCCAACACTTGAATCAACACTATTTGAATTACCAACTTCTACTGTGATACCGCTTGCAGTTGTTGTAGATAATTTATTTGAATTCTCTGATCCAGATGTGCCGTCAGACCTTACTTCAAACTGACCACCCATATAAGGATTGCTTTTTATTCCTTTGATAGCATTCCAAAAAGAATCTACGATATTTCCACCTTCCTGCTTCACAACGCCAGTTGGGCTTAAATAATTTTGACTCTCACCAACACCCTTTCCATCAACTGCGCCAGAGACATTGGCACTATTTGCGATATTAGAATCACTATTGAAATTGGGGATAAACATTGAAAAGACCCATAAACCTGAAATAATCCCAGTAAAAACAAGGGACACAGTAAAGGCATAGACCATTCTATAGTTTTCTGATTTTTGCCTTATTTTTTCAAAATGTTTTGATAACATATTTTTATTTTTTATTTTTTCGTCAAAATCTAATGATTTTAACGTGATTTCTAAGCTTAAAAATCTTTTATTGTTGTGGTAACAAAACTATTATATCACCATTTTTACCATCAAGATCTTTTTTCTTGATTGTTAATTTATCTATAGCGTCACCATGCTCTCCAGCTTCTTTTAAGAACGAGGTTAATGCCTCATCCTTCTTGCCATCAAAATGAATTGGAATAATAATTTTAGGTTCCAAATTCATAGCAAGCTTGTAAGCTGTTTTTGCATCCAAAACACCGTTTCCGCCTATTGGCAAAAATAGAATATCAACAGAATCAATTGCATCCGCAGTGTCTTTTGGAAGTGGACCGTCTTGCGCACCAAGATACAACATATTAATGCCTTCAACTGTTAATGCATATATTGTGTTAATAAGTTTTGGATCATCTTTGTCAATATCATATGAGGACTCTCCTGCTAGACCTTTTATAAAAATACTATTCACCTCATATTCTCCAGGGCCAGAAATGACGAAGGGTTTCTTGTCCCCATAAACCATCTCAGATCCTCCACACATATCCTCATGTGGTAATGTTTCAAGCGCAATATCAGCTCCAAATCTATTCATCTTATATGACGATGTCTTTGCTGGCGGATTAAAAGCTATAACCAAATCTCCATACTGAATTTTAACAGCCTCACGGCCCAAATACGTAATAATCATGGGAGTATTATATCTCATTTTCCAACCTTTTTCAATCTCCACTTAACCCCCATTCAGTTTAGACATGAAATAATTAAGGTGTAAAGCTGCTCATTTTCTTGACTTTTTAAAAGCACGCACCTATTATATATACATCGCGCGCAAATAGAAAAAAGCTACTTATGATGTTCCGTCTTCATCGGCGGCTTTTTTATTTTCAAGATAATTATTATTCTCAATTTTAAGTAAATATTTCTGATCATCGATATAGACAATTCTTACATTGGATCTTCTTAATATAATAGAACAAAGACTTCTGTTATACGGAGATACCAAAACCTCAATCTTGTTCTCATGAATTAATAATTTAATTAAAGGTATATAATCTCCATCGCTAGAAATCAAAATAGCTTTGTCAAATAAACCCCCATAAAGATGTTGCATCAAAAGAACTATTAAATCAGCATCGCAATTTCCTTTTGTCCTTCCGTTTGAATTAACAACAACCTCTTTAAAAATAAGTATGTAACCCTGAGACTCAAGTCTTAAATATAACTCCATATTTTTATCACTGCTTACCAATCCTAAAAATATATAAGCTTCAACTACATTATATTTCTCCAAAAGCCATACTCTAAATTTTGCATGATCAAAATCCCAAGGAAGTGTTTTGATTCCCTTATGCAAATTTGCACCATCAATATATGCAATATTATTTTTCTTAGATTTTGCCATCCCGCAAGAGTATCAAAATGAGATGATATTTCTATAAATTTTTTATAAAGAATAACCAAATATTTTATAAAATTTTTATTCAATTGAAAAACCCGCCTGCTGCGACAGGTGGATTTTCCACGTGTCGTCGCAGGACGGGTTATTGGTTATTGTACGTTAGGCATCAGATGTCTTAAGCGTGCATAGAGTATCAAGCCATGACCAAAAGTCAAAAGCACAAAGCCGCTAATGGTGGCTGTCATATCACTTCGGTCGATACCACCGATAAGCATCAGGATGAGTCCGATAGTGAAAAAGGTGTACCCAATACACCGACACGCGAACAAGATATCAGATTCACCACCATCGCCGTCTTCATGTAAACATAACTTGGTATTGATAATCCAAAAGATGATGACAAAAACGTACCAGACACATGTCAATACATTAACAAGAACTGTGTGAGTGTGCATTTAAATGAGTTGTCTGAGGTTTGAAGCACCTGTCGCTGGATTATTAAAGGTGCTTGTTCCCCAAAACCATACCACAACAACCTCCCCACTGTCAATCTCCAAACCGCCCTAAAACCCCACCAACTCAGGTTTATTCTGCATATTTTGGCAAACCGTTACCGTCCCCCAGCCCAAATACACGTCATTTGAGAGACTTGCGAACTGCAGTGAGCAGAGGCGATTTCCAGCAGGAAATCGCCGTTCTCTCAGATGACGTGTATTTGGGCTGGGGGCTTGAATTATTCGCCAAAACATGCATAATACCTAAGTCAGATTATTAGCAATTCCAAGAACTGTAACCCCTGCGGTGCCATTCAGAGACCCAAGCAGGAGCAGTACTTGTTTTTTTATTTCATGACAAATGATACAAACGCAACTAATGTCGTAGAAGATACAATATTAGAAGCAACAACAAGTGTCGCTAAAGACGATACAAAGGTTAAGGTTAAAAGAGAAATGACTGAGGCGGAAGAAGAGACTGCACAAAAAATCGCACAAATGAATGCAAGTGTGATGGGAAGAATTATTTCAGACTCACATACTCCTCCAAGTGTAACTGATATTGTGGAGGGTAAGGTTATAGCAATTGATAAGAAGGGTGTTTTTATCGATCTTAAACCATATGGAACTGGAATTATTTTTGGTAAAGAATATGTAAGCGCTAGAGATATTCTAAGAAAAGTAAATATTGGCGATAGTATTGCCGCAAAGGTTGTAGAAGTTAACAATGCAGATGGTTACATTGAACTTTCTCTAAAAGAAGCTAAACAGGCTCTTATTTGGAGTGAAGCAGAAAGTGCTATCAAAAACAATACTGTTTATGATATTCCCGTTCTTGAAGCAAACAAGGGAGGTCTTCTTATGGCATGGCAAGGAATTCAAGGATTCCTTCCAGCGTCTCAACTAAAGGCTGATAATTATCCAAGAGTTGAAGAGGGAAACAAGGATAGAATTCTTGAAGAACTTAAAAAACTAGTTGGACAAAAGCTTTCAGTTACAATCATTGCAGCTTCACCTAAGGAAGGTAAACTTATTTTCTCAGAGAAAAACTTAAGTGTTGGAGGAGAAAAAGAAAAAGTTGCAAGTAAGTATGTTGTTGGCGATGAAGTTGAAGGAACTGTCACAGGTGCAGTTGACTTTGGAGTATTCGTTAAACTTGAAGAAAACCTAGAAGGTCTTGTTCATATTTCAGAAATTGACTGGGCACTTGTAGAGGATCCTCGTACAATGTTTAAGGTTGGAGAAAAAATAAAAGTTAAAGTTATAGAAATTAAGGATGGTAAAGTTTCTCTATCGATCAAAGCTCTTAAGCCAAACCCATGGAAAGATGCTGAGAAGAAATACAAGAGAGACGATGTCGTCACTGGAGTTGTAATTAAGTACAACAAGCACGGAGCACTTGCAAGTATTGAAGAAGGAATCGCAGGACTAGTCCACGTTTCTGAATTTGGTAGTGAAGCAAAGCTAAAAGAAACTCTTGAGCTTGGTAAAAGTTATACATTCAAGATAAGTCTATTTGATTCTAAGGAACAAAAGATGGCTCTTGCCTTTGTTGACAAAAACAAGAAATAAGACTAAAAATAAGGAGTGCAGGTGCATATTTTACCTAGTTTGTACGGCCAATGTTAGAGTTAAACTGCTGTTTGACGCTAACGCTGGCTATACAAACGATGTGAAGCGCGCCGACGATGCACAACAACAAAGCCCGCATGAAAGTGTGGGTTTTGTTGTTTTTGATGTCAGACACTGCTCATTTTACCACTGTTGACTATTCCCTATTTGTATGTTAGTATTTTTCTCAGTATAGCCCCTTATAGATACATTATGTTTGGTTGGAAATAAGTGTTATTTGGCAAAGTTTTTGATTGTACATGTCTATGCATATTTAATACAAAGACATGTGCAATCAAATCCAGGTTGGATGAAGTTGCCAAACCATAAGAGATCAACACCAAACACCACCATCACATCATGAAAGACAGAATCAAATTCGTCGCGAGCTTGCTACTTCTAGTGCTACTCGCCCTCCTCACCTATTCCACCTATACCTCGGTTCAGAAAGATACGCTGAACCATGAAAGATCTCAGGCTGTGGCCTGGGAGAAGCAATGCAAGAAAAAGGAGCTTATCTCCGAAAAACTGCTGCTTCTCAAGGGCCTAGTGTCCTCGTTTGAAAAGAAGGTTGGAAAAGTTGATGACCTTGGCGTCATAGACCAAGAGTGCTTGCCTGCGGTGGTGGAATACCGCTTCAGCAAGTACTGCTCTGGGCCATATGTCGAGGAGCTGGAGGACATCGACAGGTCTGCCAACTCTGCGATAGACCAAGTTTTGTTCGCGCAAGAACTGTTGAAGGACGCGGAATTGTCTAAGGACTATCCCAACTATCGCAGCCTTGCAAGAGACAAAACCAGCTTCGAAATCTCCCTTGCTAGCAGAGTGTCGGCCAGCCAGTGCGACAAGCTCTTGCAACCCTATCATGACAAGGATCGAGAGATATCAAATCTCACCTGGGAGAAAATCCAGGAAGGAAGTAGCAACCCTTGCAGCTTGAGCTACTGACCCGCCAAAAACGAGGTTCAAATCCTCAACCCCGCCGTCCAGCACCACGCTGGCGGCGGTTTTTGCTTCGTATAAATTATTCCATCCAAATTTTCTCTAAACGATTTTGCACCAAACCCAATTAATTGTTTGTATTCAAACTATTCATCGCCTTAAACCTATCCTCTGTAATAGTCACATGCAACCCCTCCGCCACCCTCTTGGCAATCTTTTTTAGCTCTTTCATCTCATCGTCCTTGAATTTTCCTAGAATAAACTTTACAACCTTGTCCTCCCCTTTTGGTTTTTTCATTTTACCAGTTGGAGTTACGGGAGAGACGCCAACTTTTACTCTAATAAAGGCGTCTGTCTTAATTGCACGTCTAATTGACTCAAGTCCCTTGTGCCCTCCCATACCTCTATTAAAAACCATCTTAACGCTTCCAAAAGGCAGATCTAGATCATCTTGAATTACAATCAATTTTTCAGCCTTCTTATCACTCGTAATTAAATCAGCTAGTGACTTACCGCTTTTATTCATAAAAGTTTCAGGTAAAATCACTGTGACTTTTTCTTCAACCTTATTTTTACCTTTTCCATATTCAATTTCACCCTTAGAAACTAGTCCTAAAAATTTCTTATCATAAGAAAAATCTGGTAATTCATATTGTTTTGCAAATGCAGAGGCGATGAATCTGCCAACGTTATGTCTTGTCGATTCATACTCTTCCCCTGGGTTTCCTAATCCTACAATTATATACATAAAACTATTATATCATTTAATGACATTATGATATAATCTTACCCATATTATGTACACACAATCAAAAGAAGATGAATTTATAGAGGCAGAAACAAAACCCGCAGAGGTTGCTGTTAAAAAGGCTAAAAAGAAAGATGAGGGATTTTGGAGATTTACTATCATAATGTTGTTAGTCTTTCTTGGAATAAGATTTTTTGTTGCAGAACCATTCTTGGTTTCTGGTGCTTCAATGGATCCAAATTTTGCCACCAATGATTATCTTATTATTGATGAATTAAGCTACAAGTTTGAAACACCTAAGCGAGGTGATGTAATAGTCCTAAGACCACCAGTTGATCAAAGTAAGTATTTTATAAAAAGAATTGTTGGTCTACCTGGAGAGAGAATTGTTGTTGGAAACAAACAAACCTATATTTATAATAAGGAGCATCCTACTGGCTTTTTATTGGACGAGCCTTATGTGAAATTTGGAAGCGATAAAGCAGCCGACGTAACGCTTGGTAGTACAGAGTATTTTGTCATGGGAGACAATAGAGAGGTTAGTTTTGACTCAAGAAGTTGGGGTGTTCTTCAGAGGAATGAGATAACGGGTAAGGCCTTCGTTAGACTGTATCCTTTAGCAAAAATAGGTCTCTTTCCTGGAGGACTTGAGGAATTTAGTAAAAAGCAGTAAGGTATAAGGCAAAGATGCCTAAAAACAACAAAAACAAAAATATGTCAAAAACTAGCGCACACAAGACAGTGGTCCAAAAAACAAACCATAAGGCTAAGAATATAACTAAAAAAGAGACGAAGGGGGCTGAAAAGAATGTTTTTAAGAAGAAACCTAAGGTAGTAGAAGTAGAGTTACCAGATCCAATATACAAGACTCATAAGATAGCCGAGGCTACAGCAAGACATTACGGTTTTGTTCCCTTTCCTGGACTTGAGGTCCAAAAAGAAGATGTTATAAAAGGAAAAAGCTTCAAAATTGGAACAAAAAGAACAAACAAAGATGAAGTTGCAAGCCTTCTGAAGTTTGAGAATTTTCTAGAAGAGTATATTGCTGTAACAAGAGCTTATACAAACAAGGAGATGTCAGAGCTAGTCCAACCACCGATGATTTGTCATAGTGGACCACTTCACGGCAATATTCACTTCGAAAAACATAAGGAGCATATATTTTCAATGCACATCCTCGGTAATGCAAAAAGTATTGCTGATGCAATGATTATAGAGACAGCTTATGTTATTTTAAAAGATCATGTCGACAAAGGAGAGTTGCTTATTGAAATAAACTCTCTTGGTGACAAGGATTGCTTCACAAGATTTTCTAAGGATTATACAAATTATTTCAAGAAAAATATTGGGGACCTAGCCTCACCTTGCAGAAATGCTTTTAAGAAAGATCCTATGAGCATGGTCTCATGTAATCACGATGATTGCCTTGCAATTCAAGACTCTGCGCCAAAGCCTATTAGCTATTTGACTGAGGAATATAGAGAGCATTTTAGAGAAGTTCTAGAATATATTGAATCATTAAATTTACCTTATATAATAAATCACAATCTAATTGGAAGTGGTCTTTATGCTGGTGGAACGGTTTTTCAAATCACTGCTTTTACAGTAAAGGGTAGGCAAGACAAGAAAGAGATCCTAGCTATTGGCGAAAGATACAATTCCGTCTCAAAAAAAGCTTGGGGTAAAAAAGATGTACCTGCAATTGCTGCACACTTATTAGTTGAAGCTGATCCTTCTAGAAAAATCCCAAAAATTACTGCCGTTGAAGATATTAAGTTCTATTTTATTCATCTCGGATACGATGCAAAATTAAAATCTCTCTCAATTATGGAGATGCTTAGAATTGCCAAAATCCCCGTACACCAAGCGCTTTCAAGAGACAAGATTACGAGCCAGATCGCAGCAGCAGAGAAACTAGCTGTTCCCTACATATTGATTCTTGGACAAAAAGAAGCAATAGAAGATTCAGTAACGGTTAGACATATGAACACCAGAATACAAGAAACCGTTAGAGTTCAAGATCTTATAGACTATCTTCAGAAGTTGCTATAATTAATGGAGTATGTTAAATTAATGCTCATATGACAAATGTTTCAGTAGAAAAACATGCAAATGAAAGCGGTTCTTCAGTGTTGCGCCGTTTTACAAAACGCGTTCAAGAATCTGGTGTACTAAATAAGGTGAGATCTATAAGATATTCTGATAGGGCTCTTTCTCCTTACAAGGTTAAGAAATCCACACTTGAGAGACTTCGCCGCCGTACAGAAATAGAGAAACTAGCCAAATTAGGCAAGTTGCCTGTTTCAAAGAAGAGAAGATAATCGTAAAAAACATGAAAGTTATTTTTGATAAAGATAATTTCATGATTTCCTCGACTCAAAAAAGCACACCCAAAAATGATTGGGTGCTTTTTGATAAAATAAAAAACAAAGTGATGGGCGCTGACTATGAACTAAGTTTAAATTTTATTGGCAAAGAAAGAATGAGAACTCTTAATAGAACTCATAGAGAAAAGGATTATGCAACAGATGTATTGAGCTTCCCACTTGATGAGGCTGGTGAAAAAAACAAAATGGGCGAAGTCTTCATAAATCTTGATGTTGCAAATAAAAAATCCAAAGATTTTGATAGAACTCCAAAAAATTATATATTATTTTTATTTATTCATTCACTGTTCCATTTAAAAGGCTATGATCATGGAGACAAGATGGAAAAAAAGGAAAAAGAAATTAGAGATCTTTTTAGGGTGTAAGCCTGAGCAATTTTTAGAAAAGTTTCCAAAAGTGGCGTTATACACAATATTGTTGTGAATTGGCTATTTTACTATCTAATTTTTAGTGTATAATGTTTATATAAGTTTGATATTTGGGGCTAAAGTTAGATTGACTAGAGTTAGATTGCAAAGTTAACGAGGATTTAATATTCAATTTAAAAATACTAATAAAAAAATAAATCTAACATCATGGCAAAAGGTCGAAACATAGCAGTCGGAATAGACGTAGGTACACACCAAATAAAAGTGTTGGTGTCTGAGCAAGAGCCTGCTGAATTTCAAGCAGAAAGAGAGTCAGGAAGAGTTGGAGGTTTTAATCTTCCTAAAATAGTTGCCTCTGCAACCGTAGAAACAAAAGGTGTTAGACATGGATATGTTACTAATGTTGAAGAATTATCAAAATGCATCAGGACCGTTGTTAATATTGCAGAAAAAAATTCTGGTTTTCCTATCAAGAAAGCTTATGTATCAATTGGTGGGGTTGGACTTGGGGCTATTGTCTCAGTTGGATCTGTCGTTACAACAAAGGCAGATTCTGAAATCACAGATTTAGATGTTAAGCGCGCAATAGAAGAAAGTGAAAGGGAATTGCCAAGCACATACATTTTAAACAGAAAGATAATTCACACAATTCCTCTTGAATACAAAGTTGATGGCAGAAAAGTTTTAGGAAGACCACAAGGGCTCAAGGGTGTTAAATTGGAAGCAAGAGTTCTATATATCACTTGCCTAGCACACCATTTAACAGATTTGCTCAGTGCTTTTGACGATGCGGATGTTGAGATAAAAGATGTTATTGCCTCCCCTATTGCAGCAAGCTTAATTTCGTTAACTAAAACACAAAAAATAGCAGGCTGTGTTTTGTTAAATATAGGTTCTGAGACAAGTTCAATAATTGTCTATGAAAATAATATACCGGTTTCAATGGAGGTATTTGCCGTCGGTTCAAATGATATTACAAATGATATTGCCCTCGGACTTAAAGTTTCAATAGAAGATGCGGATCAAATAAAGATGTCAATTTCTGGCGATGGAACAACGCCCTCCTCGTCAAGCTCTAACAGCTCTTCATCGCACAATTCCCTACCTACATTTTCAAGAAAGAAGTTGGATGAAATAATTATCGCGAGACTTTCTGATATTTTTGATTTAATTGAAGGTCATTTGAAAAAGATAGACAGAAATGGACTACTGCCAGCGGGTATAATTTTAACAGGTGGTGGATCAGGTTTAAATAATATAGAAGAGTTAGCGAGAGAAGCTTTAAGACTTCCTTCTAAGCGCCACACTTTAAAATTAGAAGGTAATTTGAAAGGCATCGCTAGAGAATTTGAATGGTCTGTTGCCTACGGTCTCACAGTGCTTGCCTTTTCTTCTCCTGAAGACAGATCTGGAAGTATGGATTTTGGTAGTCTTGGTCTAACGAGTTTCTTTAAAAAACTGAAGAGGGTTGTGGGTGGTTGGATTAAGCAGTTTCTTCCTTAGGTGACAAAGGCCCACCGTTGGTACGATGGGACTTGGTTTTTTGATTGTTTGGCTTCAACCTTTCCGGAAGTCTATTTCCTTGATTGCCTTAACGATTTCGCTGGCTGCAAAATCGATTGAGGCAAACATAAGCATTTCAAACCTATCCCCCTAAAAGTCAAGATTGCCTTGATTTTTGGTAAATGGTAGTATATAGCCCAAGTAATCAAGTTAAATTAATAATTCCAATAATAGAAAATTATGCCACAGGTAAAAACAGACGTAGAGACATTTGCAAGAATAAAAGTTGTGGGAGTTGGTGGCTCAGGAAAAAATGCAATCAATCACATGATTAACAATAAAGTTAAGGGTGTTGATTTTCTTGCGATAAATACTGATGCTCAAGACTTGCATCACTCAATGGCAAAAAGAAAAATTCATATCGGTAAAAATCTTACTAAAGGATTGGGCGCTGGAATGAATCCAGAAATTGGTCGTCAAGCTGCTGAAGAAACAAAAGAAGAAATTCAAGAAGCTTTAAAAAATTCTGATATGGTTTTTGTTGCAGGAGGGTTAGGTGGTGGAACTGGTTCAGGTGCGTCCCCTATTGTTGCAAAAATTTCTAAAGAGATGGGAGCTTTAACTGTTGGAGTAGTTACAAAACCTTTTTCATTTGAAGGACAGCAACGTATGCGTCTTGCAGAACATGCTCTTGAAGAATTAAGTAAAGCAGTCGATGCACTTGTGGTAATTCCTAATGACAAACTTCTAGCTGCTGTCACAAAAGACACAACAGCTAAGAATGCCTTTGCAATGTGTGATGAAGTCTTAAAGCAAGCTGTTGAGGGAATTTCAGAGCTTATTACAACGCCTGGATCCGTTGGAAATATTGACTTTGCAGACATTAGAGCGGTTCTTGAGAACGCTGGACCAGCTCTTATGGGAATTGGTTCCGCTTCAGGTGAGAAGCGTGCTGAAGAAGCAGCTCGTGCTGCTATCAGCTCTCCCCTTCTTGATGTTTCAATCCATGGTGCAAAAGGAGTACTGTTCTCTATCGCAGGAAATGATGACCTTACAATGTGGGAAATTCAAGAAGCTGCAAAACTTATCACAGACTCCGTTGACCCTGATGCAAAAATAATTTTTGGTACAGTAAAAGATGAAAGATTAAAGAAAAATGAATTAAAGATTACCGTTATTGCTGCAAACTTTCCAGATGGTAGCGCAATCAGAAGAACAATTTTTGACAGCATGTCATCAAGACAATCCGCGCCACTTTTTGGAGAAAATACTAAAGTAGACAAACCTGTATCTCAAAATATTGAAATGAACACAACAGCACAAAGTGTTGAAATTCCTGTTCAAACAAGAAATGAAGAGCAACATAAGGGGAAAATTCATAACTCGATACACAATCCATCAACCTCAAATGCAAATAGCACACCCGCAACTCTGAAGGAAGAAGTTAAAGAAGAAAATCCAAACGCCCCTCTTCAAGGAGTTCAAGATGATGACGATGAATGGAATTCAATACCCGCTTTTTTGAGACGAGCAAAGAAATAGTCAAACAAAATACACAGGAAAACCGCCCCAACGTCACTTGTCTATGCAAGGTATAGTTGACAGGCGGTTTTTACGTTGGCGCTCCTTGAGCCATTATCCCTCGATGGAGGTCGATGCATAAAGATTACACTTCAAAGCTGTTTCCGGTTGTTACAACACAATAAGACACACCGGGAAGCAAAATCCATTCTGTATCTGGAATGTCAGGAAATTCCCTTTCGATCATTTCACGAAATTCAGCCCCTGTTACTCTAGAAACATAATAAAGGTAACCTGTTTTGATCCCTTAGATCCATACGATACAGTAAATTTAGGTTCGTTCATTCTAAGTCAAAAAATAGCATCAAAGATGCATAAGGTCAAATTTTGATTATTCGGAAATTACTATATAATGTATGTCTATGAAAACATACGATCTTCTAATTATTGGCGGAGGCCCTGCGGGAGTAGCGGCCGGCGTTTATGCTTCTCGTAAAAAATTGCAAACTCTTTTGGTTACAGAGGACTTTGGTGGACAAAGTGTTGTCTCAGACGGAATAGAGAACTGGATTGGAACTGTAAAGATATCTGGAACTGATTTAGCAAAGTCTCTTGAAAATCATTTGAAAGCTTATGCTGGAGAGGTTGTTGAAATTAAGACAGGAAAAAGAGTTGCGGAAGTTAAAAAACATCAAGATTATACTGAACAAAATCCCCTATTCGTTTCAAAAATAAGTAACGCTTCAGGTAGTGAAGTTGAAGAAGTTGTTTCCAAAACTGTTTTAATTGCAACAGGAAGTTCACATAGAAAATTACCGGCCAAGGGTGCAGATTTATTTGAACAAAAAGGTCTTACTTATTGTGCCACTTGTGATGGTCCACTATTTTCTGATCAGGATGTTGCTGTTATTGGTGGTGGAAATGCAGCACTTGAATCTGTCGCCCAACTTTCTGCGTATTGCAAAAGTGTGATATTGATAAATAGAAATAAAACTTTTAGAGCAGATCCTATTACTGTTGAAAAAGTTCTAGCAAAACCAAATGTTAGTGTAATAACTCCGGCAGAAGTTTCAGAAGTTAAAGGTGAGCAATTTGTTAATGGCCTAACATACAAAAACACAGAAACTGGTGAAGAAAAAGAATTGCCTGTTGGTGGTATTTTTGTAGAAATTGGAATGATTCCTGCAACATCTTTTGTTAAGGATATTGTGGAGTTAAATGAGTATAATAAGGTTATTGTGGACCCAATGACACAAAGGACTAAGGTGGCTGGTATTTGGGCTTCTGGGGACTGTACAGACGGCTTGTATCATCAAAACAACATTGCTGTGGGTGACGCCGTTAAGGCGCTGGAGGACATATATATGAGCTTGAGTAGGAGGTAGTAATCGAGGTCTATATAAAGTTTATCTTACAAATATAACCCCCATGCTTTGTCAATCTTGATTTTCAGAATATTAGAGACTACTATATTCGTAGTGCTTGTGAAGCATTGGTTTTTAACCAACATGTTTCCTGTGACATCAAAGTTGCAGCAAGCTATTACAAAACACTCCGCAAGGGGTGTTTTGTTTATCCTAGTTTTGTGGGCGATACAGGGCTCGGTCTCTACGAGACCAGTACACCTTTGCGGTTTTCTCGAATCTTCCAGATTCTCAAAAACATCGCAAAGCTTTTCTCGCCCTGCCGGAAGTGCTTAAAAGCACTTCCTATCGCCCCCAACAGAAACCAAAAGAACACGAGCAAACTCGTGTTCTTTTGGTATTGTGGGCGATACAGGGCTCGAACCTGTGACCTCAGACACGTCAAGTCTGCGCTCTAGCCAACTGAGCTAATCGCCCATATTTTACGGTTTTTTAGATACTGTTCCGACACATAATCTACATCCCCCACCCACTTCTCTATACTGGCAAGGCGGATGAGCTTGAACTATATGTGTTAATACAATATCATATAAGGTATGAATGAATCAAATCATCAAAAAGAACAGATTGACGCAGGAAGCGACAGGTTTGGAATTTTTGCCAATCAGACATATGAGACATCTCGTGGAAATAAATTTGCTGTTACAGGAATTGCACGTGAATCCGGAAACATAGAAGATTTTTTCGTTGTCTATAAAAATCTCCAAGACTCTTCAGGAGAAGAAACCGGGGTGGAACAAAGTTGGGTAAAAAACATAGCTGAGTTGGAAAATCTAGAAAATTTTGACGATGAAAAATACCCGAGCAAAGATGAAATAGACTCTCTTGATTCAAAAGAAGATTTCAAAGAAGATATTGGAGAAGCTGTATCCTTGGGACAAAGATACCAACATTTTAAAACCAAAGATTTTTACATAATAAAAGATATCGCCAGGGACCCCAGCAATCCAAGTAAAAAATATGTAATTTATGAAGGGCAATATAACTCTCCAGAATTTGGAGATCATCCAATTTGGATCAGAGAATATGAGGATTTCACAGGAATGAAAGTTTTCAAAGATGATGAGCTAGATGAAGACGGCAACAAAAAGGGGCCGGTTAAAAGATTCGCCTTAATACAATAAAAATATGACCACCAAAGAAAGAATTTTAAACGACGAAGAAACTCGTAAAATGGTATTAGCTGAAATGACAAGGATAATTCCTAAACTTTCAGAGAATATTACCTTGTTAGAAAATATGTTTATGCAAGATGAAGGTTTTGACCCTCGTAAAGAAAAAGCTGATATTTTTGGTAAACCTGAGATGACGATGGAAGAATACTTTGAATCTGAAATGAAAAATCTAGCTTTTGGTGTAAAATTCTTTGAGGGAGATAAATTGAAAGATACAATAAATCAAAGGTGTGCGATTTTGAATATTCAACTAGATAAAATATTCAGACCAGAGTCATTTATCGTCCACTTCTTAAGTTCCATTGATAATTTAATATTTTTGACAAGGCAAAGTTTAGAATCTCGCGATATCGAAGACATGATAGGCTTTAATTTATCTAGTCTAAAAAATGAAGTGCTAAAACTTAATAAATATTTAAAAAGAGTTAAAAGGGTTAATTTAGGTCAAAAAACAGCTCAAAATATATCTGACCTGAATGAGAAGCTTAAAAAAATACCTGCGCCAATAATTCAACTGTAAAAAACTCGGTAAATATAGCTGTTGCTATTTCTAATATCTGTTGTATATTGATTCTGGATCATGAGTTTTAGCACGGTGCTAATTCAAGTGGCCGCACATCTCAAAATACCAACAGCTATGTCGCTAGAAAATAGAACGAAAATCGCAGCAGCAACCGCAGCAGAAATCAGGTATGGAAAAGTCCAAACATACCTCGTCTCTGGATCCTACGGATTCTTAAGCCCTGAAAAGCCATTTGAAGACAAGACCTTGCACTTTCGGAATGAACATGGGCGTCTGCCACATGAACAAACCTTGGGAAATCTTTCTTTTCACCCCGATTTGTATGCGAGACCACTGGATGATAGGGATCAGCAATATCTCCCAAAGGCCGGTGATGAAATCGTTTATATCGAAGGAGACGGAAAGCCAAACCCAATAGCAAGAAGATGGTCGTATGCCCTTGATTGGAATCGCTGCATGAAAACCATCGATTCCAGGCCGGCACCCGATCAACCTCTTGCCAGAGCCTACTATGTCGCTAGAGACTATTACTCAAAAATAATTGTCTGGGAGGGTTTTCTCGACCGCCTAGTCAACATTGCGAGTAAGGGAGATTTTTTTCCTGAAATACCCGATCTGTGCTTTGAGCAAAGACTTGCTCATGGTTGGCAAAGGATTACCGATGTCAGAAAAAACAGCTTCAGGGAGGAAACTGGATATCAATCACCCGTTGAAGGCGAAAAATTCAAATCAAAGTCAATGAGGTTTTACCTGGCTCTCCTCATAGAGCGCGGGATCAGTATGATGAAAGACAAATTGGGATCTGGAGTATCCACAACCACACTACGATACGCGGCCATTGGTCGTGCTCGAAAGGTAAATGGAAACCACAGGCTTTGGGGACTAGAAGACCGACTGCCGAATACTAACCCGGGGATTTTGAGGACAATCTGGGGAGTAAGCTTGCTTACAAACCTAGATCCTCTTTTCCTGCGACTCACTTTGGGTTACCCGGACAATGACGGCAAATCTCATGCTGAGTGGATGATTGATCAACTTCGTTCTGGCAATGATGTTGGTCTGCTTCAGTCAGCGTCCGATTCACAAGTCGTGGCATTCAAGCAAGAAATAGAGGCCTACAAATCCAGAATTCACTGACTCGACGAGCAGCCGGTGGCGCATATGCGCCACCGGCTCTTTGCTGTCTATAGATTTACTTGCAAATCACTGCGTTCAAACTGCGGAGAGAGGGAGATTTGAACTCCCGATGAGGTTTCCCCCATGCCGCTTTTCGAGAGCGGTGCCTTCAACCACTCAGCCATCTCTCCAATTTAGTAACTTAGCAAGCATAACATTAAGCATGTTGGTCTGGCAATTTTTTACTTACCCAAACTAATCCATATCCTAAATTTTTGATTTTTTTTGAAAATATGTTATATTCTTGACATTGCTTTCTAATTCGCAAATTGGCGATATAGTCACAATTAAACAACAATGGCCCTATCGTCTATCGGTTAGGACGAAAGCTTTTCAAGCTTTAAAGCCGGGTTCGACTCCCGGTAGGGTCACAATTTTTAAGGAACGTAGTGACTATAAAAATGTGATGCCGATGCACTTGGTTTGTTGGAGCGTAGCGAACAAGAAACCTTAGTGCAGGCGGCGCGACAACGAAAAATCTCCTCATTTATGAACGTATTTTCATCGACCAAAAAATACGTTGACAAAAATAAATAAACATTTAATATAACAACCAAGGAATCTGGGGATGAGACTTCGACGTCACGCCTCATCAATCTCAGAATAACCTGCACCTGGAATGAGACTGGCACCTAACAGACTGGTTTTATCTGTAGCGACGGCCACAGAAAGAATTTAGAAAAGTAGTTGCTTTATTAATGAAGGGTGCAGGTGAACCCTGCTGTTCTTTTGTCCACATAAGTCTTAGAGTATTCAAAATACTCAACAATGAAACCTTCGCACCAATCTGTAGTGTGGGGGATTTTTTATTTCCACATATCTTTAACCTCACACCTAACCAGCAGGCAGAAATTCATCCTCAAAAGAAACAGAGTAAGAATCAAAATCGATCATTCTCTTCTTCGGCTTTCTTTTGGGTTTAATTCCTAAGTTTCTTACCTTACCTTCAAGCCTGTGCGCTTGGAACTTCCATGTCTTGCTACTATTTTGATATTCGTTTTTTCTTATTTTTGAATTTATTTTATTCATATGTTTTTCTTAATTAATTGTTTTGCTAGTTTTTTTGATTGATTGTTTTTATTTCAACCTCAATAAAACGAGAGTTTCCTCCGTTCTAAATATCTTATTTTCTTTCAGTAAAAAGTTGTTTTATTAGATTGATAAGCTAATAAAAAGTTGGAGCTAGGGTGACTAAATCTAGCCACAACCTATAGTTGGGCTACTATTTTATATCTTCCATTTTTTGGTGTCAATATACCCAAAATAGTTAGAACACATTTTGGATAAAAAATAAAATATTTGACATACAAAACTTGATATGGTAAAAAAATATAGGCATCGGTACATTACATTATCGCAGAGTTTTTTGTTTTCCATGATACCGATAGTCTCACAACTACAATCTACAACCAAACCAGTTATGACAATGGCAATTCAACGGATTAGAACGTTAGGATCCAAGAAACGTTACCGGATTAGAAGGAAAGTCAACACTGCACCTATTGTTCAGAGCCTTCCGGCATTAACGCCGGGTGACATTGTTCAACAGGCCATCTCAGATACGGAGCTGATCAAGCTCTGGATCATGAGGTGCGAGGCGGACAAAGATGTTGCCGTCGCTGAACGCAGGCTTCGAGAGCTCAACAGGCTCGAGGAAATCTACAAAAGGGACGGAGAGGAAATTAACATCCTCAAGATCCCCAAAGAAAGGAGGCGTGTTTTGCTGGATATTAGACAGCCGGCTTTGGAACAAAGAGACAAGTTCACTGATCTATTTTGGAAAAAGGTTGAGGAGACGTTCCCCCACCTAGTCCATATGGACCTACAACTTAAAGAAGGCTATATACTGGTCTCAAGACCGAGTCGTTGGCCTTCAAGTCTGCTTTGGCTCAAATGCCTGCTCAACAAGATACTCAGTAATATAGAGGAGAAGTTCAAACTTGTTTGACCCGACCCTCGAAACTTCGTCAACAAAAAGACAAGATAACCCCAACCCCAAATGTACCCTGCCACCACCATGGCGGGGTACTTTTTTGATAAAAATGTTAAATAAATTTATTTTGAAAAGATATAGCGCACACTATACTAATCGCCAAAAATATAGTTAAATAGGAACATGAAAATACTGTCAATTGAGACCAGTTGTGATGAGACCGCCATCTCCATACTTGAAGCAAATTTTGTAGGTGAGAAATCAATGCAAAAGCCTGTTTTTGAGGTCCTTGGAAATGCCCTATACTCACAAGCTGAAACCCACGCAGATTTTGGTGGTGTATTCCCTACTCTCGCAAAACGTGAACACATCGTGAATTTTACGCCCATTTTAATTTCTGCACTTAAGGATGCAAAGATGCTTGTTGAAAAGTCCGGCCCTATTGATACCAAAATTGATGGCGCACAAACTGAATCGGAAGAAAAAACTCTTACTGATGCCCTATCGTTCCTAAGCGACAGAGAAAAAGATATGCACGACCAGCTCCTAGATTTTTTTCAAAAATACGAAACTCCAAAAATTGACGCGATAGCTGTGACGGTTGGACCAGGGCTTGAACCAGCACTTTGGGTTGGAATCAATGGTGCAAAAGCGCTTAGCTACATTTGGCAACTTCCAATCATTCCAACAAATCACATGGAGGGCCACATAACTTCTGTTTTAATTGACGATGAAAATTCCGAGGGCGCCAACATCCGCTTCCCCGCCGTTGCACTTTTAATTTCCGGTGGACATACAGAACTGGTGCAAGTTAATTCTTGGGGCGATTACAAATTGCTTGGACAAACAAGAGACGATGCTGTTGGTGAGGCGTTTGATAAAGTTGCAAGGATTATTGGATTAAAATATCCGGGTGGACCAAAAATTTCTGCGCTTGCAAAGAGATATCGTGCAGGTGAATTTTCTGCACAAGATAATTCCTCAGATGACGACGCCAGCAACCACACAAGCAAACTTAGCAAACCATGGGACCTACCCCGCCCAATGATTACAAAAAAAGATTGTGATTTTTCTTTCTCTGGTCTTAAAACTTCCGTACTGTATGCCGTTCGTGATAACACAAAAAATCCTTCAACTGGCGAGCAAGTAGAATTATCCGAAGCTGACAAAGCATCACTCTGTGCAGAATTTGAGCAAGCCGTGACGGATGTTCTAATTTCAAAAACAAAAAGAGCACTTGAAGAAAGTGATGCCAAAACTTTAATCATTGGCGGCGGAGTTTCTGCAAACACATTTATAAAAGAATCTTTTGCAAAAATGATTGCCGATGAATTCAGCGACGTCACACTTCTTGTTCCGCAAAAACATCTTTCAACTGACAACTCCCTCATGATTGGAATAGCCGGTTTTTTACGATATTCAAGCGGGCACTTCATCGAAAAAATTGATAAAAAACATCTGGAATGGAATCAGGAAGAATTTCCAGAGCTTAGAGCAAATGGGAATTTGGGGTTGTAATTTATAATTAATAAAATAAGCGCCATCCTAAGACAGCGCCAATTTAGCTTCAAGGAATTGAACCTTGATAACGGTCGCAATACCGAGTGGTTTATACCACCATACCACTAGACGGTTAGACACATTATTTCAGAACGTAACACTCTTTGGGAAAAGCGTAGACGTCCAGATTGTCAGGAGCAATTTGTCGAAGTTGTCCAGCTTCATCATCCAGACCGGCCTCAATCAAGTCTTGAATTACCTCATGGGCATAAGCGAGACGTGTACCCAGAGGAATGAGGTTCTTGGATTTGCCACCACATTGCTCAATGATCTGTTCCGCTGTCAGCACGGTTGAAAAGGTCCGTCCCACCATTGATTGACGAATAGCCAAGGGAATTTCACCCGTTTCGTCCTCTTCCAAAGATGTCACCGTGATATCCACTCGCCGACCTCGAATAAAATGACCAGGTTTCCCAAATTGAACTAGACATTCTCCATTAGATCCATGAATCGTTATAGTTTTCATATCGTCATTTCCTTTCTTGTTTGTTGTTTTTCCTTCAGTATTCTCCAAAAAGTCTGAATATTACCCCTGGGGTAACAATTTTTGGTCACAGCAGAACGTTACGCTCCACTTCCGCCCTAAACACTACAACATTAAATATGTGCCGTCAATCAAATTTAAATGAATTATAAGGCCCTTGTTATGCCTTTATAATCTCCCTTTTTGTGCTAATATAATTATATAAATAATATAAATATGAACGAAGATACAAACCCCGCGTCAAACACAGGCGCAAATCAGGAAGGCAACAAAAACACAGAGCCTAAGAAGGACTTTGCAGCACCCAATATCCCCGCCCAACTTCTAAAGCCCTATGATCCAACAGAAGTGGAGCCTCGTGTTCAAAAGCAAGAGCGTGAAAGCGGCTTTTATAATCCTGATGTTTGCATTAAAGAAGGCATAACAAAACCTGACGCTCCAATTTATAGTATTATTCTCCCCCCTCCAAACGTAACCGGAACACTTCACATGGGCCACGCGCTTGGTTTTACCACGCAGGACATAATCATCAGATACAAGCGTATGAAGGGTTTTAGAACTCTATGGATTCCAGGAACAGACCACGCAGCAATTGCAACACAATCCATGGTTGAGAAAAATATTCAAAAGGCTGAAGGAAAATCTCGTCATGATCTAGGTAGAGAGGAACTTCTAAAAAGAGTTGGCGAATTTGCGCAACAAAGTCGTGACACTATTGTCTCCCAACTTCAAACTCTTGGTGCATCAATTGATTGGTCAAGGGAGGCCTTCACATTGGATGAAGAAAGAAATTTTGCCGTTAGAACCGTTTTCAAAAAAATGTACGATGATGGTCTGATCTACAAAAAAAATCGTGTTATCAACTGGGATCCAAAAGGTCAAACAACAATTTCTGATGATGAACTCGTTTATGAGGATAGAAAAGCAAAGTTTTATACTTTCAAATATAGCAAAGACTTCCCTATCGCCATATCAACAACTCGTCCTGAGACAAAACTTGGCGATGTTGCCGTCGCTGTAAATCCAGAAGACCCACGTTACAAAGAATTTATTGGAAAAGAATATTCAATGGATTTTTGTGGTGCACCAATAAAAATTAAGATTGTTGGAGACCATGAAGCGCTGATGGATTTTGGAACTGGTGCCGTTGGAATTACTCCAGCGCACAGCATGACTGACTATCAGATTGCACAGCGTCATAACTTGCCAATGATTCAAGTTATCGATGAAAAAGCTCGTATGATGATTGGCTCACCTGACATTGTTGGTAAAAAAGTTGCGGAAGCGCGCGAGGTTGTTGTTGAGTGGTTAAAAGCAAATGATTTGCTAATCAAGGAAGAAGAAATTGATCAGAGAATTTCTACCGCAGAGCGAACTGGTGGAATTATTGAACCTCTTCCAAAATTACAATGGTTTGTCGCGGTAAATAAGCCGTTCAAGTTGGCCCACTCTGATATTAAAGGTATTGAAGCTGGAACTGAAGTTACGCTAAAAGAAATTATGCAAAAAGCAGTTTTGGGTGGACAGGTTGAAATAACACCAGAACACTTCCTTAAAACATATTTTAATTGGATAGATAATTTGAATGATTGGTGCATCTCTCGCCAAATCTGGTACGGTCATAGAATTCCTGTTTGGTACAAGGGCGAGGAAGTTTATTGTGGTGTAGAAGCCCCAGCTGGGGCAAGTACTGACGCGGACGCGGACGCGGAGGCTGGCGCAGATCAATGGGTACAAGATGAGGATACACTAGATACATGGTTCTCTTCAGGACTATGGAGTTTCTCAACTATGGGCTGGCCAAAGCAAGCAAATGATCCGACAAGCGATTTTTCAATATATCACCCAACAGATCTTTTGGTTACTGCCCATGATATTCTCTTCTTCTGGGTAGCACGTATGATTTTGATGACAGGATATGTTCTTGGCACAGTACCCTTCGACAAAGTTCTTCTCACCGGAATGGTTCGCGATATAAAAGGCAGGAAATTCTCTAAAACATTGAATAATGGTATTGATCCAAAAGATATCGCGCAAAAATTTGGAATGGATGCAGGTAGAATGTCTCTTATTTTTGGAACTGCACCCGGAACTGACAGTAAGATTGATGAAAACAAAATCAAAGGCTATAAACACTTCGCAAATAAAATTTGGAATGTTACAAGATTTATTTTGACAGCAACAGAAAACTTTCATGACACCGTACACAACGGAATTGGTGAAGACAACACAAAAATTTCTTTCACAAAGGATGATTTGGCACTAATTGAGAAGAGAAATGAAATTTTTAGGTCGATATCAACAAATATCGACAACTTAAAGATTCACATTGCGTCAGAAGACCTGTATAATTATATATGGAAGGAGTTTGCAGATATTATTCTTGAAGATAGTAAAAATATTTTTGCGGAGGCAATAGATGCTGGGGATCTCGCAGAGAATACAGTCGGCGGCGAAGGTGGAGCGAGCGAAGAATCTATAGCAAAGAAAAACTCTCGCGCAAAGTTTTTGCTTGAGACACTCGCTATGATTGTAAAAACATTACATCCATTCATGCCGCATGTCACTCAAGAAATCTGGTCACTTCTTCCCGCAAAACTTAAGACTCGTGAATTAATAATGACCGAACAATGGCCTCTTATTTAATATATCAATTACAAGGCGCTCCGTTATTTACAATAGAAACTTTTGCATACGCTTTAATAGGCGGGATTTTACCAGCCGTTTTTTGGCTGTGGTTTTGGATGCATGAAGCAAATGATCATAAAGAACCAAGGGATATTATCTTTCTATCTTTTGTTATCGGGATGTGTGGTGTATTCGTAGTCTATCCCCTACAAAAAATATCTGCCGGTGTTTTCAATTTAAAAGATGGCGATTTACCAGCCATCTATATTTGGGCATTGATTGAGGAGGTTGTTAAATTTGGTGGCGCTTGGTTTATCGCTCTTAAAAACCCTCGTGTCTATGATCATCCAATAGACTGTTTTATATATATGATGTCTGTAGCATTAGGATTTGCTGCTATGGAAAATACTTTATTTCTATTAACCCCATTATTT
Source organism: uncultured bacterium (assembly GCA_903821355.1). Lineage (GTDB taxonomy): Bacteria > Patescibacteriota > Minisyncoccia > Phycocordibacterales > CAIZLB01 > CAIJKW01. The sequence continues at coordinate 10,262 of CAIJKW010000030.1, read as the reverse complement.
AGAGGCGACATGATTGCAAGTGTCATGACAGGTACAGCAAGATTCATGGGAGCAAGCCTATTGCATGTTGCTGCCTCTGGCGTATTTTCTATTTTTATCGGATATAGTTTTTACAAAGGAAAGCTCAGCAAATTATCATGGGCGTTCATAGGTCTACTTGTCGCTGGTATAATTCACACGATTTTCAACTACATCATCGTAATAAGTGACGAACAAAACATGTTCATCGCCTTCTCTTTCGTCTGGATTTCCATCATCCTCTTAATTTTATCTCTTGAGAAGGTCAAAAAGATAAAACAATTCTAAATTTCTTGCACATAATTATAAGCCCTATTGGGAACACGGCGATTTCCTGCTAGAAATCGCCTCTGCTCACTGCAGTTCGCAAGTTTCCCAATAGGGCTTATAATTATGTGAGAAAGATATAGCATTTTTTCTTTTAATATCCTATAATTAGATAAATATAAATTAATATCAACATATGAAGAAAAGATCCTTTTTTGAAAGATTGACAGGTGCAGTGAATATCGATGAAGATGAGCAGTTAGAAGAAGCTGAAGATTATGATTTCTCCACCCCTAAAAATAAACCAAGCATAATCGGCCAAAAAAAGACTGCGCAAATTCATCCGCAGTTTGATGACAAAAATAGATCATCTTGGATGGATGACGCGTCTGTTGATAGTGAACTTTCTGTCGATGTATACCAGACGCAAGATGACGTTATCGTAAAAGCTATGATTCCTGGTGTTAAAAAAGAAGATTTGGAAATTAATTTAACTAGAGACTCAGTGACACTTAAAGGTATCAGAAAAGAAGAGAAAATAGTTTCTGACGATGATTATTTCCATAGAGAACTTTACTGGGGTTCATTCTCAAGAACGATTCAACTTCCACATGAAGTAGACATTGAACACGCGGAGGCAATAGAATCGCAAGGAATTTTGACGATAAAACTACCGAGAGTAGACAAGGATAGGCAAATGAAAGTCAGAGTGAAAAGTCTGTAGATAGCACTTATTCTTTAATATGCTAGGATGATATTGGACCATATGTACAAGGTCATGTTTTAATGTGAACAAAAAGAAAAAACACAACCAGTAATCAAAAAACGAGATGAACACAGACACGGCAATTCCTGAAACAGCTTCAGTATCAACTTCAACGTTAGCTTCACCATCGCCCGAAGCTGCGTCTCCGCAAGATAAGACGATCAGACCTTCCAGCTACAAACAAGAAACCAGAAGCCACTTCCAACAATTTTACAAGAATTGGGTGGTCTATCAGATTATCAAGATGATGGCAAAAAACGAAGATGGAAATGGAGACCGATGGGTGTCATTCACCCAAAGAACTCTCATTGCAAATCTTGACCCTGAATCTGGTGTCAGAGCAGCGTTGGAATGTCTTGACGTCTTAACGGATGAAGATGGAATTTTTGACAAGGTAAAAAATCCCGAGAGCGACCATGCCCTTGAGACCAGTTTTTACAGTGTTAACGAGCACTTCTTCAGCATCATCAATCCGCTGACGTAGATCCGGAAAGGCAGATTGGCAACAAAATAATAAACCCTCAACCAATGCACTAAACTCTTTACTGCTCTGGTGGTGGGTTTTTTGCATATATAGATATGGATACGAATACGAACTACCACCCTACACGGCACGACCAGCTGTATTGCCGTCCCTTCGGCACATTTTTGTGATTTCAACAAGTAAGTGCACCATTTATACCTTTTAAAATACGGCTACTTTCATTAGTGTAATTATATATTGCAACAATGCTAACTTTCTTGTATGCCACGATCACATGAGTAAGAAAACCCTTTGTATATAGGCATATTTATCATAAAATCCAAGCAAAAAATTCAAATTGGATGTATAATTAAATCGTTAATGTATAATCAATAATAATATATGATAGAAGATTACAAAGGTATAAATCTAGAGGGTGAAAAAGAATATGAAGGTGAAAGACCAAACGCGGGTGTCTTGCAAGAAAGAGTTAATAAGGAAATAAGAGATGCTTATTTAAACCTGATGAAGAAGAACTTTTGGGTAGATGTTAGAAGGGAGGTAGTTATCGCAATGCAATTAATTGATGATTATAATCGACATCCAGATGAAGCTCACGCAAGATTGGTGGTGGAAAGTGTTTTGACCGATATTTTTAGAGTAGTTGAAAAAAGACTAGCTGAATCTTATAAGAAAAGCGGCAATTTTGACGAGACTGAATTTAATCAGCTTTTTTCTCGTGAAAAGATAGCAGAAGCTATTGCCTGGGGTGGTTTGGGTGACTACGCAGATTCTGTTCTGGAAGGAAGTGAAAGAGAATTTTTTACTAAAGTATCTCCAGTGTTGAGCGATATAATAAGAAAATATCCTGGTATTTTGAAAGAGGAATAGTAGGGGTGATAAAAATTATTCATTTATCCAAATATTTCTCTCAGATATTTCAACTCTTAAATAAAAAACAACCCCGCACGCCAATGGCGCGGGGTTGTTATAGGCTTTCCATCGTGGTTTCCTATGCCACAGCGGAAGCGATTTCCTCGATGGTCCGCATGACGGCTTCACGAGGATTTTGGGCTTTCACGATGGGCCGTCCAACCACTATACGGTCCGCGCCAGCTTTGATGGCTTTTGCGGGAGTCATGATTCGTTCCGGGTTTTGATCATCACCGGGAACAATCGCCCAAGTCGGCCGGATAGCTGGAGTATTGATAGTCATCTTGTCTCCCACCAGTTTTCGAAGCATGGCTGCTTCTGCTGGTGAGGCAATTAGTCCATCAAGACCTGCATTGAGAGCGATCTCGGCGAGATTCCCAACGGCCGCCGTTAAGGTTAAACCTCCATGGATCGCTTCAATGTCATTAGACCCCAGGCTCGTAAGGACTGTCACTCCGAGAACTTCAGTGTTTGGAAGCATCGCCTTGAGGGCGACAAGTCCTTTTCCACCGATGGAGCACACAGTGGTCAGAAGCTCGGGGTGGAATTCCCAGAGCAGCATCCCGTCAGTTTCCAATGTCTCGCCAATGTCGTACAGCTTGAGGTCTGCGAAAACACGCAAGCCACGAGACTGGATTTCTTCGATGAGGTCATATCCACAAGCTCGGAGAGCGGAATTTACCTTGATGTAGACTCCAGTTCCTTGGAGGCTGTCAGCTAACGTGAGGACTTGGGTTCTCACCCAGTTTCTTCCGTTGGGGTGTGTTGGTCTGAAGTCTGCGGCAACAATAAGTCGTTCCGCAGGCGTTAGTTTATTTTTCATGGTGTCGTTCTTTTGTGGGGGTTGATGTTGTTATTGATTCATGGTGGCGCAGAGCTTCACCCAGTTTTTTTTCACTTCGAGTTCGATATTTCCCGCAGTTATGTCAGCCGCGACTTCTGGGTCATCTTGCTCGTATTCAGGATATGCCTTTCGGATAGCGGCGATGACAGGCAGGGCAATGCCTTCGAATGGTCCACTCTTGGGTGTGTAGCTCGTTTCGTAAATCGGCGAACGGTTAAGCGCGCCGACGAGAAGTACGATGTTGGCACCCGAGGCGGCGATTTCGGTCAGGGTGGTGTCGGTGTTTTGGTAGTTGTTGAAAACATCTTCCGCCATTGCGACACGTTCACCTTGTTCGAATTCAAATTGCGAGAGGTCCCAGGTATACTCCTGTTTCTTACCCGCTTCCGTCGGTTTCGGCTTCTTGTCCGCGTACGTGAATCTCTTTCCTGCAATCCGAGCCAGTTCTTGCCCAAACGTCCGGCCACCTTGCGGGATTCCGCAGATGGTATCAAACGTATCGAGCAATTCTTGATATTTGAGTTTGGTGAGCACCGCCTTGGCGAAAGCCTCGACAGCCATCATGTGAGATTCAATCCGTCGGAAGTTGAAGTAGATGTCTCCGACGAGGTTCCGCCCTTTATCGTCTTTTCCAGCGTAGGGGACCAGTGGTCCTTTACGCTTGGTTCCGTCTTTGGGGCAGATATACACAGCATTGCAACGTTTTCCGAGGTTCAACAGGTCCTCACCTGGTAGTGGTATGATTGGCTTCATGTTTTGTTCAAGGTTCAGAATTAACGCTTTCGAGGTAGCGCCTTACCTGTGTCGATTGATTCGACTCTAAGTAAAGTTATACATTAGAGCCTATATTATATCAAGCGGTGCAATTACTTATTGAATTCACATTTAGTTAACTTGACAATATCTATTTATGTTATATAATGAATACGAATTTAGTCCTTTTAAATATTTGTATGTGTTTTGGATAATTGTGGTGCTAATTTGCTTTTTTATGGCAGTCTTTTGTTTGATTGTTGGATAGATATTACTTAGTTAACTTAGGTTAGCTAGATGGTGTCTGTCTAACAACCAACAAACAACACCAACACCCCCCAAGAACCATGAAAACCGTGCTATATGTACTGTTGTCCGCAATCGCAGCCGTTGTGCTTTTAAAGCTAACGATCTGGGATGGTCACTTCCACTACCGCCACTATCAAGAGTCAGTGGAGTCGGTGGTACTGCCACCGGCGCCAACTATCGTCGAAACACGACAAGTTGTGTCGTGTAGTCCTGAATTCGGATACCAGCCATCCAGTCCAACCCCATGTGCAGTAATTGTACCTTGGGAGGAAACCGTTTTCAGAAACCGCAGTCCGATGGATGTTGAGGTCAATGGTGTCACCATGCTCAAGCCTGTCCCAATTGGGATGCTGGTCTACAAAGACCCTAACGACCGCTGGTATTGGACTACCGACGGTAACAGAGTGAAACTCTCCAACAGGAAGATTCCTGACGGCGAGTGGATACAAAAAACGGGGCAAATGCCCCAGCAGCCCCAACCCCAACAATTCCAACAGCCGCAACAACTCCAACAACACATACAACCTCGGCCGCAGGTGCTACACATACAGCCCTACCCGCCGACAACAATGAGGAGATATCCTAGGTAGCCCCTACGATTCTCCTTTCAAAACCGCCTAACCCCTCACCCGGGCGGCGGTTTTCCATTTTCAAATTTAGCTATACATTATACTAGCGTTGTTAACACTTTGACCTTTGAAATCACAAAAGGCGTATGCCAAAATTGTTAAGTCTATCGAGGACAATTAACAAAATTAACATACGCACTTTTGTATGCATAAGAATACCAAATTATTGCCACGTCAGCGAATGGAGATATACCGTCGCTGGGTTTTGGGCGAGAGACCAACATACCTTGCAAAGCACAGGAAAATATCAAGACAAACCATATATAAAATTATAAGACTCGGGAAATACGATATTTTCAAGAATAGGAACAGTATGAATGAGAGATACAGAAACTTGTATTGGGGGCTTCGGAGATTAAGCAAAACAGAGAGAAAGCTCGGTGGCAAACTTGCGCGAGCAGAACATAGATTAAAGAGATATGAGAAAGCTATGCCCGGTGAGATGGTGCACGTTGATACCAAAAGACTTCCACTTCTTCGTGGAGAAGGCATTATACAGCCAAGAGAATACCTTTTTGTCGCCATAGATGACTTCTCCAGATTCCTCTATGCTGACATCTTCCCTGACAAGACAGCATACTCATCAGCAATCTTTCTTGAAGAGGTACGTCAATCTATGCCATTTGCAATTGAGAAAATATATTCAGACAATGGAAGTGAGTATAAGGGAAAGAACGGTCACCCATTTGCTGATACCTGCAAGAGATATGGATACGCCCAAGGATTCACCAAGGTTGCTCATCCATGGACAAATGGCAAGGCTGAGAGAGTGATTAAAACACTCATGACCGAATGGCACACCAAGTCATCTGGTTTTGTCACCAGAGAGCAGAGAAGAAAGTATTTATATGCATACACTGATTGGTATAACCAATCAAGAATTCACGGATCAATAGAGTCAACACCACTTCAAAGACTTGAACAATTCATTCGCCGTTTAAAGGAGAATATGTAAACAACGCTTTACAAATGTACAGCTTGACAAATATAGTTTATAGTTATATAATGCACAGCAAAGGTTCTTTGATTAGATTGAAATTTGGCACTGAAATGTTCAAGAATTCATGGTCTATTCTAGCTTAGGTTTTAGGCAGATATCACTTAGTTAACAATGGTTAGCTGGATGGTGTCTGTCTACAATCAACAACTAGAAACGGAAATATGAAAACGAAAAACATTGCATCAAAGTTCTGGACCAACGTCCAGAACATCAGCAGTTCACAGGCCGCAAGGTTGGTGTTCGCAGCTATAGCGATTGTCATCGTCTCCACAGGATTCACTTCCTGCGGTAACGGCCCTGGAATCAGAGTCGGTTATCGGGGGGCAATGATGGAAATCGGAGGTGGTCAAAGACGTCCGCAACAACGGATGTCCCAACCATATGGAGGAGGAATGACTGGGCAACAGAGGATCTTTGTCCCTGGGGACACTATGAGTCTGGCTGTCTTTGGCAACCAACCCAAAAGACCCGTTCCAGGATCTACTCGCACAACTTGGGACCAAACACCATTTGGGACTCATTCGCCAATGGTCATGGCCTACAACTCAGAAGGAATAGCCAAGGTGGAACTGGTTCCGATAAGGATGCAGGTGTACTTCTACCGATGGGGCAGTGGTCCAAACGAGTTTTGGCTATGGGCAGCAAGTTGCAATAACATGATCAAGTTGGCCAATGATTATTCTCAACCACGCACACAGCAAGTACGGATGGCGCCTCAACAGTACTGTGCGCCGGTGCGACCTCTTATCATGAGAGAACAGTACTGCCCGCCGCCTCGTCGGCAACAGATCCTAATTTGTCCTCCGATACCGCAACGCCAGCCATGGTGCCCGCCACAGAGCTATGGCTATCGCCGTTAGCCAAATCAACAGCGGAGAATGTGGTGACATTCTTCGTGCAGCACAATCCCTAATCACCACAAAAAACCGCTCCGTTCACACGGGGCGGTTTTCTACGTCTAGTCAATTCTGGTGCCGAGGGCCGGGCTCGAACCGGCGACCCCTTCCTCTTCAGGGAAATGCTCTACCAACTGAGCTACCTCGGCATAATAAGGTTCTCTATCTAATCCGACCTATCCAACTCCTACTTGTTATCCCCTACCTATTCAACGCCTTAAGGATATCAATTCCTCCGTTATTTTCAACTCCGCCAGTAAATGAATTTAAATTACCATACATTTTCAGCACTCCTTCAAGATACGGCTGTAAATAGTAGAACGATCCAAGTGTGACGCCAATAACTATGATCCATTTAATTATAGAAAATAAAGATGAAAGACGATAAGCATTGTGAAGACGTTTAATCATTTTTTGATTAGTCTCTGTCATATCCTCAATTCTTTTGAGTCTCTCAGAAATATCTCGCATCTCTTCTTCTATTGATTCGTTCATAATTTGTTTTTAATTAAATACAATACGGAGCTACGTAACACTATATCATATTACTAATTGCTTTTCCAGCGGGCGACAATTCCACATGGAAGTATAATTGGCGATTTTTTTTCCGCACCATCTGAAGCATCTTTTCCACCGGCCATCTTAGAAAATTCGCTCAAACTCTGCTCTATGCAAAGCTCACCATATTCAATCTCCCCTCCTCTCTCGCCAACTAATTTTTGTAGATTTTGGGAATATGCAATTGACGAATATCCAGCCGCGTAACCATTCAAAATTAAAAACAAAGCTTTATCACTGAGTAGTTCAAAAATTAATTCCAAGAAGGGCAAAAAATCTCTTTCTATTTTCCAAACTTCGCCTTTTGCGCCCCTACCAAAGGCAGGAGGATCGAGGATTATTCCATCGTACTTATTTCCTCTTCTGATTTCCTTTTTGATAAAAGAAACGGCGTCTTCCAAAATCCACCTAACAGGTTTATCAAGTACACCCGAGAGCTCCGCATTTTCATTTGCCCAAGTCACTGCGCCCTTTGATGAATCAACATGAGTCACGTGTGCACCCGCCAAAAGTGCAGCAACGGTTGCTGCACCAGAATATCCAAAAAGATTTAAAATTTTTGGCGGATTTTCTTTGGTGAATTTTGTGCCCGACTTTGCATCTGACTCTGCGCCACCCTTCTCCCCAGTACTTTCCATGGATTTTTTAATCAATTCCATTGACCATTTCCAATTTGTAAATTGTTCAGGAAATATTCCAGTGTGTTTAAATGGAGTGAGTCTTGCATAAATATTTAGCGACGGCAGTCCATCGCCCATATCAAATTTAACAGGCCATCTGTCTGGAATTGATCTGGTTTTAATCCAATTGCCCGTCTCTTCTTCATCGTCCAAATGCCTATGGGTCGCATTGCCGCCATTTCCGCCAGCACTCCTTCCCTCATTGTTTCCGCCTCGTCCGCTTCCTCCACCGTTTCCAGCTTTAGCAAAAATAGCATCAGTATTTGGCCATATATTGCCATCTCCAAGCCCCAAAAGCCCCTTAGGCCATAATGCTTGAGGGTCAGGTCTGGCAATCAAATATTCACCATATCTCTCCAATTTAAGACCATCCCCTGCGTCAATTAGAGCGTATTCTTTTTGCGATTTAAATATAAACATGTTGTTGATAAATGGTGCCACCAGCAGGAATCGAACCCACAGCAATCCCTTAGGACGGGACTGTTCTATCCATTGAACTATGGCGGCTATCGTGCAATATTATTATATAGCAGTACTACATAATTGCACGATTTTGAGAAAACTGAAAGCCGAACTATTTACTCTCTATCTTTAGCACCTCGACATCAAAAATCAAAGTTGCATTTGGTGGAATCATGTATCCCCCCTTACCATCTGGAATTCCTCTTGGGCCATAAGCTTTTTCACCAGGAATAATCAAATGCTTTTTCTCACCAACTTTCATGCCAAGCATCCCTTCATCCCATCCTCTAATAACTTGCCCGATACCTACGACAAAAGTAAATGGCACACCCCTATCAATTGAACTATCAAACTTTGTACCATCCTCAAGTGTACCAACATAATTAACTGTCAGTGTATCACCTACTTTTGAAACTTTTTCTGTATCCATTTTTTTTGTTGAATTATTTTTATTAATATCTGATTGTGCTGAAGTGTTAGTGCTTGTCGCAACATCACTTGTACTTGAACCGTTTGCTAGAGCCTGCAAAGTATTTGCGGATACGGCGTCATTAACGCTAACAACGTTCTTGTTTGACTCATAATTAAAGATATAAACTGCTAGTAGTATTATCGCGATTACAATGACTATATATATTACTTTCTTCATAATTATTATTTTTAATTAAATTTTAATACCTATCTTCTTAGCAAGAAGCTCCTTATCAAAACCAACAAAGACTGAACCATCAACATCTATTACAGGAACACCCATTTGACCAGTTTTTTGCATCATCTCTTTACGCCTTTCTAAATCAGCCGCAACGTCATACTCCTCAAAAGGAATATTATTCTCTTTTAAAAATTCTTTGGCCATGACACAAAATGGACATGACGGTGTACTGTAAATCATTATTTTCATAGACAACATTATATACCACTAAGGCTTTTTCTTGAAGACCCCAACAACACCATTCCACAGTTTTTTAATAATGCTAGTATTCTCTGGAATCGGAGCTGGTATTTCTTTATCGACAACCATAATTACAGTCTCCCCAGGCTTAACTACATCAAATTTTGATCGAATTTCTTTCTCTAAACCTTCATTGGTATTCAAATCATTAACTTCACCTGAGAGATCGGTGTACCTTTTTTGTAATTCAGCTTTCTTTGCCTCAACTAGTTTCATTTCTTCACGACTAGTGCTTTGCCTAATGGATATACTAATTAAGCCCCTAAATACAAGGATTATTATGATCAACAAGATAAGTAAGACCCATTTAGAGTAGATTTTTTGTTTTACTTGGTTGTCATGTTGAAATTCTTTCATTAACTGGTATATTATAGACTATATGTTTCTAAATCCAAAACACCAAAGAAAAATAAAAATCGTGTGGAGTATAATTTGTGTCTTGATTATAATATCAATGATACTGCTTTATATACCAGTATTGTCTAGAGGACTATAACAATTAAGGCTGAGAAGGCTGATGTAAGGGTGCTACACTCACTTTTTCTTACCCCTACAGCCACCACTGTGATTCAGATTCTAAAGAATCAGAATTACTTCACCGTCCCATCAGCCAAGATCAACATCAGATCAGTTGCAGCTTGTTCAGCTTTCTTTGGGTCTTTGTTACCTACAAAGAGTTCCCACTGAGCAGTCAGTTCAGGATTGTGTATTTGTCTAACGTCGTTCTCAAGT
>CAIJKW010000029.1 GCA_903821355.1 uncultured bacterium | reverse complement strand
TGACCTTCATGTATTAGCAATTCTAGTCTGTATCTTTTTTCGTTAGTCAATTGTGAAAATGTTTTAAATTTCGCCATAATTCTATTCTACAAGAATTGCATTTCAAAAGGGAATTTTCGCAGCCAGAAAGGCAAAGGGTGAGGCTGCACGATAAGTCGCCAAAACCAAAATGGTGGTTGAGGGTACGAACGAATAATTTCAGGTGATGATTGGGGACGATTTATACACCTGTTACAGAAGCGTTTCCTACCCAAAATTTTCCGGGAGAAAGTGTGTATTCATATCATCGAGGTCCCTGAGTGGGGTTCCTCTCGTTGTTTGTTTGTTTTCTGTTCTCTCTCCTGCATTCAGGTTTTAAACACACAGCGTGGGCCATCACGTTGTAGACCTGGATGCAGGAGCGGAGCGGTCTCCTTACAAACACCACCCGCTCTATTTAGAGCGATCGCCGCTAGGCAATAAAAAGCCGGCGGTTTTTTATTGCCTTAAAAATAAGCGCCAAGAAAAAAGGGAATATCGACGCCACCATAGCCAATCGTCAAATCTAGTGCTATACTTCCCCATATACCAAATATGGCAACACAAACAATACACGTAAGAATTAATCACCAAATACGCGCTTCTGAGCTGCGTATTCTAGGACCTGAAGGAGAAAATTTTGGAGTTATGACCCTTGAGGAGGCTATGTCTAAAGCAAGAGAGCTCGGATGCGATCTTATAGAAATATCACCAAAAGCCAATCCACCAGTTGCAAAAATCATGGATTATGGTAAATTTCAGTACGACGAAAGCAAAAAACAGAAGACAGCAAAGGCTAATGCAAAGAATTTTGAAATCAAGAGTCTACAGGTCAAAATAGGCACCGGAGAGCATGATTTAGCTCTAAAAGCTAAGAAGGCCTCTGAATGGCTAGCGGAGGGTCACAGAATCAAATTTGACCTCTTCTTACCCGGTAGAACTAAGTATTTAGACGAGAAGTTCTTGAGAGAAAGAATGGACCGACTACTCAACTTGATTAGTATTGATTACAAAATAGCGGATCCAGCTAAAAAGAGTCCAAAGGGTTTAACAATCATTTTGGAGAAGGCATAGCTGGCACTTTACAAGCCTTTTCTACGCCTACCATGTGAATGAGGGCTGTGGTCTCCTTACTCCACCTGTACATCAGTCACGTTCGTCTTAAATTATCAATTAAGAGGGTCTAAGATCCAAACAAAATGAAGACAAATAAGTCCTACACAAAGCGCCTGAAGGTTTCTAAGAATGGTGTTATTACCGCTAGAGCCAAAGGACAAAACCACTTCAATTCAAAAAATAGTGGTAGAAAGGGTATCTCAAAAGGTCGTACCGTTCCGTTCGTTATGAGCACTCGTGATAGACGCCGTTTTTTGGCGCAATCATAATTCCTCGTAATTCCCTAGTTTTTAAAAACATAACCTAAAAATATATGGTACGTATCAAAAAAGGTGTTACAGCTTTAAAAAGCAGAAGATATATATTGAAGGCCGCTAAAGGATTCCGTGGCCCAAGAAAAAGTAAAGAGAAATTGGCAAATGAACAACTTGTTCACTCCTATGCAGCAGCATTTGCTCACAGAAGAGACAAGAAGGGAGATTTCAGACGTTTGTGGAATGTTAGAATTAACGCCGCATTACGTCCTCATGGAGTTTCTTACAGTAAGTTCATCGGTTTCCTTAAGAAGCAAAATATTGAACTAGACAGAAAGAGTCTTTCTGAGATGGCACAAAATGCCCCAGTCTCATTTGAGAGAGTTGTAAAGCAAGTTATGGCAAAGGCTCCAGTTGAAGTTAAGGTTGCAAAGGCGTAAGCCAAGCATCTTAAGGCTTGTGAATTATTGGCTTTATCGCCAACATAGTTCTCACGGCATTATAGCTGTAACAAGCAAAAACAAAATACCCCGCAAGGGGTATTTTGTTTTTAACTATTTATCCATGATAATCACAAACTATCACTTTTGCCACTTTCCCTACAGAATAATATTCCCCTTACTTCCCCCAAAGCCATCATCGTTCTTATAAACATGACTATGTTTTTTTTCTTTTGGAAGCATATCAAGGAGTCTCTCAACAAGGCGCTTTGGATCAGTATCAAATATTACGTGAGTATTTGGTCTGTGACTTTTCTCCATAAAAACCCTCAGCAAATCCCCTGTTTCCCATTCAGCACTTGTTAAAATTCCAAGTGGCTTTTGATCTTCATAACAAACAGCAAATTCATGAAGTGTTCCAATTCTTCCGGGACCAATAATCACAGCGTCACATGAACGAGTAAACAAGAGGTCTCTACCATTATAACCAAAACCTGTGTAGATGATAAAATCCATATAATCTACTGGCAACCTATAAACGCTAACATGTTCCTCTTCATTTGCAGCGGGAGAGAATCCAACAGAAACTCCAGAAGCTTCTTTACATCCGACAGCTGTCCAATATGGAAATCCTGTTGTCGCACCAGTTACAAGAATTGCTCCCTGTCTTACAATTTCTCTTCCAACTTCTTTTGCAGAAAGATAAACATCTTCATTTAAAAATCCCATATCTGCCGCACCGGATACTCCTATCTTTGGAATTAGATGATTTTTTTTATTATTGTTATTTAACAGATTTGGATTTGATGGGCTTGATATCATGCTATTTATTATACATTTAGTTATGTAAAAAACAAAATAAATTTGTAAAACAAAAATTTATTCTAAGACAACAGTATCCCCTTCTTCAGGATGAACTGCGTTTACTCCATCGTAATCTCTAAGGCGTTGTGCTAAAAATAGCGATGCGTTCGTCTCTCCCATTACAACAAAAACTTTTTTAACCGTCTCCGCTGTATCATTTACAAATTCAATCAAATGATCTGAATCTTTGTGAGAAGAATATCCATCTATGTGTTCTATTTTTGCTTTTATCTTTATCTTCTGACCATTAATATCGACTTCTCTAGACCCCTCGCTAATCTTTCTACCCAAAGTTCCAACGGCCTGATAGCCCAAAAACAAAATGGTGTTGTTTGAATCGCCCAAGTATTCAGCTTCATGATGAACAATTCTTCCGCCATTAGACATCCCTGACCCAGCCATAATAACCTTTGGATTAGGCTCCTTGGCAATTAATCTTGATTGCTCTGATGAATCACTTATTCTAAGACCTTGAAAATTAAATATATCGTGCTTCCTTGAGTCCGCGGTGGCTTCTTCGTTAAAATCTTTCTTCATTCTCCTATAAATCTCTGTCACCTTAAGAGCAAGAGGAGAGTCTAGATAAATTCTCATTGTTGGAAGCTCTTTATTATCCATCAATTTATGAATTTCAAAAAGAACCTCTTGAGTTTTTTCAAGTGAAAAAGAAGGGACTATCAAGGTTCCATTTCTATGATAATTATCTAGCAGTGCCAACTTTAATTTTTCCAATCTCGTTCCGCTATCTTCATGATTTTTGTCACCATAAACACTTTCCATTACCAAGTAGTCAGCATCAGTAATCTTTTCTGTATCATGCAAAAGTGGTGTTGGACTATTACCCAAATCTCCTGTAAAGACAATTTTTCTGGAATATTTTTTTCCATCTGCTGTCCCATTGTATGTCAGTTCAAACATCGCAGATCCTAGAATATGCCCCGAGTCTTTTATATAAAGAGAATAATTTGGGGCTAACTCAAAATTTTTATGATATTCAATTGCTTTCCAATTTTTAAAAGAATCTATGACGTCTTTCTCTTCATATAGTGGAGGAACGTTCTTCCTTGCGGCGTCTTGAGTCGCAATTTTTAGCGCATCTTCAAGCATAACCTTTGTAAGCTCCAATGTCTCAGGGGTTGAATAAATTATTCCGCTAAAGCCTTCTTTGACGAGTTTTGGAATGCGGCCGATATGATCTAAGTGGGAGTGTGTGACTAAGAGAAAATCACAATCAGCAGGCTTGTATATAAAATCTTGGTGATTATGGGTATCAGAATCATGTGTCCCCTGCTCTAGCCCACAATCAACTAGAATATTAAGACCATCAGGTCCAGTTAATAAAAAGTTTGCACCAGTTACTGATCCGACTCCACCACAAAATGTTAAAGTGAGTTTGCCGTCTTTATTAACTCTGTTATCCTGCATATTGCTGTTTGTCATTAATTTTTTGTTTTATTAAATAAAAATTTCCAAAACCATATTGATAAAGCTCCACCAATTATATCATCGATTACATCTTTTATTGTATCTAATCTGGAAATTGACCCCAATCCATCGGTAACCCCAAAATACCATTCTGCAAATTCCCAAATAATACCAACAACGAGCACAAAAAGAAAAATTACTAGAAATCTTCTTTTGTGAATCACTAAATCTGAGCCATATAGACCCTCATCAGATTTTTTGTCACGTTTTTTAAAATGTACGAAATAATCCAAGCCAGTTTGAGCAAATAAGCCAACCATAAATCCACCTGAGACATGCATAGGAATGTCAAACCATCTAAACAACCAATAGACATTGTATAAACCAGCGTAATAGTTAATTAGGATGATTAAAAATGCTACAAGTAACGATAAGTAAAATCTGATGCGCATAATAATATAGTAACATCTATATATTAGCACAATAATTAAACCGGTCTCTGCTTTGTGGTTTAACACAACACCCCTTGCTTTTAGACAAGGGGTGGGGCCAAAAAGGCGGCCTTATAAGAGATGTTATGTAGGATACTGCTAGTGTCGACCCTAGAATAAGTCTAGGTGGGTGCTCTACAATTAAGGCTCAAAGCCAGAATTGACATCGAACTCCCTGTTAAAAAATCAAAAGAGAATCGACAAATGCAGTACCCTACTATTAGTATATTATATATGTATTTTTTGCAACTATTTACAAACGATGCAAAAAGTTGCGAGCCAAGTAGACTATTTACCTAACAAATCGCTAAAATCTCTATATAGAATTTGTTCGTGAATGGCGTTATATTCCACAATTTCATTTGAATTAAACCATTGTGATATTTCAGATTGAGCTTCGTCAATATTTCCAGAAGCATGGATTACATTTCTAACGGCTCGGCCTTGCGCATCAGCCATCTCATATGAATCTATAACAAAATCCCCTCTTATTGTTCCAACATCAGATAATATAGGTTCTGTTCCGCCTGTTAATTTTCTCACGATTTTAACTGCATTTGCACCCTGCAAAATCATCGCAATAACAGGGCCCGATGTCATGTAGGCGACCAAAGTATTAAGTATAGATTGACCTGCGGTCACAGGATCGTTTATTGGAGGTTGCACTCCTTTATCGACAAAAGACTTGATATTTTTTTCACCAGTCTTCCTTATCCACTCTGGATCAGTAGTATAGTGCTTTCCGACCATCTCCTTTGTTGGGACAATAAGCTTCAGCCCAACAATCTTTAGACCAACTCTTTCAAATCTCTTAATTACCTCCCCCGTTAGACCTCTTTGAACACCGTCTGGTTTAACAATGACAAGAGTTCTTTCATTCCTGTGTCCTGTTTCCTTAATTAATGTATTCATAGTTACTTATGATATTCCTATTAAACTAAATCTGCAAATGGGTTTTTACCCAGACCTGGGGTTGGCACAATTTCTTCTTTCTTGAATTTTCTAGCGATTTCATCCTCCACAATCTCTCTACTTTGACCATACTTAAAATATGAAAGCTCTTTAAGGTTTTCCACGATAGCCTTATTTGCACCTGTCGCCCAAGTAAACTCAACACTAAACGGTCTAACAGGCCTGCCGTCGGAAAGCATCTTTAGATAAACATTCATATTATCTATATTCATAATATCCTTTGCTGTAAAAACTGGAGAAAATTGTTTTTCTAGAAATTCTGCATCTTCTGATCCAACACGAAGTGCGGCAATAGTACCGACGTTTCCAAAAACAGAATCTCTGATTTTTTCATCTAATTGTCCAATGTATTGGTGGGCAATATTAAGAGATAATTTATATTTTCTGGCTTCAGATAAAATGGTAGAAATAGATGGGGTGGTAACATTCTGGAACTCGTCAATGTATAAATAAAACGGTGGAAAGTCTTTTCCAAAAGAGTCTACGCGGGAAAGCGCCGCCATCAAAATCTTTCCAACAAGCACAAGACCGAGAAGTGAAGAGTTTATATCTCCTAGTGTTCCCTTGGCTAGATTAACAAGCAAAATCTTCTTATTATCCATCACGTCTCTAAAATTGAAACTAGATTTTTCTTGAGCAATAATTGGACGCATGATGTCATTGGCAAGGAAAACGTCAAACTTAGATGTGATATAAGGCACCATGTTGGCAAGTGAAGCTTCACCTCCAGCCTTTTCAGCTTGTTCCCTCCAGAACTGTACAACTATAGGATTTTTACATCTGGACAGCTTTAAATCTCTGAACTTCTTATCAGCCATCACTCTTGAAACATCAAGGAGTGTACATCCAGTCTCAGGATCCTCAACAACAAGCATTGTGGCGTTTCTAAAATACTGCTCAAATATTGGCCCCATAGACTCAGGCGAGCCTGAATATAGTTTTTGAAAAATACCAAAAAGTTCATTCACAACGAAAATCTTTTGTTGAGGAATATCTACGTTATATTCCAACATGTTTAAAGCCATTGGTCTGTCTACGTAACTTGGATCAAAATAGATCACATCGTCATATCTTTCAGGCGGAATATGAGAAAGAATATCCTGAACATCACTTCCGTGAGGGTCTATAAAACAAACTCCTTCTCCATTTTTGATATCCTGAATAATCATGTTACGCAACATTGATGACTTTCCGGTACCAGTCTGTCCTATCGCGTAAAAATGTCTCTCTCTATCTTGCTTTGCAAAATAAATTGGAGTTTTTAAATTTCTGTGAACATTTTCTCCCAAATAAATTCCCTCTTTTGAAAGACCAACGGGGGCAGGAGCGGTGCTTGCCTTAGTTTGTCTAAGTTGTGAATCAATGACAATACTCTCAACTGGAAAGTGCATTAATGTCGTTAACTCCTTAAGAGACATCGGTAAAATTGAGTCCTTGTCGAAAACTCTATAGGAAAAATTATGCAATAATTCAACAAGCTCTCCATCTTTCTTCCTCTTAAATTTAACGGCATTTCCTAGTGCATTATTAAATTGATTAAATGACGATTCTATTTCAGTAAGCGTACTCTCTGCTTTTTCTCTGTTTGCAGCTGAAACAATAACTCTTATATTTGATTCAATAACAGGCGAAGATAGCTTGTTTGTGATTTGCTCAACCGCGATATTGTCCACAGGCTTTGGTTTATCATCCTTGTCAGTCTTTCCCAAAACCATTTCTTTCCAAACTGTTTTGAATTCCTTTTTAGCGGTCTTTTTTAGTTCGCCAAAAACGGTATGCTGAATATCAATCGCCTCTTTTAATTTATCGCCTTTTTGAATATCGTCTAGAGATTTTTTATACAGTTTATTGTAATAATCCCCTATCGGATTAAAAATCACCTGAATTGCAGCACCTTCGCCAAATTTATCCATCTTGCTAAAAGTGTTTAGAATAACATTCAATGGGTCATAATCAAATTGATCATAAGTTTTTATCGGATAAACTTCTTTTTTTGTAAGTGAAGCCTCTGAAGCCAAAGTGATCCCATCTGGATTAAAAATATTATACTCATCTTTTTTTTCTACGATTTTTGCATCCGGAAAAATTGAAAGAAATTGTTTTTCAAATAATTGAATCTTTGTGTCAGGTATTGCTACGTAGAAGATAAATTCTTCGCCACCTTCTGACATAGACAGTTCAATGGAGAATTGATTTTCTTCACTGCCTTGCCCAGTGGAACCACCTCCTGAAACCGCAAGCATACCAGAATAGAATTGCTCCATTGATGAAAGAAGTTCTTTTAGAGCCTTCTTTTGATCTCCGTCCTTGGCTTTATTTTCTGGCAATTGAATTTCATAAAGTGTTTTTCTCAACACCTTATCAAGAGGCGATTTTTCTTTTAAACCAGGGGTTGTATAGCCTTTTTTAATATATTCAACCAAGAATCTGTGAAAGTCACTTTCAATATGAGGATTACCAAAACCTTGTGCAATTTTTATAGCATTTAAAATCCCCTTCTCCAGAAGGATACTGAGTAGCTCCTCCATCTTTTTATCATGTGTCTCAGGAGTTAAATCCAAAACAATTTCCTCCGCTTTTGAATCGGATATTTTAAAATCTTCATGCAAGACCTTGCTAGCATCAGATACAGAATAGTCTTTAATCTCTTGCGAGATTATTTCCTCCATCTGCTTTTCTCTTTCAGGACTTTCTGGTTGAGAGGTCAATATCGCTTCCTTTTGCGATATCATTTCTTTTAAATATTTTAACTCTTCTTCCGCTGAAGAAAAGTTTTTACCTTCGTATGAAAAATTTGGTTCCATTAACTATATTATATATCGGTCAAAACTTCTGCGCCAGCCTCTGTTATTAAAATTGTGTGTTCAGTGTGTGTCGCTCTCTTTCCATCGACAGTTCTATAGGTATAACCATCATTGTCAATTTTAACGATTCCCTTTCCTTCTGCGATAATTGGCTCAATTGCAATTACCATATTAGGTTTTAAAAGCACTCCCTGCCCCTTCATTCCAAAGTTTGGGATGAAAGGGTCCTCGTGAACAGAGTATCCCACTCCGTGTCCACCAAAAATTTCTACAACATTAAATCCGTAGGTTTTTCTATAATAGGCCAAAGCTTTTTCTACAACACAACCAACATCGCCAGTTTTAATTCCTTTTGGATAATTCTTTGGCCAATTCTTAAGCGCCTCAACGACGGCAGACAAACACGCCTCTGCTGATTCTATCAGCTTCAATCCTTTTGCATCAACGTCTCCCACTGGAATGGTGATGGCTGAATCGACAAAAAGATTTTTATAAGCAATACCCATATCTAAGGTTAAGACGTCGCCCTCTTTTATTATAAAAGGCTTTTCATTTGGGATGCCGTGAACAACAACATCATTTACAGATAGACATAGAGCCGCAGGATATGGACGATGAGCAATTGCAGGGGTATAACCTAAAAAAGAAGGTACTGCGCCTTCTTCTGTTGTTAACTCTCTGGCTAAGTCTTCAAGCTCAGAAGAAGACATTCCAATCCTAACGGAGTTTTTTAATGTATTTAAAATTCTAGCCAATTTCTCTCCACCGACACGGAGTATTGCAATATCTGACGGTGTTTTAAACGTCGTTGTTTTTAAGGGTTTTTTTGGAGATGTCTTTGTCATATAAGACTACTTTACTCCAAAAATAGTTAAATTACCAGCTCAATATCCATGTATTTTCCAAGATTTACAAAATTAATATACCGCTACAATTTTACCAGCTAAGCCTTGCTACTATATCGGCAAAAACCTTATCTATTGATTGCTCTCCGTTTACTTCAACAAATAGATATCCTGAATGATGTTTGAAATATTCAATAGCAGGATTGACCTCTGTATCAAACCAAGACAACCTTTTTTCTATAACTTCCGGAAGAATATCATCAGCTCGTCCACGAAGGGTTAATCTTTCTCTGGAATGTTCCTTGCTCACATTTATATAAATTACAACAGGTCTGCTTAAATTGTAGAAATTAATAGCAGAGTCAAAAACGAGTGCCTCTTGATAGGAACGAGGCATTCCATCGACAATTAAATGCTTTTCTGTATCCATTTCATTTACAAGCATGGTACTCCAATTCCAAACAGCTAGAAAATCAGGCTGTCTATCTCCTAATTGCAAAATTTTTGACGCAAGTTTATTTGAATATTTATCGCCTTTAATAAACTCACGGAACTTTGCTCCAGTCTCAAGATAGAAGATTGGTCTCTTTTCTGGATCTCTTTGTTCCAACTCATGCATTAAAAGAGCCGCTTGGGTTCCTTTTCCACATCCAGATCTTCCTATAAAGATAAAAGTACGTTGTGCCATTGTTTAGAATATAAATACCAGCCCCTACTTCACCGTCCCATCAGCCAAGATCAACATCAGATCAGTTGCAGCTTGTTCAGCTTTCTTTGGGTCTTTGTTACCTACAAAGAGTTCCCACTGAGCAGTCAGTTCAGGATTGTGTATTTGTCTAACGTCGTTCTCAAGT
>CAIJKW010000028.1 GCA_903821355.1 uncultured bacterium | reverse complement strand
GTGTTTTTTATTTGAGTAAATGTGTGTTTTGGGTTAATATATTATATATGGAAAATCCTGAATTTCTAAAACAAAAATACAATAATCTTCATACTTCCCGGGAAGTAAAATCTGCCAACAGGGGAGAAATTTTTCAAAGGCCCAATATTCAAATTCAAAATTATCTTGATCGTCTTGAGCGTATTATTCTTGATCCTAAAAAAGAACAAAAAAGAATAAAAGCAGGAGATGGCTCAAATCGTCCTCGCGCCTTATCACTTCTTCGTGAAATGGTGATGAATGAATATGTCCGTCCCAATAAAGATAAATTAGCGGAAGGTGCGGCAATGGTAGAAGAGAGAGTGGCTCGTCAAATGGGTATAGATATGCATTATGGTGAAGAACAATTGGAACAAAGGGGGGAAATTGCAGTTAAAGATCTAGAGAGTTCGCTCGATCAATGGATATCATATCTTTCAGATTTAAATGAGCCATACCCGATGTGGTTTCGTTATTATACTTTCCGTAATATTTTAGATCTTGGCGAATATGATAAAGATAAACAGGAATTTCCCAAACGAACAGCTGGGACCAATCGTCTTTTTCCTGATATTGATCGTGGGGCTTTAGCCAGAATCCAAGATATTATTGAATGTTCAAAAGACCCCGCACAACTAGAACGTTTTCGTACCGCTCAAATTGCAACTCAAACTCCAGAGGATCAACTTCTCACAGCCAAAAAAGCCAAAGCATTTTCCAACATGTCTTTTGCAAAACAATATGCCGAGAGTATTCAAGAATCAGGAGAAATCACTCCCGAAATGCGAGCGGAAACCAAAGGTAAGTGGATAAAGTATGGTAAGGATTCTGACCCTACTGCTCTATGGGCGTCTTTACAAAATAAAGGAACAGCTTGGTGTACGAAAGGGTTTGCCACAGCTGAAACCCAACTCAAAGGCGGAGATTTCTATGTATATTATACTTTAGACAAAACAGGCAAACCAAAAATTCCTCGTATCGCCATTAGAATGCAAGAAGGCAATATTTCTGAGGTCCGAGGCGTTGCCGACTCACAACAAAACCTTGAAGGCAACATGGTTGATATTGCGGACCAAAAGATGAGCGAACTTCCCGGAAAAGAAAAGTATCAGAAAATTTCTGCAGATATGAAAAAGATGACCGAGCTTGCGAAGAAACAAGAAAAAGGTGAACAATTTACCAAAGAAGATTTAATTTTTCTTTACGAAATCAACGACTCAATCGAAGGATTCGGTTATAAAAAAGATCCGAGAGTAAAAGAAATCAGAACTAAAAGAAATCTTGAAGAAGATTCGCCAATTATTTTTGAATGTTCACCAAACCAAATTGCCTATAAAAAAGAAGATTTGAAACCAGATACCAAAGCATATATCGGCGAGTGGACTCCGGAAGTTTTAAAATTATTACCTGAAACTTGCACACATATTTACGAAGAATTCCCAAACAAAAAAGTTTTCCTAAGAACTATTGAGACCGACCAAAGTATTCAGTCGGCGGAAAATGCCGAAAGAGTTTTGGGAGAAAAAGGATTCAAAGTATATGATACAGCAAAAGAAATTTTACAGAAAACTCCATTCAGCAAAGAAAAGAAAGAATACAAACTAGTTTCTTTCTCAGTAGGACAACTCGGTTTTTCAAATGGAGCACTCTTAAAAGATATATACAAAAAAGCCAAAGAATTAGGGTTAGAATTGTGTCCTGCAGAAGTGGGACCACAACTTCGTTTACAATACAAAGATCAATCAAACGGGGAATATCTGAGAATTGCGTTGGAAACTATCAACGACTCGGATGGCGACCCGCGCGTGTTCAGCGTGATTCGTGACGGTGACGAGCTGTGGGTCAGCACGGGTTGGGGCAATCCGGTCGACGGGTGGAGTGGCGTCGATCGTTTCGTCTTCCTCCGTCGCAAGTAGCACTTAGAACCTTAGTCACTTTGCTTTGGCCCTCAGACACTTTGATCTTTGCCGTCGCGTTTTTAAACGCGACGGCTTGTTTTTAATGACCTTGAAAAACCTCGTTTTTGATGTATTATTATGTTCACTATGACAATTCTAGGCAAGAAAGAGCCCATAATTTTGTTTGTTGGAGATGTAATTGCTTTTCTCGCGTCTCTTTGGCTAGCTCTTTTCCTGCG
>CAIJKW010000027.1 GCA_903821355.1 uncultured bacterium | reverse complement strand
GGTAAATTCCTCCCTCAAATGCAACTCTAGATTAATTATTAATTCTTCTCCTTTAATGTACCATGCTTGATTGAATTTTCAATAGCGCTCAGATAGTTTAGAGATTTTCTCCATTTATTATTTATATGATCCTCAGCTTCCTGTACTTGTTCATCACTGACCTGCGACCAATCTGTTCCTTTAGGAAACCACCATTTTCTAATTAATCCATTTTGATTCTCAACATGTGGTTTTTGCCACGGACTATGAGGATCACAAAAAAACGTATCAACACCAAATGATTGGTGATTTTTGTTTTCAATACCCCGGTCACCAATCATGGAAAGAGATGGTGTATTTTTATTAATCTCACGTATGACTTTTGCCATTGAGCTTGGCCTCATGTTGGGCATCTTCTTCAGACGAATTAACTTCTCTTTTTTAAACGTAACAACAGCAAGAGCATCTTTCCCCATAGCATCCTTCTTTGAAACCATTGTATCAAATTCACTATGTTTGTACCTTGTCTTGTTTAAAGAGCCTTGTGGGGCTTCTCTGAATGATATTAGAGCTGGTATCATCTCTCTTTTTGTACTACCTGTATTCTTCTTTTTATTATATCTCTTGGTACATAAATATTTACAATATTGCTGTCCGTATGAACTCCAAAGCCAATCATAGATGGCATTTTTGCTTGCATAAAAAGGTTGTTTGTCTTTCTTCATTCTTCCAGATATTTCATCTGGAGATCTCTTTTCTTTTAATTCCTTGATTATATGTTCTCTCAATATTTTATCTTTCTCAATTTTCATCCCCTGATGCTTACTATTTGATCTCTTAACCAGAGCTCTTCTGATGGCTACCTCGGCATCATATGTGCCATCTTGTTTACTATATCTTTGCAACTCTCTAGATATTGTACCTTCATTCACCTTCAGTGACAGGGCACAAGATTTTTGATTATGACCTTCATGTATTAGCAATTCTAGTCTGTATCTTTTTTCGTTAGTCAATTGTGAAAATGTTTTAAATTTCGCCATAATTCTATTCTACAAGAATTGCATTTCAAAAGGGAATTTTCGACAATTATTTAAAGACATAAATCCAAAGGGTTTATATTGTTTCTTTAGACTTGAATAGCTAGGCCATTTATTGACATATTTTCTACTTTCTCTTGTATACCAGTCTTCTATGTTTTTTGGTCTATCTTTCTCTGGTATCTGATCCCATACATTTTTTACCTCATTTAACCAATCTCTATAAGGAAGATATGAAACCGATCTAGCAACCCTGTCTAATACTTCATTTAATGAAATAAAACCATATTGCGAATATCGTTTTTTTAAATGTAGATGATGTGGCCATCTATTGATGTGTTTTTTTCTTTCTTCTGTATACCAATCTAAAATATTTACAGGCCTACGTCCTTCGGGTATTTGATTCCACACGTCTTTAACTTCCCTAGACCAATCCTCGTATGATGGAAATGAAATTTTATTTTTCTCTTTTTCGAGTAATGTATAAAAAGAGATTCTTTCAAAATCTGGATATTTTTCAGTTAACCTACCTGCCTTGGGCCATGTTTTGATATGTGCTATTTTTCGTTCCGTTTCATACCAATTCCATAGACTTCTCGGTCTCTCATTTTCTGATATTTGATTCCATGCGTCATTAACCTCTCTCAGCCAATCTTCGTACGTAAGATAATTTTTCTCTCTGTAATTCTCTTTACCAACAACATCATTTAACGATTTAAAACCATGAGTTGAATACCGTTTTTTTAATTTTGAATAACTAGGCCAAGTTTTATCGTGTTTGTCACCCTTCTCCTTTTCATACCAATCTTCTAAATCCACCTGCTTCTCATCTTCTGACATCTGATTCCATACATCATTAACTTCTCTAAACCAATCTTCGTATGGAAGATAGTTTTTATCCAAATGACTTTCCTTCCCAACAACAGCTGTCAATTTTGTAAAACCAGAGGCTGAATATTTTATTTTTAGTATTTTTATACTTGGCCAAGTACCAGAATAATCCTTTCTTTTTTTATTGTACCAAATTTCAATATCTCCCTTTTTTTCTTCTTCAGGAGTATTATCCCATACATCCTTGACTTCCTTAGACCAATCCTCGTATGATAAATGCTTTGAACGTTCTCTTTTGGAAAATTCTGATTGTGAAGGTTCTAGTAATAAAACCTCATCGTTGATAGTATTTTTTTGCTCGGGCAATTCTTTTTCAAGATATGTTTTGATATTATTTCTCCATTTTAAAGTCTGTATAACTCTGACTCCAATTTTAGGGTGCATAGCAATAAGCGAGTTTTTGTCTTGTTTGCCATCAACATCCAAATCATCGAGTGAAATATGTAATTCTCCTAATTTTTCAGTATCGAACACATAGCTTGCATTCCCTTCTTCGTCACATACATATACTGCTCGATTAAGTTGCGGAATAGTCATCCTCACATATGGGATCTGTCTCATCATATCACTTGTGACCTTACCTTCTAGTATCTGCACTTGTTTCGTGTCTTTAACATTAATATCAAAATCAGTTTCAAGTATATACATGAGTGTAAGGAGTCTTGGAATAAGTTTCTTCTTTTCATATGTTGCATCACCAGGAATTATTCCTTGAGATTCTAATTGATCTGGTGGAGTTATAACATCATCAGATTCTTTTTTTGACTCTTCTAAAAACTTTTTAATATTATCAATTTTACTTTTTACTTCGAGTATACGATCAAGTATCTCAGGTATATTTGGCAGCTCAAGTTTCTCACAGACTGTATCCTCTTGTTGCTCTATATCCAAAGAAAGGTCTCCTTCAAGTAACGGATTTATCTGATATTCATTTATAAGATCTTTAACAAGATCAACTGTTTTATCAAGTGCCTCATCAGTAAAATGTTCAATATTTTCTACAGTAAGTGGTGCATGTAAAATATCATGGAGTCTTTTTTTTGACTCTGTCTTTAGAGTTTCTATGGATTTATGTGATTCTACCTGTTTGAAAGGGTCTTCATGCATATGTTTATAAATAAATTATCTTGTGACAAAGACCGCAGAATACACAACGGACTCACGATGGTTTGTTAATAAGATACATTTTATCATATTTTCAAATTCATTTACACATGACTTAAAAACGACCCTAATATTTTCGTGTTGGATAAGTAATACTTAAACACTAATAACCCCACTTGGACTCGAACTAAAAATACGCCTTAAAATAAAGATATTATAATTTAGCGATTTTTTACAAAAGTTCGAGCCCATGACTCGTTCTAAAAATATGTTGGGAAATATGACCGATTTAGGAGTCTCGGTCTATCTCACATGACTGCTGCGAGACTAGGATTCGAACCTAGATACATGGTTCCAGAAACCATAGTCCTACCATTAGACGATCTCGCAATGTGACTAAAGAATATCATTTAAATAGCCTTAAAACAAGAACGTCATTTTAGCTGTCTGAATTAGATAAATTCTGATAACCTCACCTTGTCCACCACCTTAAACTCGTTATTTGTATAATTTTCCTTAAACCCCTTTGGCAATTTAACTAAACCTAAATCTCTCTTCTCTTGATTAAACTTAAATTCAAAAGCATATAATATCCCATCTTTTTCCTCTATATAGTCCACCTCTCCTTCTCTATCAGATCTCCAGAAATATATTGGTGATTTATTTTTGTCTAATATATTTTTCTTCATCCTTTCAACAATACAGAGATTTTCAAACAAAGCTCCAACATCAGTTCTTGAAATACTATCGATTTGATTAAATTGGTTTATAATTCCGTTTCTTATGCCTATATCGTAAAAATATATTTTAAATTTCTTATTTATTTCATTTTTTAAATTTCTACTATATGCCTTAAGTCTAAAAATGACGAAGGTCTTTTCTAATAAATCTATATATTTTTTAACCGTAGCAGAGCTGACCTGAAGCTTATCGGCAATTCCGTTATATGAACAATCATTTCCAATTTGGAAAGCGATGTATTTTAGTAAATCTACAATTATATCTGACTTCTTAATACCATCAAAAGCGAGAATGTCTTTTGAGGCATATTGATAGGCGATTGAAGTGAGCTTCTCTTTTTTATCCACCGGCGAGAGATGATACACCTCTGGATACCCACCATATAGCATGTAGTTAGTAATTTCATCTTGTAGTTGGAAATTGTTTTCTGTTATCTCTCTAAGTGAAAAAGGTAAAACCATAAATTCCCAAGAACGGCCCACAAGCGGTTCACCAACCTGTTGAGACAATTCAAAAGACGATGAACCTGTGGCTATGAACTGAATATCTTTATAAGTATCAAATAATATCTTCAATAATTCTCCTATTCTAGCAATGGAGTGAGCCTCGTCCAAAACTACAATTTTATAGTTTTTAATATAGTTATAAATTGTGCCAATATCAAAAGAGCTCAGCAAACCCCTTATTTCAGGTAATTCACAGTTTAAATAGATAGAATCATCGTGCTTTTTGACGATTTCCTTAACCAAAGTGGTCTTTCCGGCCTGCCTTGGACCGTATATTATAATGATATTATTGGTAAAAAGCCTAGATTCTATTTGATCTTGTATATGGCGTTTTATGATTTTCATGGGCTTATTATACTCCTAATTCAAAAAAACGCAACATTTTTCGAATTACAGTTCAAATAATCACGTATATCTTTGAATTGTAGGCACCAATTACAGTGTAAGGCACCATTTACAACCTTAAACAAAGCGAACTAGACCTTCAAATACTTCTTCACCGCCAAGTAACTTGAAACGGCACCTAGCACCAAACCGGTTCCCACAACCACCAAAAACATTTGGCCAAAGTTTCCTACATAGTAGCTAAAGACATTCAGACCGGTTCCAAGATTGAAGGTCAAAGGACCAACATAATAAGTCATTGGATAAAGCAGAATCAATGTAATTAAACCTGCCACCGCCCCATACATCAAACCAACCGTAACAAATGGACCTCTAATATACATTTCACTTGCTCCAACCAAACGCATAACCGCAATCTCCTCTCTGAAAATGTAAATCGCAAGCCTGATTGTATTAAATGTTATCAAAATAGAGACGAGCGCAAAAAAAGTCACGACTATCGTTCCTAATTTTCTTGATGCCATCATTATTCTATTTAGTGCATCAATAGCTTGTTTATTATTAGAATAGTTTATTCTCTCAATTACACCCCCTCCTGTTCCATCAACTCCAGCTTTTTGGCTATCCAAAAATTTAACGATAGTCTCATATTGCGATGGATCCTTAGCCCTAATATTAATACTTGCACCAAGTGGATTTGTGCCAACCTCATCTAGTGCCTGAAGAGTCAATTCATCGTCCTGATGTCTTTGCCTAAATTGAATCAGCGCATCTTCTCTTGAAGTCAAAACGGCTGATGCCACTTCTGGTAGATTTTTTATAGATTTTTGAAGAGAAGTAATATCATCATCACTTGCAGCTTGCGTTAGATAGACATTTATATCAACTTTGCTTTCAATTGATTTAAGTGTCGATGACATCATCGCTCCTATAAAAATTATTGACGATATTACGAGCAGTGTCACAATCATCACCAGAACTGAAGCTAGAGAAACTGACCCATTTCTCCAAAAGCTTATGAAGCCTGACTTTAATGTTCTTTTTGTATTTGTCCAAATCATAACTTTATTTTACCTTAATTTACATAAACTTGATAATGGCCGAGGACCGAGTGAAGCCAGACTCATTCAACTAAACCACAAACTCCCCTGTCTCACTATCCATCACAATCATTCCATCCTTCATTGAAATAACTCTTTTACCAATGTGATCAACTACGCCAGTATTATGTGTAGTTAAAATGACGGTCGTTCCTAAATCATTTATTTTTTTCAAAATCTGAACAATCTCATAAGCGGTTTTTGGATCTAGATTTCCGGTTGGCTCATCGGCAATAATAACATCTGGTTGATTGACGATTGCACGAGCTATAGCAACTCTTTGTTTTTCTCCACCAGATAGCTGATGAGGAAAGTTGTGCATCTTTGTTCCTAAATCAACAAGCTCTAAAACATGAGGGACGTCTGCGTGAATTTCTTCTTCAGTTCTTCCGGCAGCCTCCATAGCAAAAGCAACATTTTCATAGGCAGTTTTATCAGCAAGCAATCTAAAATCTTGAAAGACTGTTCCAATACGTCTTCTGTATTCATTCATATCAGATTTTCTGATTTTATGAATGTCTATTTTTTCAAAAGTGACATTTCCCTCTGTTGGCTTCTCTTCCGCCAATATCATTTTTAAAAGTGTGGTCTTACCCGCACCTGAATGCCCAACAATTGAAACGAATTCTTTAGGTTTGATTAATAATGTAACACCCCCTAAAGCTGACGTATTATCGGCATATTTTTTTGAAACTCTATCAAGGAATAACATATACAAGTATTATACCCCCATATTGAATTTTTACAAAATACTAGATGGAAGTATTGTCTCCATGCGCAAAAAATGCTTTAAAAGGAGTTGATTCATCAAACAATATCCATCATAAGGGAAATCGACATTACCACTACGGGCTGATGGAGTAGACCAGCCTGATATCTGTGAAGAATTCAATAGAGTATATTCTCCATCTTTACCTTGAATTAAAATCCAGACCCAATATTCGTTAAAAGAATTATTACCCCCGCATTTATAACCTCCAGATTTATATACATTTTGTAAAGTTCCCGGATCGGTAACATAATATAAATCATAGCCAACATAACCAAGATCTAATAGACTTCTTAATAAAGGCGCCAGACTCTGAGAGAGGACTTGTTTATTTTTTAATTCATTGGAAACATCTGAAGCAAAAGCACCACCTTCATCCACTTCAACGGGGTTTGTATATATGCTGGCATACAAATAACAGTTATGATTATTACTAGTACACTGAGGATAATAGCCATACTTAACTCTATATATTTCAAGAGCTTTTGCAAATTCTACCATTCCACTTCTAACTTTAGATACCTGTGCTTTATCTCTGGCGCCTTTAACAGAAACGAGGACGACACTAGAAAGCAAAGAGATGATGGAAATCACCACCAGTAATTCAATCAATGTAAAACCAGCCTTCTTAAGCCAACCTTTCGGTTTTTTATTTTTGCAGAAAATATTCATTTTTATGGGATTACTTAGTCCACTCAATTATAACACAACATCTTTCATAATATAACAACATAAAGACCCTAGACCCTACTCCGCAAAAAACTTCTTCTCGGCTTGTATAAAATCGTCCAAATCCCCATTTAAAACATCCTCCACCTTACTGGTTTCCATATCAGTCCTATGATCCTTGACCATCTTATATGGGTGTAGCACATAAGAGCGAATTTGATTCCCCCACTCCACATCCGTTGTTTTGCTTATAAAAAGCCCCTTCTCTTTTGCCAACCTCTCCTCTTCTTGATGTGCATAAATCTTTGCCTTAAGCATCGCTATTCCTTTTTCTTTATTCTGCAATTGTGATCGCTCTGTTGTAACATGCACAGACATTTTTGTTGGTTTATGTACGATTCTAACCGCCGTCTCTCTTTTGTTAACGTTTTGTCCACCAGGTCCTCCCGCTCTTGCATAGCTAAACTCCAAATCTTCTTCAGGAATTTCAATGTCCACCGGTTTGTCGAATTTAGGAACCACCTCAACCATAGAAAAACTCGTGTGACGTAATTGTTTAGAATTAAAAGGAGAAAGTCTGACGAGTCTATGCACGCCGGACTCGTGTTTTAAGGTTCCAAATGCGTTCTTACCATCGACATCAAAAGAGACATTTCTATATCCCCCGTGATCATTCTTGTGCTCATGAATCAAAGTCATGCTCCAACCTTTTTTAGCAATATATTTTTGATACATTTCAAATAGCATTCTAGAAAAATCTTCCGAGTCATCCCCGCCCGCTCCAGAAAAGATTGTGATGATAGCGCTACCAGAATCATATGGACTTCCACTCAAACCTCCTGCAATTTCTGCTTTTAAATCTTGGAGTTCTTTGATTAGATTTTGCGCATTTAGAGAGTCACTCCAAAAATCCACAGCGTTCATTGCTGATTCTATCTCTATAACCCGTGCCTCTTTTTCTTTTTTGGTTAAATTTTGCATTATATTCAGTTTTACGGCTATTTCTAGCCATCTTCATCCATCTGCTTTGAACCTTATTCAATTGGAGCTATTTTAGCATAAATTTGGATTTTCTTTATAAATTCTTTATATATTCT
>CAIJKW010000026.1 GCA_903821355.1 uncultured bacterium | reverse complement strand
GGTTAAAAAGGAAGTTAAAAAAGAAAATAAATAATAAAATAATTTAATTAGTATGACACATACAGTTCACCCATATTCACATAGACTAGGAATAATCAGAGATTGGAAATCTCGTTGGTTTTCTACTGATGCAAAGTTCCGCGCTAATCTAAAATGTGATATTCTCGTCAGGGAGTGGTTGCAAAAAAAGCTACGTGGACAGTATGTTTCAGATATTGAAATAGAGAGAAATGATAAAATGGTTCGTTTGATTCTAAAGACTTCACGCCCAGGAATTATAATCGGAAGAAATGGTGAAGGAGCAACAAAACTTAAGTCAGAGATTGAAAAATTCTTAAGAAAGAACGGAGAAGAAAATACAACAATACTTAAGTTAGAAATAGAAGAAGTAAGGTCTCCAGAATCAAGTGCGCCAATCGTCGCTCAAATGCTTGCAGAAGGCTTAGAAAAGCGTATGCCTTTTAGACGTGTAATGAAGCAAATGATTGAAAAAGTTATGGCATGTAGAGATGTTAAGGGAGTTAGAGTCTATATGACAGGTCGTCTTGGTGGAGCTGAAATGGCAAGAACAGAAACTCTTAAAAAGGGTCAAATTCCACTTCAAACTCTTAGAGCTGATATTGATTACAAGAATTACGAAGCCAACTTACCTTATGGAAAGATCGGTATAAAGGTCTGGATTTATAAGGGTGAAGTTTTTAAGAAATAATTTAATAAAGATACTACCATGTTATTCCCAAAAAAAGTTAAGCATAGAAAGTGGCAAGTCGGCCGTGAAAACCCAAAGAAAGTTAGGGTTGCAACTCGCGGTGTTGATGTTAGCTTTGGCTCATACGGGCTTAAGGCAACTAGTGCTTATCGTATGACTTCAAATCAAATTGAATCAGCTAGAAAAGTTATTTCAAAAACACTTGGTAAAACTGGACGTATGTGGGTAAGAATATTTCCAGATAGACCATTCACTAAAAAAGCAGCGGAGGTTCCTATGGGAAAAGGAAAGGGAGAGCCTGAAGGTTTTTGTGTAGAAATTAGACCTGGAAGAATTCTTTTTGAAGTTGATGGTGTAACTGAAGAGATCGCAAAAAGTGCTCTAATAAAAGCTGGTAAGAAATTACCTGTAACCATTCGTGTGGTAGCTAGAGAATAATAATATTTAAATATAATACAATGACTGAATTTAAAGACAAAAACAGAAAAGATTTAATGAAGACCTTATATGAAAAAAAGGATTCTTTGCAGGCTTTTCGTTTTGGTGGAGCAGGATCAAAATCAAGAAATGTTAAAGAAGGACGTAATACAAGAAAAGATATTGCTCGTATTATGACAGAATTAACTGCTCAAACAAAAGCTTCAGTTTCTACTAAAGCTTCTGCTAAAGTTGAAAAAGAAAATTAAAATTCTCTATAAATAAATTATGAAAAAGACAATTAATACAAATGAAGAAGTGGCAACCGTAGCTCCAAACAAAAGAGTGCTTTCTGGTGTTGTGACTTCAAATAAGATGACAGACACTATTGTTGTATCTGTCCAACAATACGTTAAAGTTCCTAAGTACAAGAAATATGTTACAAAGAACAAAAAGTATAAGGCACATGATGCTGGAAATACAAAGAATATCGGAGACAAAGTAGAGATTGTAGAGTGTCGCCCAATCTCAAAAGATAAACACTTTAAAGTGATTTAAGATAATTTAATTTTACCAATATGTTACAACCACGTTCAATAGTATCAATAGCAGACAACACCGGCGCAAAGATAGGTCGCGTGTTTAAGGTTGTTGGTTCTTCAAAAAAGAGATACGCAGAAATAGGAGAGATCGTAATCATCTCTATTCAAAAGGCAGAGCCAAGAAAGACTGTGAAGAAAAAGGATATACACCGCGCTGTGGTTGTTCGTCAAAAGAAAGCTTTCAGAAGAAAAGACGGTTCTTATGTTCGTTTTGATGAGAACGCTGTTGTTTTGATCGATAAGACAAAAGGCGAGCCAATTGGTGGACGTGTTTTCGGTCCAATACCAAGAGAGCTATCAGAAAAGGGTTATCAAAAAATAGCTTCTTTGGCACCAGAAATAGTATAGGTCACTGAATAAATTAATAATTGCAACAATAAATTAAAAACATGAAAATCAAGAAAGGAGACAAAGTAATAGTGATAGCAGGAAAGGACAAAGGTAAAACTGGAAAGGTTACCAAGGCTATTCCTACTGAATCTAAAGTTGTCGTAGAAGGTCTTAATCTACTTAAGAAGCATAGAAAGGCGAGAAGAAGTGGAGAGAAAGGACAAATAGTTGAAGTTTCTATGCCACTACATGTTTCTAATGTTGCAATTCTTGTAGACGGTAAGCCTGCTCGTATAGGAATGAAGGTTATTGGAGACAAAAAAGTCAGGGTAGATAAAAAGACAAATAAAGCAATATAGTTACCAATTATTAAAGAAAATTTATGAAACACCAAACAGTAAAAGAAAAAGGAACAAAAACCTACGAAGCCCTAAAGGCGGAGTTTGGTTATACAAATAAGCTTCAGGCGCCTAAAATCGTCAAAGTTGTTCTTTCAGCTACATCTGGATCAATAAAGGATCCTAAGAAGAAAGAGTTAATTGGCGACCGTCTAACAAAGATTGCAGGACAAAAAGCTACTCAAACAGCAGCAAAGAAGTCCGTTGCTTCTTTTAAAGTTAGACAAGGTGACGTTGTTGGATGGCAATCAACCCTAAGAGGG
Source organism: uncultured bacterium (assembly GCA_903821355.1). Lineage (GTDB taxonomy): Bacteria > Patescibacteriota > Minisyncoccia > Phycocordibacterales > CAIZLB01 > CAIJKW01. The sequence continues at coordinate 15,246 of CAIJKW010000026.1, read as the reverse complement.
GAAAGAATGTGGAGTTTCATAGAGAAATTGGTTAACGTTGCTCTTCCTCGTACTAGAGACTTTAGAGGTATTAAGTTGAGTGCAGTTGATTCTATGGGTAATTATACTCTTGGAATTAAGGAGCACACAGTGTTCCCAGAAACATCAGATGAAGAAATAAAGGATGTTTTTGGGTTTGCTGTGACTTTAGTTACAACAGCTAAGACCAAGGCCGAGGTCAAAGCATTAATGGAGTATTTAGGTTTCCTATTTAGAAAAGAAGACGTTAAATAAACGTTGACTTTAAGGCATTAAACTGCTAGGATTCAAAAACACAAAGATATGGCAAAAACATCAACATTTGTAAGGTCACTTAAAAAACCAAAGTTCTCAAGTCGCATTGTGAGACGTTGTTTTAGATGTGGTCGCGTTCGTGGTTATATGAGTGACTTCGCAATGTGCCGTATCTGCTTTAGAGAAGCTGCTAATGAAGGCAGAATCCCAGGAATTAAAAAATCATCATGGTAGATCCAATATCACAAATAATAATAAATATTAAGAACGCAAATGCAGCTGGAAAAGCTACATTAACTCTTCCATATTCAAAATTAAAAGAGTCAGTTCTTGAGGTACTTAAAAGAGAGGGTTTTATCAAAGACTTCAGAAAGATGGGTAAGAAGGTTATTAAAACTCTTGAAGTTGAATTGATTTACATAGATGGTAAGGCAAGAATAGAAGGGGTTCAACAAATCTCAAAAAATTCACGCAGAACTTATGCTAAAGCTAAAGAAATAAAGCCAGTTCTTAATGGTTATGGGTCATTAATACTAACAACTCCAAAAGGTATTTTGACTGATCGCGAGGCAAAGAAAGAAAAGGTCGGCGGAGAGGTTTTGTTTAAAATTTGGTAATCTAATAATATGTCTAGAATAGGAAAACAAATAATCAATATCCCGGAAAAAACTGAAGTAATCTTTAAGGATTATGTTCTTACTGTAAAAGGTCCAAAGGGCGAGCTTACAAGAGAAATAAGACCCGGATTTGATATTAAGGTTGAAAATGGAACAGCAACAGTTATTCCACTTAAACATGATCTGCAAGCAAGAGCGTTGTGGGGAACATACGGCTCTCATCTTAAGAATATGGTTAAGGGAGTAACTGAACAATTTTCAAAAAAACTACTACTAGAAGGTATTGGATTTAAAGCTGAAGTTGCAGGAGATAAAATAAACCTAAACCTAGGCTTTTCTCACCCAATTCAAGTTTCTATTCCTAAGGGAATAACAGTTACATCAGAAAAAGGACAAGTTCTTTTCACTGGATGTGACAAAGAAGCTGTTTATCAGCTTGCTTCACAAGTTAGATCACTTAAGAAGCCTGAGCCTTATAAGGGTAAGGGATTCAGATATGAAGGTGAAATAATTAAGAGAAAGCAAGGTAAGAAGGCTGCATAGTCTATAAAAATTATAAAAAGTCATGAAAACTAACATCGTATCATCATCAAGAGACAGAAGAAGAAAGAGAATTCGCTCAAAGGTTATAGGAACTACAGAGCGACCTCGTTTGTCTGTATTTAAATCAAATGCATTTATATATGCACAGATAATTAATGATGAAGATGGTAAGACATTAGCAGCAGCATCTTCTCTTAAGACAAGTAAAGGAACAAAAACTGAATCTTCAATGAATGTTGGTATTGAAATCGCAAAGATTGCAAAATCAAAAGGTATTTCAAAGGTTGTTTTTGACAGAGGTGGATTTAATTACACAGGACGAGTTCGTTCTCTAGCAGAGGGGGCACGTCAAGGCGGATTAGAATTTTAATAAAATATGAACGATACACTTAATAACAATACAATAGTAGACGAGGCTGTAACATCAGAAGTTGCTGTAGAGGCTTCTTCTCCAGTAGAAAGCACAACTCATTCTGCTCCAGCAGGTTCTGCACCAGTTGGTGCTGCTCCGGTAGCCCCAGCAGATAGTAGAGGAGGTTTTTCTAGAGGTGGTGCAAGAGGTGCAGGAGGATTTCGTGGTGGCGCAGGATCTCGCGGACCAGAAGGACCAGGTGGAGCACCAAGAGGACGTGGTGGACCAGATAGAAGAGGTGGACCAAGAAGAGAGCCTAGAGCTAAGCCTGAATTTGATCAGAAAATGATTGATATCAGACGTGTAACTAGAGTTTCTGCTGGAGGAAGACGTTTCAGCTTTGCTGTTGCTGTTGTTATTGGTGATAAAAAAGGAAAGGTTGGAGTTGGTACAGGAAAGGGAACTGACACATCTTTGGCAGTTGAGAAAGCAGTTAGAGATGCAAAGAATAATCTTATAACTGTTCCTCTAACAAAAACAGGAAGTATTCCTCACGCAGTTTCATCTAAGTACTGTAGTGCTAGGGTAGAAATGAAGCCCGCACTAGGAAAGGGGGTTGTAGCCGGCAGTTCTGTTCGTGACGTTGTTGTGCTAGCTGGTATTACAGACATAAATGCTAAACTTCGCTCAGGAACAAAGAATAAACTAAATAATGCGCAAGCTGCCATAAGAGCACTCGCTTCATTCAAAAAGGCTAAAAGAGCCGGTCGCGAAGCTTCAGCCGCTGCTGTTTCAGCAAATTAATATTTAGATTATAATTAAATTATCATGCAATTACATAACGTAAAATCAAAGACAAAAAGAGCAAAATCAGTCCAGGTTGGACGTGGTGGAAAGCGTGGTAAGACTTCTGGAAGAGGAACAAAAGGACAAGGTGCTCGTGCTGGTAGAAAAATCAGACCGGAGCTTCGTGATACTATAAAAAGAATCCCAAAGCTAAGAGGTCTTGGTAAAAACTCCAACAAGTCTATTCAAGTTAAGCCAACAATAGTTGATGTAACTAAGTTGGTAGTATTCAAGGCTGGGGAAAAAGTTTCTCCACTTACATTGGCAGAAAAGGGTATTGTTTCAGTATACAAAGGACGTCTTCCTCGTATAAAGATTTTGGGGAAAACAGAAGAATCTATTCCTGGGGTAAATGTGGTGGATTGTAAGGTTTCTGCTTCAGCAAAATCTTTAATTGAGGCGGCTGGTGGATCAATCAAGTAGGCTGGCAAATTCAGGCTTTCTTGAAAAAGTTCATCTTTAGTTTCAATTTCAATTAATTATTGTAATAACAGGTCAGTTTTGACCAAAAAATATGGACAAATTTTTCATAAAACTTAAGCATCTATTTTCAGACAAAGGTCTGCGCAATAAAATCCTTTTTGTCCTTGGGGCTCTTATCGTCTTCAGATTACTTGCTGGTATTCCAATTCCTGGAGTTAATCAATCTGTTCTAGATAACTTTTTAAATAATAATCAATTCTTTGGTCTTTTGAGTATGTTTTCGGGAGGAGGTCTATCCACTCTTTCCATCGTTATGCTTGGGGTAAGTCCATACATTACAGCCTCAATTATAATGCAATTGAGTACGATGATGTCTCCTAGAATGAAAGCTATGATTTCAGAAGAGGGTGATGTTGGAAGAAGAAAATTCAGTTTCTACTCTAGAGCTTTAACCGTGCCTTTGGCTGTTATTGAAGGATTCGGTTTCTTGGCGCTTCTACAAAAAGAGGGAATTGTTGGTTCTCTGGGTGGCTTTGCATTGATTACAAACGTTGCGATTATACTCGGTGGATCAATGGTTCTTATGTGGGTTGGAGAACTTGTTTCCGAGTTTGGTATTGGAAACGGAGTGTCATTGATAATCTTTGCTGGAATCGTCGCTAAAATTCCTCAAGCTTTTGGTCAATTACAATATATTTATACAGACGCATCCCAAATCCCGTTGTTTGCTGTGATGTTTGTTATAGGGCTTGCCGCAATACTTGGAGTTGTTTACATGACAGAAGCTGAACGGCCAGTTCCTGTAACTTATGCAAAGCAGGTTAGGGGAGGTAAGATTTACGGTGGTTCGTCAACATATCTTCCTTTTAGACTAAACCAAGCTGGTGTTATTCCAATAATCTTCGCTCTATCTATACTGTTGTTACCTCAAATGTTGTTCAACATGTTGGCATACACTGGAAATCAAATGGTTGCCGATACATCAAAGGTCTTGGCCTCACTAATGCAAAACCCTTGGATATATTCAGGTCTATACTTCATACTGGTGTTCTTCTTCACATACTTCTATACAGCTGTAACTTTTGACCCAAAGACAATCTCAGAGAATCTACAAAAGAGTGGGGCATTTATTCCTGGTGTTAGACCTGGAGAGCCTACAACAGAGCATTTGGCAAAAATGGTTGGAAGATTAACTCTTGTTGGCGCACTGTTCCTTGGATTAATTGCAGTTTTACCTCCAGTTCTACAAGCTATCACTTCAATTAAAATTTTGACGATTGGCGGAACTTCTCTATTGATTGTGGTTCAAGTTGTTATTGATTTGATCAAAAAGGTGGATGCGCAGTTAGCGATGAGGGAATATTAATTGGTTAATAAAATCTCTTTGTGGATAACTTTTTTGTGTCACATATTATGTTTTTGTGGTAAAATATGATTCATGAAGATCATAAACTTTTGCCTTTTGAAAGATAAAAAAGAAAGATTTAAAAATTCTTTTAAAAAACCATTGATATCAGCCCTAATAATTGTTTGTTTTATTATAATTTTTTGTGTTGTTTTAACTAATTTTTCTAAAAACACCACCCATATATCCAAATACTCTTTCCTGCCTATTTTAGAACAAAAGCAAACTTCCGTAGTGAAAGGGGTTGTAGCAAAACAGAGTCCTTCTGTTCCAGGAGAACCTATCAACTGGCAGATGATCGTGCCAGCTTCTGCAATCTTGGCTGGTCAACATTTGGTTGAATTGCCTAAATCAGCTCAGCAAATAAAAGTAACATCTATTAATGTTGGGATTATTACTAGCACCAGCACTAAAGTCCTATCAAGTAAAAAAATACTAAAGAAAACAAAATTAGTTTCTTCAGCGGATTTAACCAAACAAGATAGACTAAAGTTGAGTGAGTTATCAAAGCAGACAGCCAGGTCATCGGAGTCTTTGGCTTTAGCACAGACTTTGAATAAACAAAACAAAGATAATGTGAATGATGTTTTATCGCAAGGGCGCTTGTCAGGATTTTTTACTAAAGTATGGAATTTGTTTGTAAGCGTGAGTAGTACCATGACAGCCTATGCGGAAGCCACAATACAAGGAATACCACCAGAACCTGAGACTTTAGTAGTTGATATTGTTTCACAACCGCAAATACAACAACAGAACGATGTGCCATCAGAGACACAGAACGATGTGCCATCAGAGACACAGAACGATGTGCCATCAGAGACACAGAATGAGGTGTTGCCGACAACGTCTGAGACAAATGAAAAGCCAGATATTTCATTATCAACGACTTCAATTGACATAGGCCCGGTTGAGACTAGTACATCAACTTCGACAGAATCGGATAATGTAGTAGATACAAATTCAACAAACACAGACGCAACGATAACCAACATAAACAACGCAAATACAAACGAAAATACGGAACATGCTACCAATACAGCAAATACAAATAGTGATATAACTACGCAATCCACCTCTACTCTAACAAAAAATACTGATGTCCTAGTAGAATACCAGACTCCAGCGCCTACAATCGCTGAAGTTCCTACAGATACGGGTAAAATTGTTACTGTCTCTGATGATGCGGGAAATGCAGAGGGCCAACCACATACTACAAATGTTCTTGCTTTTACAAACATTCCTGAAATATATAAAGTTGGACAAGAGAGTAAAATAAAAATTAAATGGTTAAACAACAATAATCAAGATGTGCAATTCCATGCATATGATTTGGATGGAAATGGAAAATTAGATTATGTTGAATGGACAGTCCCACACCTCTCAACTCAAACGTTTGAAATAATTTTCATTACCAAAGCATTGGAGATGGATGAGAAAGGAGAAATAGTCGGGGACATATATGATCAAGTAAAGAATCAAGACAACAGTTGGGCGACAGTCACTGATGGTCACATAGTGAGAGTTACATTTGAAAAGTTTTTAACAAACAAAAACGACATTACGATTTTTGCAAAATCGTCGCAGATTGGCGCAAACGGGACTAATACGAACCCAATTTTTACAAAGATAGGCATATACCCAGTCTATGAAGGCATAACAAATGAACAGTCTATTGCAACATTTGAAAACATTGATGCTGAAAATATGTACAAAATCCTTCTCACCAATCTCCCCCAATCCACAAACACCTTTGACCTTAAGGTTAAGGGCTCTGTAGACATTGACTACATCGTAGACCCAACACCAATTACAGTCACTGATACCTTCCATAACACCACAAAGATTGCATCTTCCAATAATGTGGTGATAGATACCGTAAACGGATCAGTCACGCTGTCGCCATCTTCATCGTGGAGTTGCGGCTCTACGCTGGTAGATAGTAGAGATGCCAAGACCTATGCAACAGTTCTTATTGGAACACAATGTTGGATGCAACAAAACCTAAATATTGGAACAATGGTTCTAGGCTCTGCAACTCAAGGTACAAGCTCCGTATCTATACAAAAGTATTGCTACAGCAATGATACCAATCAATGTATAAGCGGTGGCGGACTATACCAATGGGATCAGGCAATGGCAGGCACAACCACAGCCGGGGCCAAAGGAATTTGTCCTGTAGGTTGGCATATTCCAACCCATGACGAGTTCACAATGCTTGAACGTGCAACTTGTACCTCCGGCACATGTGCTACGGATTTTCCATATGATACAACCACCACAGGGTGGAGAGGAACAAATGAGGGAACAACAATGAGGAATATGTCGGGGTCCTTTAGAGGCCTCCTCAAAGGCTCCCGCCTCACAGATGGTTCGTTCCACTACGGTGGGACGTACACGAACTTTTGGTCGTCTGTTGCGAGTGGTACTAGTGCTTGGGGACGGTACTTGAACTCTGGCGGCACGGGTGTCAACCGGTACTTGGGCGCTAAGGCGTACGGGTTTTCGGTTCGGTGCCTCAAGAATTAATGCTCATTTGCCCTATTTGGATTTATTTGCTCCATTTGCTTTTCTTGGGCGCGGAGCGTCCCAAAAGTATTGGAAATGATATTAATTAATAAAGAGAGCTGTTTTTAGAAGGAAATGTCAACCTTGAGTTCTAGCTTGAATCACTACAACCTCTAAATATCTTTGAGAGCAATGAATTACAAGAAAAATCAGTTACCGAGGAATTCTCGGTAACTGCCAATGATGGTAAAAAATATAAGACGAAACATTATAATTTAGATGCAAGTAAAAAACCATGACTATCCACAGTAATCTTCCGGTATATAAGGCAAGTTATGATTTCTTATTGGATGTATTTATTTTTACCAAAAATTTTAAAAGGGAATACAAATATACCATTGGGAATGATATTAAGAAGGAAATGTCATGGATGATAGCGGATATTTACAGGGCAAATAATAGTAATTCAAAATATCAACCATTAGAATCAGCGATAGATCATTTAGAGGTAGTACGTTTATACATTAGATTAATTAAGGATCTTAAACAAATTAGTCTAGATAAATTTATATCTCTTAATGAAAGAATTGAAGAAGTTTCTTTGCAGTTATATGCATGGAAAAAGTCAGGTACTTAGAAATAAATATGTTGATTTTTGTAAATATCGGCCAGAACTATCTTTTGTTACGGCAAAGATAGGAGTGCCTTAATCAGTCCAATAATCTTCTCGCGTCTTTGTACGTGAGGAATATACGATAATTTATGGAAATTATATAAACTTTTGTTTTCCGTTAGGTTAACAAAAGGAAATAAATGATTATTTTTGCGTCAGGGCATCCTCACTGGCTACCGCAACACAGATGGTTCGTTCAACAACGGTGGGACGAACACGAACTTTTGGTCGTCTGTTGCGAGTGGTACTAGTGCTTGGAAACGGAACTTGAACTCTGGCAACACGGGTGTCAACCGGAACTTGAACGCTAAGGCGTACGGATTTTCGGTGCGGTGCCTCAAGGACTGGATAATGAAATACCTCAAGGTTTTACTTGAGGTACTTCATTGAGTAAAAACTACCCTAATGAATAATAAAAATATTTTACACGATTTATTTGACGCCTACTACTTAGCTCGTAAAAATAAGCGTGGAACAATTAGTCAGCTTGAATTTGAAATATGTTATGAGAAAAAACTTATAGATCTTGGAAGGGAAATTGATAATGGCTCATATATAATTCGTAAAAGTTTTTGTTTTATATCATTTAAACCGTTAAAGAGAGAAATTTTTGCAGCAGACTTTAGGGATAGAATCATCCATCATTTTATTTTTAATCATATCAACCCTATCTTTGAAGGTTTATTTATTAATGATAGTTATAGTTGTAGAGTGAGTAAGGGTACATCATATGGGATCAAGAGATTAAATAATTTTATTCGTTCGTGCTCAGAAAATTATAAGCAGGATTGTTATGTTTTGAAACTAGATATTAAAGGTTATTTTATGTCTATTGATAAAAATATTTTATACAAAAAGATAGAAGATAAATTAAATAACTCAAATAAAATTAAGGCAAAACAAACTTTTGACTCCGCGTGGTTGTTGAAGTTAATTTACCAAGTTATATTTCATGACCCAACAAAAGATTGCATTATAAAAGGAAGTAGAGAAAATTGGCGAGGGTTGCCAAAGTCAAAGAGTTTATTTTGTGCAAAAAAAGATACAGGACTGCCAATTGGCAACTTAACTTCACAACTATTTGGAAATGTATACCTTAATGATTTTGACCAGTTTGTTAAATATCAACTTGGTTGTAAATATTATGGCAGATATGTTGATGATATGGTTATTGTTCACAGAGACAAGGAGTATTTAAAGTCAATAATTCCTACCATAAGACAATATCTGAAGGAGGAACTTTTACTTGAATTACATCCTAAAAAGATATATCTTCAACATATTAATAACGGAGTATTATTTTTAGGAGCATTTATAAAACCATATCGTATTTATATTAGAAATAGTGTAAAAGGTAATTTTTATAAAAAGATTCAAGAATATAATGGCATCTTGAAAAAAGATGGAGTAGATACCATTGATAAAAATAATAAAAAGGCAGTAGCGTGTATTAATTCATATCTAGGCATGATGGGTAATTTTAACACCTATAAACTTAGAAAAAAGATGATTTTTAAATGTTTTTCTCCAGATTGGAATAATTTTATCTATACTAATGATAAATTTAGCAAGGTTAGTTTAAAGAGGGGGAAGAATGCTGACTCTACAAAACAGCCTATACAAAATAACCAAAATGACCCAAAAATTGGCAATATCGTCGGAATCGCTGGTTTTATTTCATTTATTGGTTAAAAATAATCAATAAATGAAACAGAATTAATGATTTGTTACATGTTTTTTAAATTCATACCATCTCTAATTAACCCTCTTGTGTGTCATTCTCGCGGAGATGTACCAATAGGGTCGGAATCCAATCTGAAAAGATGAATAATAAGGGCCTGATGAATAACGGCCTTGACACAAAGTAGCTGGATTTGCTATAATACAGACACTATGATATCTAGATATATAGAAAAACAGATACTAGACTCCCTAAAGCCTGGGGTGGTTATTGGTATTTTTGGTGCTAGGCGGGTTGGTAAAACTTTCCTTATGAAAAAAATAAAAGAAGAGCTAAAGGGCAAAATCCTTTTTATTCAAGGTGATGATTTGTCTGTTGCGGAAATTTTATCAAGTCAGAAAATAGAACAACTCAAAAGGCTAACTTCTGGGTATAACTATCTATTTATCGATGAAGCTCAAATGATACCAAATATAGGTCAAAGTTTGAAACTGATAGTTGATAGTATTCCAAATTTGTCAGTAATGGTTTCTGGTTCTTCCTCTTTTGATTTGAAGAATAAAATAGGGGAACCTCTTGTTGGTAGAAGTAAATATTTTCATTTGTATCCAATTTCTGAACTTGAGTGGAGTATGACAGAAGATTTTATTATGTCAAAAGCTAATTTAGAAAGCCGATTGATTTTTGGTTCATATCCACAAGTAGCCACATCTGAAACAGATCAAGAAAAGAAAGATAAATTAGAATCCATAAAAGATGGTTATCTTTTGAAAGATATTTTAGAGCTTGATAATATAAAAAATTCATTGTTCATACTTAATTTATTAAGATTGATAGCTTTCCAAATAGGGAAAGATGTTTCTTATACAGAATTGGCACAAAATCTCAATGTGAATAAGAAAACGGTTATGAGGTATTTAGAATTACTTGAAAAAACTTTTGTTTTATTTTCATTGCCAGGATTTAGTAAAAATTTACGTAGTGAATATAGTAGAACGCCAAGATATTATTTTTGGGATAATGGAATGCGTAATGCTGTGATTTCAAATTACAATGCTATCAATACTAGAGATGATATTGGAGCACTTTGGGAAAATTATTGTATTTCTGAAAGAATAAAATCCGTTCAATATAAAAATTTGTATTCCAATAAGTTTTTTTGGAGAACTTATGATCAAAAAGAAATAGATTATCTTGAGGAGAGGGATGGTCTGATATATGGATATGAGTTTAAATGGGGGAGTCCTAGGGTGGTAGAGCCAAAACTTTTTAAAGAAACCTATCCTAATTCAGAGTATCTAGTTGTAAATAGGGATAATTACCTTGATTTCCTGAGATAGTTTTGAAGCTTGTATATTGCCCAAGATTTTATCTTCTATGTTCATCGACTCTAAAAACTTTCACTACATATGTGGATAATTTTTGAGTGTTTTTTTGTTATAAAAATGTTATTATTATATATAATAAGTTCAGATTTGGTTTAGGATTTCTCCGCCGTTTATTTATTCAACATCATGCTTAAGTATCTTTTAACAAAAATAATCAATAAATATAAGTTTTTGTTATTGGTGATGTTTATTTTTATACCCTCTGTTCTTCTATTTCCCCCTGTTATTCTTTCGTCGGGTTCATATGTTGACGGTGGTGTTGTTACATCAACAAATCTTCTTCCTACCACAGGATCCTTGATGATAAACAATGTGACATATAACGCTTCCGCAATTCCTTCTGGTACAAGCTTGAAGATGCAATTTAGTTACGACAGTGTAAATTGGTATAATTCGACAGGAGTTGCTGATGTATGGAATACTCTTTCTTCAGGAACAAACATAATTGACCTATCTAATATGGGTTGGAAAAAGTCATATTTTTATTATAGAGTTTTGTTTGTTTCGGATGGTATTGAGACTCCTATTCTAAATTCTGTAAGCTTATCATTTGTAGGTTTTGATGGTACTTTTGTTACTTATTCTTCAAGTGGAATATTAACATCAGCCAATCTTCTTCCTGATGCGGGTGTGTCTTCTGTAAATAGTTTTAGCTATACGATTTCTTCTTTGCCACCAAATACCAGTGTGCAAATTCAGTTTAGCCAAGATGGAAATTCTTGGTATAGTGGAGATGGGGTTTTGAATAATTTTGACACCCTCTCAGGCGGAACTAACAGCATTAACCTTGCAGGTCTTGGGTGGAGCGGTGCTTTTTATTACAAGGCAACCCTTATATCTTCAGATGGAATATATACGCCAGTCTTAAGTGGTGTAAGCTTAAGTTATACATCAAATTATTATTATTGGGTGGGTGGAGTTTTAGGAAGCTGGAATAATAGTTCAAACTGGTCCGCAACATCAGGTGGAACGGGTGGTATTGGAGTTCCAACATCGGCCGACACAGCAATCTTTGATGCAGGCGATACAAATTCGGCTGTTATCGATACAAATATTCAAATTGGAAATATTAAATTAAATTCTGGATATACAGGGGCTGTAACCCAAGCAACAACTTCTGTAATTACGGTATTTGGGACAACTACTGTGAATGCCGGTACTTTAACATTGTCTGGTGCAAATAATATCTATGGAAATATATTATTAAATGCTGGTAAATTGAATATCAATAGCGCAGGAGCTATCGGTACAAGTACTCTTTCCATAGCAGGTGGAACAATAGACAACACATCTGGCGGAGCGATTACGCTTTCTACAAATAATTCACAAAATTGGAATGGAAGCTTTGCTTTTGCGGGAACAAATGATCTTGATTTAGGAACAGGCACAACCACGCTCGGTGCGACAACGACTATAACTGTTGGCAGTACAAGCAAAACTTTGACAGCTAGTGGTGTAATTAATGGATCATATGGTTTGATTAAAGCTGGCACAGGAAGACTTGCGCTCTCTGGGGCAAATACCTATTCTGGGGGAACAACATTGAATGCTGGAACGCTTAATATAAATAATTCTCAAAGTATTGGCACCGGTTCGTATCATCAAACAGACGGCAATTTAAATGTTTATGGAAGTAGTAGTTTGACCAATTACTTTAATGTGACAGCAGGTGTTGTTGAATTTTATGATAGTAGTAGTTTCAATGGCATCATGGATATCGCAATAGGTTATACGACTGATTTTAATAATTCAAGCTACAATAGTGGAATTATAAATGGAAGTTCAACATTCAAGGATTTAAGTTATAACATGGGGTTAGTGAATGGTGATGCCAAGTTTGCCTATGCTACTGGCGGAATAGTTAGTTTGTCTAACAATATGGTTTGGGGAACCATCACAGGCTCTGTTAAAGGTTTAGCCGATAACACTTCTATAGGCCACTGGATATTTAATGGTAATAGTTACAACAACGGGACAACCACAGTTGCCTCAAGTAGTACAATGAGTTTTTATGACACAAGTTACAATAGCGGGTTCATTTATATTCTTTCTGGTGGGCGAGCAGAGTTTTATAACGGTGGTGTTAACATAGGAACAATAAATATTGCATCAGGTGGAGCCCTTAATTTCCACGATAGTAGTTCAAACAACAATGGTATAATTTACGTTGCTTCAAATGGTGCTGTTAATTTTTACGATAGTAGCTTCAATAAAGATGGCACATCTACGGTTAACCAAGGTGGGGTATTTGATTTTTATAATTATAGTTATAACGATGGGGTTGTAAGTGGTAACGTAGTCTTTCATGATGATATTTCACAAAATATTGGTATAGTTAACGGCTCAACAACTCGTCAGTATGATAATAATGCAACAACTACTCGAAACTTCACTACAGATGGAGGTCACAACGATTGGATAATAATTGCCAAAGGAGTGATTGTGAATATTTCAAATGCCATTTATAGTTTGGCCACAAATGTCTTCAAAGCATTTGCTAATGGATTTTTCATTTTTGGAAATAATAGTGTGGGAGGGCCTGTGGTTCCTCAGGTTTCTATTAGCTCACCTTTTGTTGGGACAAGTACAATAAAATGGGTGCCATCAGTTGATTATGGTGTGGACGCTTCATCGACTTGCCAATATAAGATAGATAGTGAAAGCTATCAAACTGTCAATTGTGCAAATAATGGCTCTGACATTTCAAGACCAACAGCCGGCGAACATACTTTGTGGATTAAAGCTACAGATGCAAAAGGAAATTTAAGTGAAAAATCTATTGTATTTAATTATGATAATACTGTACCAATTTACACTTCTTGTGGCATAGACTATCTTGACGAAGCAACTCGTCCATACTATTATCTTGCGACTTCAACAGTTGGAACTTGTACGGCTACAATAGATACATCGCTCTTTGGTAACTCACAAACAAATGCTTCTTCAACCGCAGGTATTGGTCTATCCATTGGAGCATTTGAAGGTAATGGTCACACCATTACTCTTAAGAACATCACCATTGTAGGTACAACAACTTCAAATGGTGGAATCCTTACAATACAAGATGCTACAACCGGAGACGTTGTTGTAAGTGCAACCACAAACGGAGGAAACGGAGGAACAACCACTATTGCTACCTCAACAACAGGTAGAGTCTTTGCCAACGGAGCAGATGGAACAGCAAATGGAGGAAATGGCGGAACAGTTATAATCTACAACTCTGACGGATTCGCCACAAGCACATCCGTAACCGCAAACGGAGGAAGCTCCACAGATTGTGGTAATGGAGGAGATGCTGGAATAATCAACATTACAAACTCAAACAATTATATTGCAGTAACTGAAGTTGGAGTAGGGAGCAACAGAACCTGTCCAAGCGGAGGTCACACCAGTGGATCAGTTATAGCTCCACCTGTGGTCTCTCCACGTCCCTACGTCCCACCAGCATCAACATCCAACACGAACAACAATGCTCCAAAGTACTCCAAGCTCTGGTGGAAGTTCTATCTTCCACTTAATGCCTGACACGATAGGCAGACTAAACTTGGCAAATCTACCGTCAATAGGGTTTGGAGGATTGGGTAACCTGGGAGGAAACTTAGGAGTTTCTAAACTAGTTAATCCATTCGCAGGACTCCCAAGTCTAAAGCCAATAGGAAATTTTACTCCGTTACCATCTTTAAATTGGGAAGGGAAGTTTGATAAATTTATAGCAAGCGCGAATGCTTTACCAAAGTCACTCGCCGTTTTGTCAAATGCACTTCCATCGATCAAAAAAGAACTGAACAAAGCAGGTATCATCAATGGGTATGATCTATATCTAATGAAGGACTCCCCTATAAACACCCCAACTTTGACAGAGCTTACAAAAAACAATACGCCTAGACCTGAGACATTAATGTTTGTGTCAGTTGATGGTAAAGAAAAAGAAACAAAGTTGTCAATTGATAAGAAAGGTAACACATATCAGATAATTTCAGTTGAACCAAACACCTATATCTATGTTAGTGTCAAAAACACGAATAAGAATGTTAAGGCAGAGTTTAATAATAAGGAGGTTGTAATAATGAGGGACAAAAACAATATTATTAAGGTAGTAGTACCATCTCCAGCGGAAATTGGTACTTATGCACTTAAGTTTGGAGACTTGCTTCTTGAGGTTAGGGTGAAGACTATCGTTGCTGTGGAAGAACCACAGCCTGTCGTGCCGACAGGGGCCTATACACCCCCAGCAGACGGGGGAGTCACCACCGATGGTGTATCAAAGAAGTTGTCCCCAATACAGAAGCTGTGGAACTGGTTTACAAAGTAGCGTATGGTATAATATAAAACATAAATACATATATTATTATCATTTATCATTATTAAATTAATTATTAACCCAGTAGACGATTCAGTAGAATCGTCCTGTCTGGATCAAAAAAATATTATGGTTCAATTCCAATCAGGCGTACTAGAGAAAACAAGATTCGTATCCAACCTACTCATGTTGGTACTTCTTGCCGGTAACTTGTTCTTCTCCATACAATACATATACAGT
>CAIJKW010000025.1 GCA_903821355.1 uncultured bacterium | reverse complement strand
TCATCTCCATACCTTTAAATACGAAGATTGGGTATCATGTATTTATGGCGAAAAATCTTAAAAACAAGAAAAAGCACCTGTCAGATAACGAACGATTTTGCATTGAAAAGATGCTGAAAGCTGACGAAACTATAACCAAAATAGCAAAGACACTTGGACGTGGACTATCCACCATAAGTGAAGAAATCAAAGCAAACGGTGGAAGAGATAATTACATAGCAAAGAATGCAATAAACAAGGCGTATTTAAAACAATACAGAAAGAAACGAGACTGCAATAAGGTTGCACAAGATGGTCACCTCTTGCGATTCATTGAAAAGAAACTGGAGGCCGGTTGGTCGCCAGGTGCCATATCAGCGAGAACAAAAATCCAGTCAGGACTCAAATATGCAAGCGAGAAGAGCATAAGAAAGTTCATTGAAAAACGTCCAGGGTTGGAGAGGTTCCTGTTCTGGAACAGGAATGACAAAAAAGGTGGTCCAAAGAAAGAAAATAAATTATTCCTAACCGATCCAAATAGAAAATGGATTGATACACGCCCCACAAGGGCGCTGTATGAGTATGGACACTGGGAGATGGACTTTATTGTATCCAAACATAATTCATGGGTGTTGCTCGTTTGTGTGGAGAAGTACAGTAAATTAATTAGACTCAAGTTGATTCCAAACAGAACACATGAAGTGGTGCAAAATGCATTAAAGGAACTCTTCGATAGCTACGTAGTTAACACCATAACCACAGACAATGATATTGCATTTGGCAAATGGGAGGAGCTGGAATTGGCACTTCATGCTCCTATATATTTCTGTCATCCATACCACTCATGGGAGAAAGGGTTGGTTGAGAATTGCAATAGATGGATACGAGAATTTATACCAAAAAGGACTGACTTGGCGTCAGTCCCTTCTGGGTTTGTATTGAGTATTGAAAATTATTTTAATCACAAAGCACGAGAGTGTTTGAGTGGTATGACTGCATATGAAGTATCGTTTTCAAAAGAGTTTGGAGAATGTGATATAGTATCAGAATCATTATCAGTTAATTTTCCTGATATTCGTATTTGGGGGTAAGGAGGCGGTTGCCAATCCCGGTACTATGATAATATACGATACATGTTTTGTCAATAGCGATGAATTTTGTCTTTGGAGTTATTATTAGTATATGAACAAGTATCAAGAAAGATATGAAAATATTTTTATTTTAATAGAGATTGTTAGTGGTTTGGCGGTAATAATTTTGTTAAGCTGGTATTATTTTACACCTGCAAAAAATGTTGAAAATTCAAAGATTAAACCAATCTCTGCTGAAATGCTCGTTGCATCATCGTCTATATTAAGTGAGTCAAATGCTGTTAATAATGTTATTGCTATTAACGATGCGACAGGTTCTACACCAGCAAAAGACGCAGGTCTTGCAAAGGATACTATTGTCACTGCTTATATAAAAGAAATTAATGGAGATAAAATAACCTTAGATTATTTTGATTTGCTTGGCGGAAAAAATGCTGAAAAGGCAGCGGTAGCAGATGGAAAGTGTACACAACAGCAAATCGACTCTAACTCTAACGATGAATGTTTTCCTAATGGAACTGTATATTTTAGAAATCAAAATCCTAAACTTAGGACATTTGTAATATCACCAGATGCCAGGGCGTTTAGGACGACAGCTTTTGATAAAAGCTCTGATGGTACAGAAGAGATACTTCGTAAAGAAATAAAAATGGAATATGTAAACATGGTTTATCAGGACGGCCAGGGCATATTAAATTTGCCGTATAAGGTTACGCTGAATGGTAAAAATGAGGTGGTAAAGTTGGAGGAAATATTTAGGCCTTAATAAATTAGGTTGTACCCAGATGCTTTGAGTTAATAGAATATAAATGCTATATTACCTATATTAATTCGACCAAAATATTTATGACAAATTCAAAAACAGACCAAATCACTGAACTTCTAACTAGGGGAGTGGAGGAAGTGATATCTCGCGAGGATCTTGAGAAAAAGATGAGATCTGGCCAAAAACTTAGAATCAAGCTTGGTATTGATCCAACAAGTCCAAACATTCATCTTGGAAGATCAATTCCACTTTTAAAGCTTAGAGATTTTCAACTACTTGGACATCAGGTTGTTTTTATAATCGGAGACTTTACAGGTCTTATCGGTGATACGTCTGATAAGGACAGCGAAAGGCCGATGCTTACAGAAGAAACTGTTAAAGAAAATTTGAAAACATATATTGATCAAGCTTCAAAAATAATCGACATGAGTTCTGCGGAAATTCATTACAATAGTAAGTGGTTGGGGAAGTTGGGCTATATGGAGATTGGTCGTCAGGCAGATGTTTTTTCTATAAATGATTTTATCTCACGCGATAACATCGCAAAAAGGCTAAGTGAAGGAAAAAGAGTTTCTTTGCGTGAAGTTATGTATCCGCTTATGCAAGGTTATGATTCTGTTGAGATAAAAGCAGACGTTGAGATTGGTGGAACTGATCAGCGTTTTAATATTCTTGCGGGGCGTGATTTGCAGAGATTGTATAAACAAGAGCCTCAAAATATTGTAATGAATCCACTGATAGAAGGGTTGGATGGTAGGAAGATGAGTTCAAGTTATGGCAATACTATAAATCTTTTCGATTCTCCTAATGACATGTTCGGTAAGCTAATGACTGTTAATGATGATTTGATTATAAAATATTTTACGATGTTGACGAGATTTGATCTGGAAATTATTGATGGATACAAAAAAGAATTGGAGGGCGGAGTTAATCCTCGTGACATAAAAATTAAGCTTGGTCATTCAATTGTTGAAATGTATCACGGAGAAAAAGAAGCAGAGACAGCGGTTGAATATTTTGTGAATACTTTTACTAAAAAAGAAATTCCAACTGACATACCGGAATTTAAGCCTGCTGATTATAATATAGTAGCGGTTTTGATTGAGAGTGAACTGGTTCCATCAAAAGGGGAAGCGAGAAGGGTATTGGAGCAAGGTGGAATTAAAATTGACGGGGAGGTTGTGAGTGATTCTGCCTACACTGTTCCTACAGGTGTGACTTTGCAGAAGGGAAAGATTCATTTCTTGAAAATCATCTAATTTTTGAAGAAAATTTAAAACGAGTTTAAAAATAGCCCAATAAATAAGGGTTATTTTTAATGTTACCTAATCTGCTTTTAAGACACTTGACAGTACTTGTCTAGTGTGCTAGTATTTCAGAGTCACAAGACGAGGTTAAAACCACAAGGAGCACACGGCTCCGAGATTTGATAATCGATTGAGACTCAGTTCATTGAGGTCACCCTCAGGCAAAGCGCCTTGTAGAGCGACCAGGTTCGTTAGAAACCCTCCCAGTTTTTGCACGATGT
>CAIJKW010000024.1 GCA_903821355.1 uncultured bacterium | reverse complement strand
GTCCGCGCTTGGAAAAATGAAGTGCAACAAATGACAAGAAAAAAATAGGTCAACTATTTTTCAAGAAATTCCTATGATGAAATTTGAGAAAAGCATCATTTAGGAAGGTTCTATGTACAAACAGTTGACCTATGAACAGAGATGCCAGATCAGCGCTTTAAAAAAAAGAGGGGATAGAGATTCTGCAATCGCAAGACAGCTTGATGTGCACCGAAGCACCATTAATAGAGAGCACAAAAGAAACGGATCTGAACACAGTTACTCTCATGAAGAGGCTCAACGAAAATCCTCTAGACGAAAGTTTCATCGTCCTTGCAAGCTTACAGCTGAAACACAACCTCTCATCATCGAAAAGTTAAAGCTGCAGTGGAGTCCCGAACAAATTGCTGGACGGTTAAAAAAGCAAGGCAATTTGATCATCAGTTACAAAACCATCTACAAATTTATCTGGGAAGACAAGCGGAAAGGAGGGATTCTATATAGAGAGCTTAGACATAACGGCAAAAAGTACAACAAGCGTGGTGGTAAGAGTGCAGGACGAGGATGTATTCCTAATCGAGTTGATATTGAGGAAAGACCGGCAATTGTCAATGAGAAGACTAGAGTGGGAGACTGGGAGCTGGATACAATCATAGGGGCTGAACACGATGGGGCCATTGTGTCTATGGTTGACAGGGCTACCAAACTCACCAAACTTGCCAAAGTATCCAGGAAAACTGCAGATGAAGTAAAAGCGGCTCTCCTCGAAAAATTGAACCCCATTGCCCCATTTGTTTTAACTTTGACATCTGACAACGGGAAGGAGTTTGCAGCGCATGAACACATCAGTAACTCCTTAGAAGCAGACTTCTTTTTTGCAAAACCTTATCATTCTTGGGAACGAGGACTCAATGAACATACGAACGGCTTGGTTCGTCAATATCTCCCTAAAAAGACCAGGTTCTCGGAGATCTCTCAGTGCGAAGTCAACCATATCGAATGGCTTTTGAATGATCGTCCAAGAAAAGTTCTTGGATACCGTACGCCCAACGAAGCGTTTCAGTCTTTATCTACACTCACCACTCGGTTACAACTCTAACCATGAAATGAAGGTGAATTTCACGAGGCCGGAGAGGGCAAGGACCTTGGCTACTTTTTGGGGGACGCTGAAGGCGCAGAATTGGACACCTCTCTAGATTTTTAGACTATTGAGGAATAAGACCGACTGAGGGAGAGGCCCCCATTACCTAAGTCGCCTTCAGTATAAACTGTGGGGGCCTCTACCGAAGGCGGGAGATCAACCGAGGCGCGGTGAGCAACGAGGGCGATAGTGGCTTTGTTGCCCGAAACCATTGATGGATAGCGTTTATCCAATTGTCCTAAATGGAAGAGCCGGCGACACAAAACACCAGGCCCTACTAATAAGCAGCTTTGAAAGAATTTCACCGAGTCCTTCGAGGAAAGGACCTCGGCTACTTTTTGGGGGTTGGTTAGAACGCGTCGGTGAACTTGTTCATGCGCTCTTATCCGAATAGTATATTAAATAATATTTTATGTTAATAAATTAATTAACATTGAAACAAATGAGTAAATTTTGCTAGAATATTAATTAAGTTTCATTGAGGCCTTTGAAAGGCTAGGCGATCAATTTATTTTTTGTCGCTTTTGTTGCACTTCATCGGTAAATGGGCTTTTTATTAAAAACCTGACGGTTAAATAAAAGTCTTATAACCCGAATTTACAGAAACGATGGTACACTACCCATATCCATAGCAATCGCTTTTAATTTTTGAGCATGTTTTGCCAATTTTTTAAAGAACGGAGCTACCACCTCTATGGTTCTGCCTTCCACGGCATGAATGATTCTTCCCGATTGTAGATCGGTAAATACAGTCATGTATTC
>CAIJKW010000023.1 GCA_903821355.1 uncultured bacterium | reverse complement strand
CCTCTTGGTACATAAATATTTACAATATTGTTGTCCATACGAACTCCAAAGCCAATCATAGATGGCATTTTTGCTTGCATAGAAAGGTTCCTTTTTTGTCTTCATTCTTCCAGATATTTCATCTGGTGATCTCTTCTCTTTTAATTCTTTGATTATGTGTTCTCTCAACTTCTTATCTTTCTCTATTTTCATTCCTTGATGCTTGCTGTTTGACCTCTTAACTCTGGCTCTTCTTATGGCTACCTCAGCATCATATGTACCATCCTGTTTGCTGTATCTGTTTAATTCTCTAGATATTGTACCCTCATTCACCTTCAGTGACTTGGCACAAGATTTTTGATTATGTCCTTCGTATATTAATAATTCCAGCCGATACCTTTTCTCATCAGTTAGTTGTGAAAATGTTTTAAATTTCGCCATAATTCTATTTTACAAGAATTGCATTTCAAAAGGGAATTTTCGAACCTTGAAACTTTGTTTATTTTGACTGCATCCTTGAGGGCATACTTGTGCTTTGAAGGATGTAGTTAAGTTAAACCAAATCACCCCAGAACCATGAATGATAATACAGAATTGATGAACAAAGTCAGGGTCATTGCCGTTGTTGATGATCTTGCAGAAAATCGCCATGCGGCAACTATTGCCATTATGGAAACATTGCCTAACGTGTCGGTGCTGCGTTTTGTTTCCGCCGAGGAAGCAATCACTGTACTGAAATCAAATTCATCCCTCATCGATCTTGTTCTTACAGACATGAAGATGGAGGATGATCAAGCTGGTTTTCGTGTGGCACTTGAAGCGTGGGCTTGGAATATTCCAGTCACGATTGTATCGGGCGGATTCAAGGGACACGGGAAAGATTATATCCGCCTTGGTTACCCTTCGGAAACTTTTCCAGGAGATAAGAACGACCCCGAGGTCTGGAAACTGATTCTGGAGAAAGTCTTTTCTGGCGACAGTAATACCAACGCTTTGCTTACGGCATTACGCTTAGGGAAAAAAGCTGTTCCTAACTATGAATTCGCCGTCACTTGTGCCCAAATTGTTTCCATGACTCTAGGGTCAATGCGTTATAGCTAACCCAAAAACGAACCCGCCGTCCACACTGATTAATCCGTGTGACAGGCGGGTTTTTCATTATCAGTTATTTTTTAATATATGGGCTATACACCACAGCAAACATCTGTACAAATCACAAATACATGGTAAAGTATTCATCGTAATTGAACCTTGAAACTCTGGAATTTTGACTGCATCTTTGAGCATATTTATGTATTTTCAAAGATGCAGTGCAAACCAAACTGCTCACAACACCAACCAATAATTGAATAATGAAAAAGAAAGCACAGAAACCAGCCGTGAGGCATTTAGTTGCCTTGACGGTGGAGTGGAGTAAAAGTTATCCACCGATGACTCATGGCGAAAAAGATATCCTTCGCAGATCTTTAAGTAACGACTGGGAAACGCCCGAATTTGATGATTTTCTCAACGCCAAGAAAGTGCGTCTTCCAGGTTTCTCACCAAATGCCGAATATTGGGCATCTGGAACTGGTTGTAACGAAGGGAATGCTCTTTCTGTTAGGGCGGGAGATCTGCACCATTACGTCTGGAATTGCAATACCACAAAGCTTTGTGTTCGTTTCGTCAGGCGTGAGGTTGTTGGTAAGCTCAGAAAATAATACCTAACCTTTAGCGAGCGGGAATGCAGTTTCAATAGGTTAGTGACTACCTCGATCCAAAAGTCACAATCAGCGCTCGGCCCCCATGGGGTTGAGCGCTTTTGCTATCTCAATATTTTTTTCACAAATACCTCAACTCTTCCTTGATTCGGTTCATAGAATCTAAAATAAAGTTCACTTTATAAAAATAATGAATTGGAAAAGCCGCTCCCCGTTGAGGGGAGCGGCTTTGTATGTGTCAACGCCGATGTGGGCTATTGTGCGAAGCCGGAGGCCAAACAGGAGGACGGAAGAGCGTCGTCGACGGCGATCCCAATGGGCGAAGGCCTGTCTTTTTTGCTTGCCGCCAATTGTTCATCGTTCATGATCGTGATCATTTCGCCGCTACACTGGCGGAGGTCGAATTCCATTTTGTCCACTGGCACCCCTGTCTTCTCCAGGATGCCCTTCGGTTGGATGACGACATGGAAACACCCGTTGATATGACGAACAAAGCCAGTGGCCATGCCGGTAAAACCGCTAGGGTTATCGGTGACTTGGGTCTCCAGAATGCCGATGGGAATATCGACTTCTTCGAAGTTGCTTTCGTCAACTTCCAGCCGTTCCACCTCCAGGCGGAGGTAGGGCAGAGGCCGGCCGTTTTCATTGAGGCCTCTCGGTTGGAAGATGTAGATAACTCGGCAGCCCATGTCGCAGAGCCAGTGAGTGATTGTACCTTCGAGTTCCGTGGCCTTGTCACGACACACGGTGCCGAGGATGATCGTCCTGATCTGGATGATTTTCGGAGGAGTCTGTTGTTTCTTCATGGTTGTAGGGGGTAGTCTGAGTAATGAGAACCTTGCTCCGGCTTTTTTTGTTAGCCATTGAATGTTGTTGTGGAGAACAAGGGAAAGATTTCAATCCGATAGTATATTCACATGGTATGAACACCTTGTCAAGGTCTGCCACCACCATTGACACATCTCTAAAATGTGTTAAAATCTGTATTGTAATCGAACCTTGAGATATTGAAATTTTGATTGCATCTTTGAGGATATTTATGTATTTTCAAAGATGCAGTCAAGGATAAAACTGCAGACAACAACCAACAAAAGGAGAAATCTTGAAAAAACAAATAGGTTTACTAAGTGTCATCATTGGGGCGATCACATATTCATACCTTGTGTTTTCTACGGCAAAAGGAACTGGCGAGGGTCTTTCTCTCTCTACGTTCTGCTTGTGGGCGATACTGGCTTGGATCTCAAGTTTTACCACAATGAAGCAGGGTGCAAATCCTGCTATTCCAACCATCTATGCAATAGGATCAACCTCGACAGCGTTCGTCTTGTTGATGAAAGGGAAGTGCGCTTGGTCAAACTTCGACAGCGTTATTGCTGTCTCGGTCATCATCTGCATTCTTCTTTGGTTTACCAAGGGAGCCAAGTGGGCACTTATTTTGTCTGTGATTGCGGCAGCTATAGCAAGCTCCCCATACATCAAAATGACTTGGAACGCTCCATCGATGAGTCCTATTGTACCCAATCTAGGTTTCTTGACCGCCAATCTTCTTGCCTTCATTGCCGCAGGATCTTGGACAGTTAAAGACCGCCTATATACTGGGACCAGCGTTATAACATGTTCTCTGCTGGTCATTCCGTGGGTGTTATTTGCATAACAATCCACAAAAAACTCAAACCCCTTACAAGGAAAAAGTCGCTCGCGACCCACACTTGTGAGGGGCTTTTTCTATCCCAGAATTTTTCTTAAATATTTCTCTCAACTACTACAATTCTTTCAACAGCCGTTGTGATATAATCAAAATATTATGAACAACACCATCACAACAAAATTACAATCGATCACGGATATTGGCGAGGAAATTCATATTATTGCTGTCACAGGTGGCCCATGTGGAGGTAAGACAACAGGTCTTGTGAAGCTTCAGCAGATGCTGGCAGATAGAGGTTATAAAGTTATTGTTTCTCCTGAGTCAGCTACCAAACTAATTATGGGAGGTTTTTTCCCGTGGGAGATTGAGAGAGTTTTGTTTCAAAGACAATTAATTCTAGATACTTTGATGCAAGAAGAGCGATTCATCACAGCCGCTCGTGCGTATAGAGATCTTGGACATAAGGTTGTGATACTTTGTGATCGTGGAGTAATGGATGGACAGGCATATACTTCTGGCCCTGAAGAATTTGAAGGGATGATAAAAGACCTGAGTCTTTCCATTAATTCTATTTGTAATAATCGATATCATGCAATTATGCATTTACGAACAGCCGCAGACGGCGCTGAAGAGTTTTATACTTTAGAAAATAACAATGCACGTAAAGAGACTCCAGAGGAAGCAAGATCATTTGATAAAAAAGTTCTTGAAGCTTGGCAAAGACATCATCATCCTCGAGTGATAGATAATTCAACTAACTTTGATGAAAAAATTAATAGACTCTTTGCAGAGGTTTGTGCCGTACTCGGTGATCCAGAGCCTATTGAGATTGAGCAGAAATTCTTAATTGAGGCCTTTAATCTTGAATCGATTCCAACTCATGTTACGGTTAGTTATATCGTCCAAGATTATTTAAATTCTTCAGATGAAAAAGAGGAAAGGCGAGTTCGCTCAAGGACTGATGATGGTGGAACTTCATATTTTTATACTGTTAAACGTAAGATTCGTCCTGGTGTACGAAGTGAAATAGAGCGGGCTGTTGATAAAGAGGAATATCAAAGACTTCTCTCTTTAAAAGATGAAAAATTTCAAACAATCAAAAAGCGTCGTGCCTGTTTCTTTTTTCAAGGTCAATTCATTGAGGTTGATACTTTTGATTTGCCTGAAAAACACAAAGGTCTTTGGCTAATGGAGATTGAACAAAGCAGTGCTCAAAAGGATTTGGTGCTACCTACTTTTATAAAAGTTATAAAAGAAGTTACCGATGATGATCAGTATTCTAATCGATTCATCGCAAGGCTTACTGTTTAGATTTAATTTTAAAACTGGTTAAAATATGATATATTTTCTTTTGGGAGTATTCCTATGGAAATTAAACTTTATAATTCTGAGGATTTTGAGATTGACGAGATTGATGAAGCTACTGGCTGTTACGTTTGTCCGTATAAGATAAACGACTTAGACGGACGTCTGTCTCTGAGGGTTTATACCTTCTTGACCAGCAGTAGAGGTGTTGCTCTTATCAATCATTTGCGTGCAAAAAAAAACTTGATTGTAATCTGCCAAGTGCAGGATCCTTCAAGGACGTATGATTTTGTACGAGTTGTTCTTTCTGGAGAGGGGTTGATGATGCAATGTCAGCAAAATGGCAAAATTCTGGAAGATCCAGTTTCATGCACTTTTGCTTGCTATGCTTGGAGACATTACAAGACGAGTCTTCCGCGGAAATCAACGTTCTTTGGTAGAGAGATTAGGCACATGGTCAACGAGCCTTAGGGTGAGGTTGAAAAACAATTAAGGGCGCGGGGATGCGGGGCATCCCCGCGCCCGCGCTTTTGCATTACATCACACATTTATCAAGAGATTAGTGTCTGGCGCTCTATTTGTTTATGCTATAATTGTCCTCATGGTATTTTCCTCATACTCAAAATTTAAAAGATATTCTGGTGCTGGTAAGGCCAAAAAAACAGGCCCCTCAAAAACGGAAACTTTTAAAAAAACTTTGGCAAAAATTGAAAAAGAAAAGTCCGAGAAGGCCGGCGCCCTTGGCAGAT
>CAIJKW010000022.1 GCA_903821355.1 uncultured bacterium | reverse complement strand
GTAAATATTGTACAGATGACATATGCATTAAATATGAAAAAAATATAAAGAAAAACCAAAGATTTTTAGAATTTTAAAAACTCTTTTATTGATAATTGGTTTCATGCCGAAATCATCAACAATATCAGGATGATATTTAAGTTAATCAGAAAACTACAAAAAAGTAGAACACAAAAATTTATACTTGTATCAAGATTAGAACATGCTTTTTGTGCAAATGCTATATTGAGCCACCCAACAAATGGGGTCACATAGCCTAAAGCCCCACCGCCTCTCTAACTTTTTGCATCATTTCATCAACCTCCAGTTTAAGCTTTTTAGCGTTGTTTTTAAGCATTTCGCGTACAGCCTCAGGGTCTTTGGCAATCTCCTCTCTACGGGCTCTGAGGGGCGAAATAAAGGCAATAATATCTTCAGCCAAAGCGTCTTTTAGGGCCTTATATTTGCCCTCATGCTCTTTATATAGCTTGTCCAAGTATTTCTCATCTCTGAACAATTTGTGAATATTATAGACATTAACTGGAATACCAGCTCCGGAGTCAGTGACAATAGACATTACAAGCTTCTTGACTTCTTCATCGGTTGAGAAAAGTGGAATGTGATTGTTGTAACTTTTACTCATTTTTTGCCCATCAATGCCTGGAACTATTGCAACAGAATCAACGATATAAGGTTCTGGCATTTTAAATATATCAGTATTAAAAACTCTATTGAACTTTTCTGCAGTATCCCTAGCAATTTCTAGATGTTGTTTTTGATCTTTGCCAACAGGAACAATATCAGAATTGTGAATTAGAATATCCGCCGCCATAAGCATTGGATAATCAAATAGGCCGACATTAATTTCTTTGTTCTTTGCTTCCGCGTCTTTAAAAGAGTGTGCACGCATTAAATATGGAACAGTTGTAATACAATTAAAAATCCAAGCCAACTCAGTAACTTCAGGTAAATCTGATTGTTTAAAAATTGTAACTTTTTTTGGATCAAGTCCAACAGCTAAATAATCTATTGCCAGATCAAGAGTGTTTTGTGAAAGTTCTTCCTTGTTTTGAACAGTGGTCAATGAATGCAGGTCTGCAATAAAGATTTTTGAATCGTATTGATCTTGCAAGTCAACATATTGCTTCATCGCCCCAAAATAATTAGCAATATGAGGACGACCGGTAGATTGTATACCAGATAATAATACTTTTTTCGATGTTTCAGTCATGGGAGTATTTTATCAGAGAATTATGTTAAAATCCATATATGCATACAATAGAAAATGAAAAAAATGCTTTATTTGTCATAATACCGGGTTTTGGAGAGAGTGGTTCAGATAAGCAATATCGGGAGCTTAAGAAAAAAATCATAAGCTCTTTTGGTGCGAAAGTTTTAAATTATGATCCAATATGGGATAGAAAAACCATAAAAAATTGGGTTGCCGATTTTGATGAAAAATTTAAAAATTATGATTTTAAGATTTTAACAATAATAGGTTTTTCAATGGGTGCTTATACCGCTCTTGTGTTATCAAGTAAACATAAATTTAAAAAGATAATACTAGCATCACTCTCACCTTACTTTAAAGAAAACCTAGAAAATTTGCCGAAAGAGGCAATTAATTTTATGGGGAAGAATAGGATTAAAGAGTTCTCAAACATTTCAATTCCAAAAGAAATTAAGTCAGAATCAGTATTTTTGTTTGGAGATCAAGATTGGCCAATCGCAGTCTCTCAAGCTAAGAAATTGTCTTCTTTGTACAAAGGAAAATTTGTATCTGTAGAAAACACAGAACATGAACTAACCGATGACTATATTAAAAAGATAACCGCTGAGGCGTAAGCCCCAGCGGTGGTTTGAGTTAAAATAAGGAAGTTATTTTTTGAATGATTTCTACCCTTCTCTGTTCGGGGAAGAAACCATGCCAGTCTCCACATGGGTTTAGGTCTATCAGAATCCATTCACCACTAGGGGTTATAAGGAATTCTGGGCAACACAGACTTAATCCAAGTGTGATTACAAGCTTGTTTAGCTTGAGAAGGATATTTTTAGGAACGTTTGTCTCCAGCCAAGTATTGTCATCCTTCTGATTTGCCTCTCTAAAGTCGACTAGTGATTTCGTCTCTGATTTTCTGTTCCATTCGACAAACCACCCCTGATCTCCAACAAGTATTCCTCTAACATGAGCAATACTCTCTATTGGGCTTTGCCATTGCCACAATAAACAAGAAGAATTCTTGGTTGTAAGTCCGTTGGTCGTTGTCACAACACATTCCTCTTTTGAAGACCTTGAATATGAGACAATGGAAGGAAAGCCAAGTTTCTTTCTGTATAGCTTTGAGGTATTTAACCCCTTCTTTGTCTTGAGATTAGAATTCATCGTCAGAGGAGGAATTTTGAGTCCTACAGATTTTGCCAGACTAAAAAGGCTAAGTTTTGAGTCAGCCCTAAGTATGTTCTCAAAGGATCCCGGATAAGAACGGAGTTCTTCAAAAGAAAATCTGAGGTCTGTTATAAACTGCAGGACCGCCGACCTATATTCCCCTGGAAATTCATACCTACTCATTTTTGAATGGAAAAGAGTGTCTTCGCGCGGATAGGTAGCAAACCATATTCCAGACGGATTAATTCTTTTTCCATCCATCAAAAGATAGGGCTTCCTTCCATTTTGAATTAGGGCAACATTTTCAAAGCTGATAGTGTTAGTGCAGATTGGAATAATTTTTACATTATTCCTCTTTGCATTTCGACTTACTTCTTCTATTTGTATATCTTCATCCACATGTGTTATTGCGAGTATTGTTTTCATGGTTAAAACTGTTTTTTGTTTTGATGCAAAAAAATGGTCGTGCGTGCGCGGTGGCACGCACGACCTAGGCGGTGTGGCGGTTTCAGATTAGCCACAGAAATGGCGAGTTTTGCGGGGTTTTTTCCCGTAGCGAATCCTCCCAATTGGGGCGGACGCGCGATTCGCCAATGCAGGCAGTTTTTTTGTTTGCATCAGATTTATGGAGCTAAAACAGTCCTCTCAATACCGTAGTGGTATTGATAAAAAGAACTGAATCCCAGTATTTATACTGCCGATTTAAGACTTTGTCAAATTTTACATTTAATTCTAAGCTAGTTAATCCCCTCCAGTTCAATAAAAAATGATGCACCCTTACCTTCTCCAGCAGATTCCGCCCAAATTCTACCGTGATGTGCCTCAATCATCTTCTTTGCAATATATAGCCCAAGTCCTGTTCCTAAAATATTTGTCCTAGATGCGTCTGGTGCTCTTGAGAATTTTTCAAATAGATTTGGTAGAACTTCAGGCTTAATTCCAACACCAGTATCGGAAATGGTGATAAGAATTTTATTATTATCTTTTCTGGTTAACCAGACATGGATACTTCCTTGTGGAGTGTATTTTATCGAATTATCAATCAGGTTTCCAATAACTTGTTTAATCTTTCCTCTGTCGCCATCCACTGTGTAATTTAGATTTTTATCGATATCACAAGACACAGTAAGGTGAGCTTTTTCTATGGTTGGACGAAGTTCTGTTATAACAGTTTCAACTTCCTCCGCTACATCAAATCTTTCAAAGTTGTACTGCATTCTTCCTTGTTCAATTCTTGAAACATCTAGGTAATCACCAACAAGAACCACGAGATCACTTGTTGATTGAAGTATTTTATTCGTTGCTTCTTTTACGGGTTCTGTGATTAGACCAAAATCACCCTCAAGAACCATTGAAGCATAACCTTTAATAGCGGTTAGCGGTCCTCTTAGTTGGTGTGAAGCCAGGGAGATAAACTCAGACTTTTGTTGATCAAGAACTTTTAGACGAACGTTGGCTTCCTCGAGTTCTTTAGCTAGTTTTTCCACCTTTAACCTAGTTTCTATTTCCTTATCGACACTTTTTATCAAAAGTATTCCAAACACAATAAAAGATAAGAAAATAACTATATTTATTATTGTATCGCTAAGGTCTTGCGATCGTATAATATTAAATAAGAATATTATTAGAAGAGCAACTGAGAATATTTGGGCTGAAACAACCTTGGCTGAAACTAATTTATATCTGATAACTCCGTATACCATAAACACTATAAACAAAATTACCAAATAGTTTCCAAATGGGTACACATTGAATAGTTGTGGAAAAAAGTTTGTGAATCCTCCTATAAAACCAAATATACAACTAATTAAAGTATTTCTTACCTGACCTCTTAGTATAAGGTTATCCTTGTTTTTTATGTAAGATCTTATTAAATTAAAACTTGCAGTTGTAACGATAGCAAAAAACATTATTGGAAAAATAAAATACAGTGGACCTGGATTAATCCAGTAAAAGCCGTATCTTATGATCATTCCATCTTTAAAATATTTTGTTAAACTTAAAACCCCAGTTAAAAATGATAAAACATAGAATATATGTCTGGTCCTATAGTTTTTTAATAGAAGAAGTTCTGATGTAAACGTAAAATAAAGTGTAGGTAAAATAATAGCTGAAATATCCAAGATAAATTGCCAAAAGTAAGCAACATTTTCACTTGTCGCCTTTGTTACTTCATATAAGCTAAATGACCAAAAAGCAAAGATGATAGAAGTATATAGCCAAAATTTTGCTATTTTACTTTTTTCATCACTTCTATAAACAATTAGTCCAAAACTTAAACTACTAATTGATAATATTAAACTTGATATACTGAAAAAGTTCATCGTTATTTAAGTATAACACGGGTGTGTTATTTTTATTAGAGTATTTCAACAGTTTTTTATTTGGATTAACAGATATTGCATAATCAGCATAATTTAATAATGGAATGTCAGAATGATGATCGCTAACAGCTATTATTTGTTTTGGATTAATTTTTTTATCACAAAAATAATTGGAGATTGCGTGAACTTTCTTTATGCCGTGATGCTCTTCCCCTTTAATCTTGCCTGTTAACATGTTTTCTTTTACTTCCAGCTCTGTGGATATATAATCATCAAAATTTAATTTATTGGCAAATTTTTTGACGATTGGATGAACTGCTGCAGAGGTCAATATTGTATAATACCCTTCATTTTTCAAGCTTTCACAAAGACTTAAAGATTGTTTGTACAAATTATCATTGTATGTTTTATCGTAAAAGTCATTTACTTCACCTTCAATTATTGAAATATTTTTTTTAATAAATTTCTTTAAAATGAACCCCAAAGCTTTTCTTGGGTTACTTACTAGCCCTGTTTTATATAAAATAAACCATACATATATTAAAAATAGGTCTTTTCTAGTTAAATATTTATTTTCTTTAAGATGTTTTATAAAAAGTCTTTGAGTTTGATCCTTTGTCAAAGTTCCATCTAAGTCTATTAAAGCAACTTTTTTATCACAAAACTCGTTATGCATTTGAGACTCGCAGTGAGGATATTTTTTTCCAGACAATTTTTCTATTTCCATCATCACTCTTTCTGTGACAAAAGTACAAATTTCCTTTTCATCTTGTTTTCCATAATACTTTTCAAAATGCATTGGCTTCCCAACGTGAATTTCTATAACCTTTTTAATTTTAGGTTTTTTATCTCCTTTCGACATGACTTCGTCAGTACCAGTTATTCCAACTGGAATTATCGGCACTTTGTTTTCTAGAGCAAATTTTGCTATTCCAGTAAAAGCCTTGAGCATCTCATCTTTTAAATGAGACCTAGTTCCTTCGGGAAAAATACCTACCAAAGTCTTCGCTTCAAGATGATTTTTTATACCTTGAAGTGACTTTGTTTTATCTTCTGCTTTTCTATCAACTTTAATTTGTCCTGTCGCTATCATTAATATCCTCCAATATTTATTTTCAAAAAACTTTTCTGCTGCTAAAAAGTGTATGTTCCTTGGCGCAACCGCAGCTACTGACAAGAAGTCAAAAAAGCTTTGATGGTTCATCGCTATTATTGCCGGGCCGTTCTTTGGAAAATTCTCGAATCCCGATGTCTTTTTAAGAAGAAAGACCTTCATAAAGACGGCCACTATTCTTCTTAACAAACCGTAGGATATTTTTACACACCTTGAATGCGTTTCTATTTTCATATTTTGATTATAAACCTAAAACCTAATTTCGTTAAACAATTTAACAACGACGTCTCTAATAATTTCTGTATTTTCAGTTGGACCTTTTTGTTTATCGATGTCGAAAGTCTTTCCAATATTAATTATAACTCTCCTTCCTTGCTTTCTAATCGCAAAAGGAATTAACGATGCATCAGTTTCTTCTGCAAGAATTGCAGCTCCCCACTTGAATGGACCGACAGTATCATCGTAATACATTCTACCTTCAGGAAACATTGCAATTACCGCTCCGCCTCTAAGCGCCTTCTTTGCGCCTTCAAGATTTTTGCTTACCCCTTGTCCTGTTACAACAGTTACGACTCCCATTAAAAAATATATAACTTGTACAACACCAACCTTAGCCAAGAAATTAAGTACTGGGTTATAAAATCTCTTTACACCCATGAATCTAAGTGGAGAAAGTGGAGAAAATAGACCGACGGCGATTCTGTATAAGAAACTATCGTAAAATCTGATATGGTTAGATACTAAAATTGCAGGGGCTTTAACTCCAATTAAATTCTGTCTATTTTTAAACTCAATTTTGAAAAAAGGCCTTGAGATGCCTAATATGATAAACCAAGCGAAGAATTGTGTTATTTTGGAAAAGGTATTCATTGTTAATTATTAATTGTATTTTTGTTTATTTTTCAATAAAAAATGCGACTTTTAATGGTCGCAAATTTTAATCGTTTATATTATCAGTTAACGTTGGAATTGCTGGGTAATTTGATTTTTTCTGTTCTTTTGTTTCCACAATGTTTTTTATATTACCACACTTTATTGATGTATGCAAGTTTTATTGGCGGTCGCCACCCGATGCATTAATTAATTGTCTCTTTGCCTCTTCCGGCCAAACAGTCAGATTTTCTAGATCTTTAATTTTTATCCACATCGGATTGTAGTACTCAATACCGTTTTCCATCTCAATCTTTTCTGGCGAGTTGCCAGCAAGATGTGGTTCTCCAGATATATAATCACAAAGATATGCATAGTTTTCAGTTCCGTCATCGTAAATCTTATGCTCAAGAATTTTATTTATCTTTACATTTATACTGGTTTCCTCCATTAACTCTCTTAATATCGCTTGTTCTACTGTTTCTCCTTCTTCAACCCCTCCTCCTGGGAAGACATAAAATTCTTTTTCATTTTTTCTATGAATTAATAAAACCTTCCCATTCTTTATTACAACAGCGGTAGCCCTGATTCTATTTTTCATTTTTACAGTATAACAAAAATACAAAGAAACTTCATTTATAGTATTTATCTAGTATTACAAACTCCATTCAGTATGACTTTTTAATTTTTCATGATACTATTTTTATATGTACAGAAAAGGAGTTTCAGCGCTAATAATTAACAAAAATAAAGAATTTTTGCTGGTCAATCTAAAATCTTTTGAAGATAAGTATTTTGCCGTCCCAGGAGGTGGTGTAGAAGAAGGAGAAACCCTAGAAGAGGCAATTTACAGAGAAATAAAAGAGGAGCTGGGTATCATAGAAAAATCACTTGAATATGTGGATAAAAGTAGCCAACCTTTAAAATTTAAATTTAAAGTGATTAAGGTGACACGTGAAGGTATAGAGTATGACGGGTCAGAAAGAAATTTCTTCGGCTTTAAATTTATTGGAAACGATAGTGAAATAGTACTTCAAGAAAGTGAAGTTAAGGCTTATAAATGGGTTCCTTTTTCTCAACTGAATGATTATCTTCTTTTTGATAATCAATTAGAAGAAACTTCAGAAAAAATACTAGAGATATTTCCTTCAGACTTTTCCACGTTAAAAATCAATCTTTGATACAATCTTACTTTATGCTTAAGAATTTTATTTATCTTTATGTTTGGGAAGGTTATTTTTACTGTTAATTTCTAATATATCAGATTTATTCGGCGCGGAACGGCACACCGTCTTGTTTAAAAATCTTTTTTATATACTCGGTGAAATCTTCCATAGTAAGTTTTTCAACGGAATCAATAAATTTATCTATGGTATAAAAATCACCATTTTTCCTTCTGATTATGTTCATATTTTGATTGAAGTCCATAAAATCATCCAACATATTTTCTCCATCAGTAAGTAGATCACGTAGATGAGATAACAACATACTTTTTGATGCATAAAATATATCTCTGTCTACCTTACCACGACCTAGCTCATTTGCTATTTTATAATATTCTTTTTTTGCTTTTTCTTTATTCTTCTTCAATACATCATATTGGATGAACAGAAAAGAAAAGTTATTAAATATCTGACAGAAATTATTTACAAAATAAGTCAATTGTTTATCAAATCTCATTTTTTGATTACAAACTGAAGAGGAGTTATAAGCTAGATACCCCTTTAGAACGCTTAAGTATAAATCCTCGTTCTCTCTATTTGAGTTATTTAAACATATACCAAAAACTTGTGTGTTTTTGTTGACAAATTCAAAGGTTGTAGATTCTAACGGATCAGTTGATTCAACCACCTCAAGCTTCTCTTCCTTGAACTTTAATCCTTTGTTCTTAATATGCGAAAAAATAGATTCTATTGAATTTTTATCTAAAGCGACAGAAGAAGTTACGGAAATTATTGGATTAAGGTAGTAAGTATCTATATGTTTTTTTACATCCTGAATAGTAATATTTTTTATGCTTTTTTCAGTACCTAAAATATCATGGTTATAAGGATTCAAATTCATAAATTTCTTTACACATTCATTTAACGCCTTATTGAAATTTTGATTAACAGGGTCTGACTTTGACTCTAAAATTTCAGAGGATATGGTTTCCAATTCTATTTTCAAGGCATTTTTTTTGAGGTCGAAATTTAATGATTTTAACAATTCCTTAATGATTTCTTCAGCAGATAGTATATAACTAGACGCAACATAGATTGTCCTTTCTTTTTCTGTAAAGCCATTAATATACAGACCTTTTTTTTCTCTATTAATATAAGCTCTATCTTTATTATTTACCTGCAGTATCAAATGTTCCAAAAAATGTGCCACCCCTTCTTTTGTTTTAGGATCATGAATTGACCCAACGTTAAATTGTACTGAGACAGCGTTTTTGATTAACAAAAGAGAGTTTATCTCAATAAAGCTACTATTTTCAGATATATGTTTTTTATATTTATTAGACGTTATCATTTCAGAAATTGTAGCAAAAATTACTTATTTTAACAATCAACCAACGCAAAAGCTATGTTGGATCAAAAAGCAATGTAAAAGCGACCGCCAGATGTTATTCCGATCGGTCGCCTTTGAATTGTGGACGTATTATTATCGTCCACGAGTGTTGCCGGTTTTGGGTTTTGGGGTTGGACGCGGTTGTGGCCTAATCTTGACCTCTTTTGATTTGCCCATATAGATTCTCCTTTCTCTTTAGTTAATTGTTCTTTAGAAGACAAAAACAGGATGTTCTCGTCTACCGAGTATCATATACCCCCAAACAACATTGTCAAGAATTTATAGTCTTTGTTTTGTATTACAAATCCCAAAATGTAACACATTAATCCTCTTTCCATTCTTAGCCCTAGCATTTCTAAATACTCCATCCTGTTCAAAACCAGTTTTCTCAAAGACTTTCTTCATTGGAAGATTGTCCTCTTCAACTTCGGCGCTAATTCTTGCTATTCCTAATGTATTAAAAGCATATTCTTTAATCGTATTTACTACTTCTGTAGCTACTCCCTTTCCCCAATATTCCTTATCCCCTATTACGATACCTAAATCAACGGTCTTGTGGTGCGGATCAATTTCAAACAAAGAAACTATTCCGATGGTTGTCCTGTCCCTTGTTTCTATTGACCAATAGTATCCGTCTTCATCATTCTCACATTCCTCAATGTATTCATACTGAGTGGATATATCCTGCGCTTCATTTCTAAGCTCTGGCATGTGGGCTTGAATCTCAGGATCTGTGTCCCATTTTTGCCACAACAAAGCATCCTCTTTCTCAAAAGGACGGATGGTGTAATTTGGAGATTTTATCTGTGGGGATTTCATTGGTTTATTTAATTCAGATAAATAAAAGATGCATTACTCCTTCCATTCTCCTTCCAAAATGCTCCACATAAATGTATCTTCAAAATCATCTTCTGTTTTATGATCTTCTCTGGACGTTCCTTCAAGTATAAAGCCAAGCCTTTTTGGAATGGCAGCGCTTTTTAAATTGTTGACACTACATCTGATTAATATTCTATGGAGTCCAAGATCATTAAATCCATAATTTATTGAAGCTTTAACACATTCTGTCATAAGTCCTCGTCCTTCAAACTCTGAACTTAACCAATATCCTATTTCGCCACGTTTATTAGTATCATCGATGCTGATAAAACCGACAGACGCAATCCATTTATCTTCATATCTTGCATAAAATGAAGCAGCTTCCTTTTTAGCAAATTTCTCAATTCTCTCTGTTGTATTATCTTCAATATTTTTCACTGATGTTGTTTTATCAACCCAAGCTAACCATTTTTTCAAATGGTTTCTATCTTTGTCTACAACTTTATATATTTCTTGAGAGTCCTCCATTGTGGGCATCTTAAGAGATAATTTATCATTTATTTTTATTTCGAATGTCATTTTTTTATTAACTTTTTTAATAATATATTGGAATTTGGATGTGTTAGTACGACTTCGCAAAAATCACCCTGCCTTTTGATGGCTTGCCAGATTTAATACAAATGCCGTCTTCCATCTTTTGGCTAAATGGAATACATCTGATTGTTGCAGCCGTTTCTTCTTTAATCTGTGCTTCAACTTCAGCATCGCCACACCAGTGGGCATGAACAAAGTTCCCTGCTTCTATTTCTTTTACAAAATCTTCCCAAGTATCAACAGTCCTTTCCTTTTCCTTTCTATATGCAACTGCCTTATCAAATAGATTAGTCTGAATATCTTCAAGGGTTTTTGCGACCGTAACAACAACATCGTCCGCTGATATTGAAGTTTTTTCTCCCGTGTCGCGTCTTGCCATAAACAAAGTATTGTTTGCCAAATCTTTCTTGCCAAGCTCCAATCTAACAGGAACACCCTTTCTTTCCCATTCGTAAAACTTTTCTCCTGGACGAATATCTCTTTTATCAATTTTGACTTTAATCCCCTCTTCTTTTAGCCATGAAGAAACTTCTTCCGCTTTGTCGATGATTGCTTCTCTGTCTTCATCGTTATTAATTATTGTTGTGATTATAACCTGTAGCCCAGCAATTTTTGGAGGAAGAACCAATCCTTTATCATCCGAGTGAGTCATAATAAGCCCGCCAATCATCCTTGTGCTAACTCCCCAACTTGTTTGCCATCCGTATTCCATAGTATTGTTTCTTCCTAAGAATTTTACATCAAAAGCTTTAGCAAAATTTTGTCCTAGGTGATGCGATGTTCCAAATTGCAACGCCTTTCCGTCTTGCATAATTGCTTCAACACAATATGTCTTAAATGCACCAGCAAATTTTTCCGAATCTGACTTAATTCCTAAAATTACTGGAATTGCCAAAACTTCTTCTGCAAACTGCTTATATATTTCAAGCATCTGGCGTGCTCTTTGATCTGCCTCTTCTTCTGTCTCGTGGACAGTGTGACCTTCTTGCCATAGAAATTCTACAGTACGCAAAAATAGACGAGGACGCATTTCCCATCGTACAACATTAGCCCATTGATTTATAAGTAGAGGTAGGTCTCTATACGATTGAATCCATTTTGAAAACGTATCATACATTATTGTTTCCGATGTTGGTCTGATTACCAATGGTTCATCTAGCTTTTTTCCACCGGCGTGAGTAACGACTGCAACTTCAGGCGCAAAGCCTTCTACGTGATCTTTTTCTTTATTCAAAAAACGCTCTGGAATGAATAGTGGAAAGTATGCATTTTCTACATCAACTTCTTTGAATCTAGCGTCTAGGTCTTTTTGCATATTCTCCCAAATTGCATAGCCGGTAGGTTTGATTATCATGCAGCCTTTCACTGGACTATATTCTGCGAGGTCCGCAGCCGCTATTACATCTAAGTACCATTCTGAATAATCCTCAGATCTTGGGGTTATTTTATTAGTTTCGTTTGCCATGTGATTATAATAGTATAAATATGAAGTTGCCGCAATTTTTTAATGAGTATTTGACGAATTTCTAAAAAGTATGGCATGAGAACGTAAAACCGCCCAACTAGTCTACCTCGTAAAAACGAAGTGCGGCCTGTTGGACGGTTTGGGTTTTTTTGGTTGTTACTTAAGCAGGAAAGTGTATAAATTACGCCTTATTTCTTGTGCCGATATCTTTCTAATCGGCCGAAGCTTTGCTGTGTTATTAGCTATTTCAATGCATATGGGGTTTCTGCAGTGAAAAAAGCTGATGATCTTGAAGTGTCTTCTTCTTCCTCTTGTGCCCATTGCTGCGCCGGTAGCCCAGCGAATTTTGCAAATGGGACAAATTTTTCTGACCTCATCTGCTTCAAAAAAAGGTTCATCTATCACATATGGTTTGAGCATTTCTCTTGGGGGTTGGTTGTCTGAGTGTCTTGAGATTGAAATAGAGGCTGGTCGGCTCGGGCCAGTTTTTGTGCCTCCGCTAGGCATTACATCATATTTAAGTCCTATTGTCTAGAAATCGTATAAATCCCTGCTTTTTTACCAGAAACCAAAATATGAGCTGTTCTATCTAGCTTTAGTGTCTTTTGAAAATTGAAAAGATTATTTTCAAATTCCTCCTTGTCCCCCACTATCAGAATTATGGCTTTTCCGCCCTTCATTAAAACATACTCAAATTTCTTTAACATTTCTTGATAATCAATCTGATTATTTTCAAATGCATGATCTTTTAAAACACTTTTACCTCTAAAGCTTGTCCATGGTGGATCAGTAATAATTTTTGTTATTGATGCTTTTGGAATCACAGCTTCTCCTTGATCGAAAAAGTCTCCATGAATTAGTTGAATATTCTTTCTCGTGTTGATTTGTCTATTTAATTCCTTATGAATACCTTCTATTGCTCTCTCGTGTGAGTCAATACCAATTGCTTTTCTATATGCATTAAAATGAACACGCTCTTTTAGAATTCCTCCATAGCCACAAAATGGATCAAGAATAATATCTTTTGGGGTTGGATTTGATTCCAATATCAAAAGTTCAGCAATCTCTGGAGGAAGTTCACCTGCTCTGTGATGTTTTTTATCTTCAGAAAGTTGAGTAAGTCTAAGTGCACAAATTAGTCTGATATTTTTATTTTTTGGTTCCAGTATCTCCCCGAGACTTGCTAGTTCATTGTTTCCAGATTCATTTTTCTCTGATTCGTCTTTGTCTTTTGAGTTTCCTTTTTTACCCTTAGAATCAATTTTTGCCTTATCCGCTGATGCTTTAGCAACTGCGGCATTCCACTCTTCATCGT
Source organism: uncultured bacterium (assembly GCA_903821355.1). Classification (GTDB taxonomy): domain Bacteria; phylum Patescibacteriota; class Minisyncoccia; order Phycocordibacterales; family CAIZLB01; genus CAIJKW01. Next base: position 51,049 of record CAIJKW010000022.1, on the reverse strand, counting down.
TTTCTTCTTCGATTTCGTTCTTATCAACTCTAATTTTGTTTCTTCTCATGAACCAAAGCTCTCTTTGGGGCTCCCTGACGGAAAGTTTCATTCCCAAATCTTTTTCAACAACCGTTTCCGCTTTTTGTAGATAAACTCTGTCAAAACCAATTGTTTGATTATTTTCTGAAACGACAATTTTAAAAGTCTCCCTGTGTTTTCCAAGTAGAGTTTTAATGTGCGATTTATTGTGTACGCCATCATTTATAAATCTCTTGAATAGATTTTCAAAAGACATATCTTCTTTAAAATATAGACCGTTTAAGATAACAAAGAGATTGGTTAAAAAACGCATCTGCCTAAGCTCGTGCGGAGTGTAATCGGTCTCAAAAATAACCATACCGTCAAGAACCTCAACAATTTTAAACCTGTTGGCGGGCTTCTTCTTGAGCTGTCTTTCTATTATTTGCTGTCCACCACTTACAAAAGTAGCGCAGTATAAGTCCATTTTATTTTTCATAAATTATTGTTTTTGTGACACCTTTATACCTATAAATCTTTCGATTACTATTTATGTGCCGTCCACGCATACCTATAAATATAGCTATTTTGAGGGTTTTTATTATATCCTCCTTGTCATGGTTAACAATACGACAATTGGGGCTAAAACACAAACTAAGTAGCCCAATCCTGACTTAAAGAAGTCTCTTATGTCTGCTGTAAGGCTGTATATGTCTGTGGCTGGAAGAATGTGGAATGTTATCGTCATAACTAAAAGAATTATGGAAACGGAAAGTAAAAGTGCGTCTATGAATCCGGCAACTCCGCCTCTGGATCCTTCATAGTGGCTTAGCCTTCTTGTTACCAAAAACACTAGTGCAAAAATAACTAAAAATACTAGCGCTTGAGATAAGTACATATGAAAAGCTGTATCCTTTGCAATTATCACTTTTGACAGATATGGACGGAATGAATCAAAAATTACTGCGGTTGGATAAAATGCAATTATTAATGAAAACATTGTGCCTCTTCCTTTGTAAAAAGTTAATCCAACAAGTACAACTAGCGTTGCGATAAGTGCGATGTTAAACATATGTCATCTATTATATATTGTTTTTTATTTTTAGGAAATAGTTTTTATATTTTTACGAAAAAAACTCGCAAGAAAATCCTTCAGACTTTTCAATTGAAAAATCTTTGTGCATTAATAGATATTCAAAATCATATTTTCTTGCCAAAGTTTTTGCTGGAATAAAAAATAAACATGTCGTAAGTGCATCAGCAATCATTGTACTTTCTGCAGTTACCCAAATAGCAGCTATTTCTGAAGCTGACTCAAGAGTTTTGGGATTCATTATGTGATTAAACTTCCCCCAGGCACGTCTGTTCCCTGCGGAACCACAAAAACCGCCGTTATTTAATGTATATACACCAATAACCTGACCGGTGTTTTCTGGGTTTTCTAATCCAATACGAATTGGAGTTTTGTTTTTATAAAGGATGTCACCACCGGCGTCGATGCAATATTCGTAAATATTATTGTTTTCTAACAATTCTCCTACTATATCAATAATGTAGCCTTTGCCTGCTGCACCAAAATCAAGTAGCACAGGTTTTTTAACCAGAAGTTTATTACGATGATATTCAAGCGCTTCATCCCAAGTTGGCGGGGTCGTTAATTCTTTTTGCTTTTCTAGAGAATACTTGGCGTCATATCCTGCATCAGAAAGAAGATTACCAACGAGTGGTGTAAAAAAACCATCGGTTAAAACATAAAGATCATGATAGAGTGTAAACATCTTTTCTGCATCATCTGGCAATTCATATATTTTCCCTTTCGATTCTTCTTTTGAAATCTTCGTCACAATTGAATTATCTCTAAATCTAGAATAATTACTTTCAAAAGTTTCTATGCGGTCTTTTATGTTAGAAAAAATTTCAGCTTCTTTTTTTTGATCGATATTTTGATAAATATCAATCTGCCAACTCGTACCTATAGCCTTGAAATTTAATTGGGCCATATTTTATTTATTATAATTTTAGGACTATGATTTAGCCTGTGATTTTATTGTCGCAAGGGCATTATTGAAACCTTCTGGAGTAAGCGATGACCCAGAGACTTTTGATAGTTGAACATCTGCAATGTTTTTGCCAACAACATATTGTTTGTATCCAGATATAAATTTATTTTGATATCTCACTGAAGTACGATCACCTGATACTGATGTGACATTTGCATCTGTAATTATATCATTTGCGAGCGTCACGGTAACGTTAATAGAAACGTTTCCTTCTGGAGTCATATAAGAGCCGTCTGCTGTATATGTTCCGTTCTTGTAAACAGTAGTTTGTTTTGTATTTGATGGTTTTGTCTGCTTCGGTATAACCACAGGAGTCTGTGTTGTTGGTGTGTTTGACGAAGATTCACCTGACTGATTTGAGTTTTTATTTCCTACATCAGAATTTTGCGTTTGAACCGAGGGTTGGGTGTCATTAGTTGAAGCCACATCCTGTTCATCTTCATTAGCAAAAGTAACAATAATAACAGCAAGAACAGCCACTATGCCAATAAGGATTCCTATTTTTTTGTATGATTGATTTATCGAATTCATTTTTGTGTGTGAGTCAGATTCATTTTAGAAATCTGACTATTAATTAAATTTATATTTCTATATCCTTCTTATCCCCTGCGATGATATACCAGAAAAGTTTGAGGGTGCTTGTGCTTCTTGTATTTGCGAGTCTGACTGTGAAGCTGAAATAAATTGTGTCTTTCGTATTCTTTGCTTCCAGCAAAAAACATCTGGGCCATTCATAAAGACGACAAGAGTTCCAACAGCTAGTCCAAAATCACGAACGCCAATCTCTCCATATCCCACAACCCACATGATATCAAAAAGATGAAGAGCCAGAAGCAATGAAGCGAGCCTTGTATACCAGCCAAACATCATCGCCAATCCAAAGACTAATTCAAAAATAGCATTTAACAAGACGATTGTTGGAGCACTCATGTGTGTAAGGCTTATTATTGAATCTGGTACGTAGGCTGTCCAAACACTGTTGTGTAAAAATTGTTGAATACTGAACCATAAAACCACCGAGGCCATTCCTATGCGAAGCACCCCTGGTGCGTAAAGTTCTAGTAAATATGTTATTTTATTCATTATTTTAATAATAACATAAAAACTCATCAACAAATACATTATTAGATGAGTAATTAATCTAAAATTATTAAGAAATTTATTATTTTCTCTTAGTAACTCTTGCTGCTATTTTTGCATGCTTTACTGCAAGTCTCTTCTTTGTTTTTTTAGAACGAGAAACTTTTCCTTTTCCAACTCCTGTTGCTCTTTTTGCCATAATGGAATCATTATACACTAATATATTTAATATTGCATCCTTTTAAAAAACAAAAAGTCTCGGCGAAGGTTACTCCGCCGAGACTTTAAATTTGTTGATGTTTTTCGTGAAGGGTTATTTGACCTCCACGATCTTCGCTTTGCCGGTCAATTCGTAAACAAGCTGACCGTCCGTCGCCGAGACGGAACAACAGCCATCGGTTGCTTCTGGTTTGAGATGACTGACGTCCAGCCAATATACTCCTCCGGCCTTGAACTCGGCATCAACACAAACCTGCCTCAACGAAGCGACATGCTTGATCTGATGGTTGGTCGTTTGACCAGAAGTCCATTTCTGGTAAGTGAAGGAAACCCTCCTCTTTCCCGGATGCATCAGTGCAAAGGCCTGTTCCCCAGGAGAAACAGACTTTCCGTCAATGGTTTTGACGATACACTGGGTCGCCACAGCCTCCTTGCCGTTATTGCCGGCGCGGTTGACGACCTTGATTTTGGCGAGCGCCGGATGAGGTGCGGGAGAATTTCCCGTGTTGTCGGAGTTGGTGCAGCTAGACAGGACGATGGCAAAAGATGCCATCACAACAGTAGTAAACAGTTTCATGATTGTGGGGGGGGGGGTGGTTTGATTTTTTCCAAATTGAGAAGACCGGACATGCCAATGACCGAATCTAGACAGTAGAATACCACAGAAGGTTAGTAAGTCAAACGAAGCGGAACGAATTAGGATTTAAGCGGAACGAAAATTCTATAGCCCTTCTCTTCTCAAGTCCTCCAATAGTTTCTTAGATTCTCTAGATAATCTTTTTGGAATATTTACAGAAATTTTAAATAGCAAATCTCCTCTACGACTTGCCTTGTTATCCATAGGAACTCCCCTGCCCCTAACTCGTAATAATTCTCCGTGAGAAATTCCAGCAGGTATAGTTAATGTTAAATCACCATCCAGTGCTTCAACTTTAATATCGGCGCCCAACAATGCGTCTGTTAGTTTAATTTCCAGTGGGTAGATCAAATTGTATTCATCTTTGATTATTTTTGGATGTTTTTTGACATGAAGTTTAATATACAAGTCTCCAGATAGACCACCTGTTACAGATTCACCTTTTCCTTGAACTTTTAATGTATCTCCCGGATTAATTCCCGGTGGAATAATTACGTTTATAGTCTCTGTACTATGAACCGTCCCCTGCCCCTTACAGACATGACACTTTTCTTTAGGAATTTTTCCTGTGCCAAAACAAATATCGCAAACTTTAGCATTTTGCATTTGTCCAAAAAAAGTTCTTTTTATCTCATAGACAGTTCCTGTTCCATGACAAGTTCCACAATCATCAAATTTTGAATTAGGTTCACCCCTTGTCCCCTTGCAGTGTGCACAGGTGCTGTCTTTGCTTACTTTAATCTCCTCTTCCTTTCCAAATATTGACGATTTAAAATCTATTTCTATATCCAATTCGATATCCCTTCCCTGCCTTTGTTTTTTTGACGAATTTCTTCCGCCGCCAAAAACACTCCCAAAGATATCGCCCAAATCAAACTCCACACCGTCTTGTCCAAAACCTTGACCCCCACCAAAGCCACCTTGAAATCCTGAAAAATCAAATCCTCCAAATCCGCCTTGCCCTTGCTCTCCGCCAAAACCTCCTCCGCCACCAGAAAATCCTGGTCCAGCTGATCCAAATTGATCATATTGGGCACGTTTAGAATCATCAGACAATACACTATAAGCTTCAGATATTTCTTTAAATTTATCTGCGTCTTTTGGATTTTTATCTGGGTGATGTTCATGCGCAAGTTTCCTGAATGCTTTTTTTATTTCATCTTTGCTTGCATTTTTATTTATCCCCAGTGATTTGTAATAATCTTTTGGCATTTTTTGTGAATTTGATTGATTTTATTAATTTGTATGACGAATGCCTTAAGTACGAGTTAAACACTCCAAACAAAGGCATTCGCTCACGCAGAATTGCGTGATTTCTAAAAAAGATTATTTAGTCTCCGCATCTCTAACATTATCGCCTTCTGGTGTTTCAGTAGTTGGCCCAGTTTGTTCACTTTGAGCACCCTCTGTTGCTGTGCCAGTCTCTGGTGTTGCACCAGCCTCAGGTGTAGCTCCCGCTTTACTCATAGCTTCACCAATCTTTGACATTTCAGATGATAGTTCCCCGGTTGCCTTTTTAACAGCTTCCAATTCGCCATTATCTTTAATTGTACGAAGTGCTGTTATCTTTTCTTCAACAGAAGTTACAACTTCAGCCGGAAGTTTTTCTTTATTTTCTTTGATAGCTTTCTCTGCTGTATAAATCATATTATCAGCGGTGTTTCTAGCCTCAATTTCCTCTTTCTTCTTTTCATCTTCCGCTGCATACATTTCCGCATCCTTTTTCATTTTTTCAATATCTTCTTTTGAAAGACTTGAGCTTGCTTCAATTCTAATTGACTGTTCCTTGTTTGTAGTCTTTTCTTTTGCTTTGACATTTAGAATTCCGTTTGCGTCAACGTCAAATGTAACTTCAACTTGTGGCATTCCGCGAGGTGCAGGTGGAATACCGTCTAAGATAAATCTTCCAAGGGATTTATTGTCTTTTGCAAGCGCGCGTTCTCCTTGAACGATATGAATTTCAACCGATGTTTGATTATCAGCTGCGGTTGAAAAGATTTGTGAACGAGATGTAGGGATTGTTGTATTTCTCTCAACTAATTTTGTCGAAACATTTCCCATAGTTTCAATTCCAAGTGAAAGTGGAATAACATCTAGAAGTAAAATGTCTTTTACATCTCCCGCTAGAACTCCTCCTTGAATTGCAGCACCAAGCGCAACAACCTCATCTGGGTTAATGGTTTGATTTGGTTCTTTACCAAAGAAAGCCTTAACAGCCTCTCTGATTTTTGGCATTCTTGTTTGACCTCCAACCAAGATTACTTCATTGATTTCTCCAACCTTGAATGGCGATGCTTCCATGGCACGCTTTGTTATTTGCATTGCACGCTCTACATACTCATCTGCAATTTCTTCCAATTTTGCACGAGTTAACTTCAATACCAAGTGTCTTGGGCCTGAATCATCGTTTGCAATGAATGGAATATTGATTTCAGTCTCTGTTGCAGTTGAAAGTTCAATTTTTGCTTTTTCTGCCGACTCATCAAGTCTTTGCATTGCAAGAGGATCTTTTTTAAGATCAATTCCATTTTCCTTCTTAAATTCATCAGCGATGTAATTTAGAAGTTTGTAGTCAATGTCACGTCCTCCCAATCTGTGGTCTCCATCTGTTGCTTTAACCTCCACAACATCATCGCCAACTTCAAGAATTGAGATATCAAATGTACCTCCACCAAAGTCAAAGACTGCTAGTTTTTCATCTTTCTTTTTATTGAATCCGTAAGCAAGAGCGGCCGCTGTTGGCTCATTGATAATACGCATCACTTCAAGACCTGCAATTTTACCAGCATCCTTTGTTGCTTGTCTTTGTGAGTCGTTAAAGTATGCAGGAACAGTAATAACCGCTTGAGTTATCTTTTCGCCAAGCTTTGCTTCAACATCTGCTTTGATCTTAGAAAGAATCATTGCTGAAACTTCTTCAGGAGTATAATTCTTATCTCCCATCTTAATATTTACTCCGTTATTGTCTGCTTTTGAAATTTCATAAGCGACAGTTTTCATATCTGCTTGAACTCCAGCCTCATCAAAACTGTGCCCAATAAATCTCTTAATACCATAAACGGTATTTTTGGGATTAGTCACAGCTTGACGCTTTGCCAAAAGACCAACAAGTCTTTCATTTGTCTTTGAGATCGCAATTATTGAGGGTGTAGTTCTTGATCCTTCTGCGTTTTCAAGAATCTTTGGAGCCCCAGCCTCCATTACTGCAACCGCTGAGTTAGTAGTTCCTAAGTCTATTCCTATTATTTTTGACATATGTTTTGTTTTGACGAAATGTTGCCCGCGCACAAAAATAGCGCCAGCCACACTCATCGATATTTAGTTATTTAATTAATTTCTTATAATTTGCGAAAGATAAATTAAATAACAAGGTTTGGAGATCTTGGTGAAATGCTGACTAAAAGTTTTTTAAGTTTGAGCGATTTTGTTGCGCTAAAAATCTGTCTTTGTTTTTCTATAAAAAGTATTGAAAGAACTGCAAGTAATGTTGAGTATAGTAAAATATTTGACGAGCTTTGGTGCGCAGTAAATGCAGGAGAAATTGTTTTTACAACTGAAGCTTCTTGTAATAATAGTGGTTCAACTGCATTTTTGATATGAGCAGAAATTTGAGCTGAGATGAGTTCAAGGTTTAGACCTTGGCCAAGCGTGGATTCAGTCCCGCCGGCATCTGGTAACACATTTAGATTACTTAGGAAATATTGTGTCTCAGTAGCATTTAGCTTCTTGTAAACAAAATTTTTGGCCTCCAAGGTGCCAGCGCTAGCATTTTGGGCTAGAAAAATAACCACCATAAAAACAGCCAATCCAACCTTCATTAGCAATAAAACCTTATGTTTATATGTTTTTTGGGCGATAATCATCTCTTTTAGGCTCGTATTATAGCATAGATGTCAAATCTTATCTATGGTCTTATTTTACAAAAGCAAGAGCAAGAAACGCAATAACAACTAAGGTAATTCCTATGTACTGTGCTGTCGTTATTATTTCTCCCAAAAGAAGAAAAGCAAGACTTGCGGATAAAACAAGGGACACAGCACCCATCAAGGCCATCGTCCTTCCTAATCCTAATTGGGTGAAGATATACAATTGTCCAAAAGTTGCAAGGATACGGATCAATACGTAGACAATAAACCAAATCGATAAGAAGTTATTTAAATTAAAACCAAACCTAGTCATAAAATACTTAGCGATAAAGTCACTAGTGGTAAAAAGTATTTGAGTTACTATTAGAATTAAGATTGGATTTGGCATGACCTGATTTTAGTAAATAATATTTTTTTTATTATTTTTGATAAACCCTAACCATTGCAGGCCTTAGAACCTTTTCTTTAAACATGTATCCTTTTTGCAAAACTACGGAAACTGTATGGTCTTGTTTTGCATCAGTAGTTTCATCTACCCCAATCATGTGAAATTTTGCAGGGTCAGCAGGGTCTCCAGTATTACCAAAGGACTCCACTCCATTTTTAGCCAAAATAGCCTTAAATTGATTATAAACCGTCTCCATACCAGCCTGCCATTGTCCAGAAACAGCGTTCCAGGCTTCTTTATTAGACATTGCGATATCAAAGCTGTCTAGCACCGGCAAAAGCTCTTCTAGAAGGCCTGAAACAGCATATTTTAAGAATTCTTGCTTAGATTCCTCATCGCGACGCCTTATATTAATGAATTCAGCTTTTTCTTTTTGCCAACCGTTTAGATATTGTTGTTTTTCCTCAATAGCAACCTTGAGTTTTTCTCTAAGTTTCTTCATTTTTGCTGCAGAACCTAACTCCCCACCTTCATCATCGGTATCTTCAAATTCCTCAATTTCAATGTCTTCAAAAGGGGTTTTATTAGAGAAATCAACGTTTGTATCATCATTCAACGGGGTTTCTTCAGTAATATCTTGTTTTTTCTTGTCATCTTTCATAGTTTTTTGATTATATATTAGCTCGTCGCTTTTGTTAAGTTTTGAAGTTGAGCGTTGTAAATCCTTGCATAATGCCCCTTCTTTTTAATCAAAGTATCATGGTCACCATTTTCCACAATTTTACCATCCTCAATCAACATTATCCTATCCGCTTTCTTGATTGTTGCCATGTCGTGACTTATATAAAGAATGGAAACTGTTCTCGGTATTTTCTCTAGCTCTTCAAAAATTTCAATTTCCGATTCTGCATCAATTGCAGCTGTTGGTTCATCTAATATCATAACAGAAGCTTCTTTGTAAAAAGTTCTGGCGAGAGCTAATTTTTGGGCTTGTCCTTTAGATAAAGATTCTCCAGCAAATTCCTTGCCAAGCATAGAGTCATATTTGTTATCCCATTTTTCGACAAACTCATCGGCCTTACTTTTTCTTAGGCTTTCAAGAAAACGATTTTCATCCAGCTTACTCTTTCTGCCTAGATTGCATACCAACAAGGACTCTTTCAGTGTTAGAGATGTATATTTATTGTAGTCCTGCATCAAAGTAGATAAATGCACCCACCAATCTTCTGGCCTTATGTGTTTCAAATCAATTCCATCAACTGTAATCTTTCCAGATGTTGGGTCATACATTCTTAACAACAGTTTAACAATTGTCGACTTACCAGCACCATTTATTCCAATAAGACCGATTCTTTCTCCAGATTTGATTGTAAAGGAAACTCCATCTAGTATAACCTTATCTGTGTCTGGGTATGCAAAGACAACATTATCAAATACGATTTCTGGACCAACGTCTGGCTTCTTTATTGGAAACTCTACAGGCTGATGGGTTTTTACCAATGGTTTAACATTAAGAAAATCTATGATGTCATTTGATAGAGCTATATTTTCTTCTTGATAAGCCATTCCGACAAAAAGATTAGAAACAGCTCCTGAGAACTTATCTATAGACTGCGAATAAAATAAAAATGCACCAATAAGTATTTTCCCGTCGGTTATGTGTGTTAATAATATAAATATGACCGCTATAAAACTAATTATATTTATAACTTCAACGCCTGTGTATTTTTTAAATCTCTCCCCTTCATTTTTTTCTAATTTTTCTGTTGTCTCCTTAAAAATATCAAGGGTCTTTTGTTTAAAATAGTTTAAAGATCCAAATCTTTTTACTTCTGGTAGCCTGTCTGTATTTGTTATATGTGATCTGTACTCATAATATCTTCTTTGATCCTCACCCCCGCCACTACTCCAAATACCCCAACTCTTTTTTCCATATTTCTTTTCAATTAATATTTGAGGAATAATTGAAATAATTGAAATCAAGTATATTCTCCAGTCTAATAACCCGATAATAAGTGAGGAGGTTATTATTATAGAAACTGGATTAATGATATACAGAAAATATGAAAAAATCTCAACGAGTGGAAACATTTGCCTTCTGAGAGCTCTTTGCTTTAAGTTTTGAAAGTCCTTACTTTCCAACCTTCCAAGGTCAAGATTCGTCGCCTGTTCCGCAAACATAATCTCTGAATTAATTTGTAATTTATATCTCCAAATTGCATTTATATAGCTGTTTAATCTATTTAGTAAACTTAGCGCTGATTCAATCAAGGCCCACAATAATGCAAGCTTAAAAATAACACTTAATCCAGATCCAGGATTCTTGGCATAATCAATCAGGTTGTTAATAATGTCAGCAGAAATTTTATATCCCAAGAATGGAATTTGAGCACTAAGAAAAATAATTACAACCAAAGCAATAGTTAGAATTGGCGCTGATTTTATAGCCTGTTTAACACTGAATTTAAACACTTTTAAGTAGTCCTTCATAAGAATAAAATTAAATTAATATTAATTCGAAAAATGTTCATGAAATTATATCACACAATATAGACAAAAACTCCTTTGTGAGGAGTCTCTGCTTTTTTGAATTTTGGAATGTACCAGAGTTGCCGGCCGATTCTTATTTTCTGTATTTTGTTTTTCTGAGTAGTTGTTTGAATTAACGCTTTGACCACTGTGGAGCCTTTCTAGCTTTCTTCAATCCGAACTTTCTTCTTTCCTTGGCTCTAGGATCTCTTCTTAGAAGTCCTTCATGCTTTAGAACGCCACGAAGTGCTGGAGTATGCTTTTCAATTGCACGAGCGATAGCATGTCTTACGGCTTCTGCTTGGCCAGCAATTCCACCTCCTACAACTTTAGCTGTAATAGCAAATTTATGTTCTGCTAGATCAAGCGCAGCTATTGCTTTAGCTTGAAGTGTTGCAGTCTTAAAGTATTCAGCAAGCTCTTTGCCGTTTACTGTTATGGAAGATTTTGTAGCCTCAGTTATTCTTGCTCTAGCTGACGCTGTCTTTCTTCTTCCAATTGTTTCTGTATATTTTTTGTGTTCAGTCATATTATTATTTAAATTAAGATATTTTTGCGATTATGATATTACTCAGTAACAGTTAAATGAGTCATCATCTTTGCCTTAAGCTTGTTATCTGGAAGCATTCCGTTTACAGCTATTCTGAATACCTCTGAATATCCCTTATCCTCTATAACTTTTGACATAGTTCTAACTCTTTGTCCTCCAGGATATCCTGAGTAGTTCTTGTAATACTTATCATCCTTTCTTTGAGCATTAATGTCTGCTTTTGAAGTATTGATGATCTCAACAGTAATCTCAGGGATTGAGTTTTTTGAATAGTTTACAGAGTTTTTTCCCATCAAAACAGATGCGGCCTCTTGTGCAACTCTTCCTATCTTTTTATTTTTTGCGTCTATTACGTACTTCATATATTTATAATTATTTTGAAATTAATTCAATTGCAGCCATCTTACTTCCATCAGAAGGACGACGATCTAGTTTGATAATTCTTGTGTATCCCCCATTAACTTCTAGGTATTGAGGAGCAATTATATTTGAGATTTTCTTTGAAATAACATTGTTTGCCATTCTTGACTCAACTTGTCTTCTTGATGCTACAGTATTTTGACGAGCGATAGTTATCAACTCTTCTGCATATGGTCTTAGCTCCTTTGCCTTAGCTTCTGTTGTTACAATTTTACCATGCAAGAAAAGCTCACGAGCAAGTGAACGTAGCAGTGCTCTGCGTTGGTTTGTCTTTCGACCGAATTTTCTGTTTGCATTATGATGTCTCATGGCTTTTCTTTTATTTCTTAATAATTAATTAATTTCAATCCTACACTTATTCTTTAAGTGATAGACCTAGTGACTCAAGTAGTCCTTTTATTTCTTCTAACCCCTTGTTTCCTAGTCCTTCAATATCAAGAATGTCTTTTTCTTTTTTACGAATAAGTCCTCCGATAGTTCTAATATTTGCGTTCACAAGAGCGTTTGTTGTTCTTTGTGAAAGGTTTATTGATTCTATACGAGTCTTTAGCGCATCGTCTAGTGCCTCTTTATCCTCCAAAGTTGAAACCTTTGAAGATTCTTCAGCAACTTCCTTCTCTTTATTATGAGCAGCAACTTCAATTTTATCTTCCTTGAAACCAACAATTGCTCTTAATTGATTAATCATTATTTCAATTGATTTCTCTAACGCCTCATGAGGAGATAGAGTTCCGTCAGTTTGTATCATCAAAGTCAGTTTATTGAAGTCAGTTCTGTCTCCAACACGCATTTCTTCTACATCGTAGTTTGCAGAGATTATTGGAGAAAAAGCGGCATCCAGTGCAATTGCACCAATTTCTACTCTTTCTTTTTCTATTTCTTCTTTTCTAACGTAACCAACACCTTGTTCTATTGTGATTTCCATGTCTACCTCTGTATCCTTGTGTGTTATTGTGAACAAATGAAGCTCAGGATTTGCCAAAATAACTTGACCTGATAGCTTAATATCTCCTGCTTTAACCACGTTTTCTCCTCTAATTTTTATATTCACAACTTGTGGCTCATCAGTTGTTAGAGAGAATCTAACTTTCTTAAGATTAAGAATGATGTTTATCACATCTTCTTTAACACCATCAATTGTAGAAAATTCATGAGGAACACCTGCAATTTTAACTTTTGTTATTGCAGCGCCAGTTAGTGATGAAAGAATTATACGTCTCAAAGAGTTTCCAAGAGTATGTCCATATCCAGGATAAAGACCCTCTATCTCATAAGTTCCCTTTGTTGAGGTTTCTTCTATAATCTTTGGTTTTGATGGTAATACAATATTTGTCTCGGTCATGGTGTTTTTAAAATTAAATACTACTTTTTATAAAATTCAATCACTGTACCAAGGTCAAACAGTAAATCTTGGCCTTCAATACTTGGCATTTTAAGTACTGATGCCGTTCGCTTTTCTGAGTTCCATGTAAGCCATGCTGGTGTTTCTTTTGTCTTGATTATTTCATCAATATTAGAAAAAATACCATTATTCTTACTACCTTCTCTTACTGAAATTTGATCTCCTATTTTAACCACGTATGAAGGAATAGTTAAACGTCTTCCGTTCACAAGTATGTGTCCATGAGATGCAGCTTGTCTTGCAAATCTTCTTGTAGGAACAAGTCCCAGTCTGTAGATTACATTATCAAGTCTTGTCTCTAGTGCCTCAAAGATTTTTACGGTAGGGATTGTTGATTTTGACTCAATAACCTTATTAACGTAATTTGAAAATTGTTTTTCAGAAATACCGTAAGTAAATCTTGCTTTTTGCTTCTCAATCAATTGCTTTCCGTAGTCACTTCTAGGGCCTCCTCTCTTTTTCTTTGAAGCAAAATCACGCTCAGCTCTAGCCTTAAACTTTGCTGTCTGTGTTTTTTCAAAGATGGGCGCTCCCAGTCTTCTCGCTATTTTGTATTTTGGTCCTGTTATCATAGTTTTATCTTTATTTAAAGACTATACACGTCTTGGCTTTTTTGCTTTAGGGCCATTAAAAGGAACACCAGTGGCATCTTTTACAGAAGATATACTGATTCCTTTACTAATAAATGCTCTAATTGCTGATTCTCTACCTGAACCAACACCCTTAACCACAGCCGATACTTCTTTGACTCCCATTGCTATTGCCTTATCAGCTAGAAGCTCACCAACTTTTGCAGCTGCAAAAGGAGTACCCTTTTTTGCACCTTTAAAACCAAGTGAACCCGATGATGACCAAGCTACCGCATTACCCTTAACGTCAGTTAAAATAACTTTTGTGTTATTGTAAGTTGACTGAATACAAAGGATACCAGAATCCATCTTCTTTTTTGATGAAGCTGTCGATGTCTTTTTTGCGCCTTCAGAATTCTTTCCGGCTGTTACAATTCTCTTCTTTCCCATATTGATTATAAATTAAAATTATTTCTTAGACTCTTTCTTCTTACCTGAACCCATAGTCTTCTTAGGACCCTTAAGAGTTCTGGCATTTGTCTTTGTACGCTGACCACGCGCAGGCAATCTACGAGAGTGACGCAATCCTCTGTAAGACTTAATATCCTTAAGTCTCTTGATGTTTGCACCAACCTCACGCTTTAGATCAGCTTCTAGCTTGAATGATTCAATAATTTGACGAATTTTACCTTCTTCATCAGCAGTTAAATCTTTTGGCTTTTTACCAAATTCAACACCAGCCTCATCTAAAATTTTATGAGCTCTTGCACGGCCAATACCAAATATCGCCGTTAAGGCCATTTCAATTCTTTTTTCTTCGGGAATAGTTATACCAAGGATACGCATATATTTTTATGATTACCGAAACCTTAGCCCTGTCTTTGCTTGTGTCTAGCGTTTGCTGGGCAAATTACACGCACAACACCGTCTCTTCTGACGGTTCTACACTTTACACAACGCTTTTTGACGGATGCTTTTACTTTCATATTATTATTTAAAGTCGTGAAAACGATACTACTATAATTCCAAAATAATGTAAAGCTTTATTATATACACGATAATACACGTGCGGGTCGCTCCTCCCGGTTTACATTATTTTGTTACATTCGGCGGACAATTCTACCCTTTCCTCCGTATTGATCTATCTCGACAGTTACCTTATCTCCGATAAATATACGGATTCTATTGATTTTCATTTTACCGCCAAGATACGTCATTATTTCCTTGTCCTCGTCCAATAACTTTACTCTGAAATGTGTATCAGGTAATGATTCTGTGACGATTCCTTGGAACAGCTTCTTGCCTTGTTTTGATGCATCCATTTGTATAAGCATTAGACTAGCACGATATTTAATCTTGCACAAGTATAGTTATCCCCTTCGCCTTTGGTAGAGCCGTCTTCCAGAAAGGAAAAATCTTAATTTGAGCATAAGTTATTCCTTTAGTTTGTTGAAGTAGGGCTAAAGCCTCTTTTTTGCCTTTATTTTGTAAGCTTTTTGCCAATTCGTCCTTATTTACAGATACTCCAACCTGAACATCTCCTGTAGCCGTTATTTGTCCGTTACCAGTAGATGTTGAATTAGATATATCTATAGTACTTGATGATAAATTAACTTCATATTTAAAGCCATTTACATCTTCTGCACCCAAGATGGTCTTAGAAGCATCAGTCATGGAAGCATTTAATAGGGTTTCAGCTTGAAGGGATCCGTCAATTTTCACCACTGCCTGTTTTTTATCATCAGAAAGTCTAGTTTCTGAATTTATTATTTTATATTGAAGAGTATCATTATTAATAATCAAATATCTAGAATCAGCCTGTTTTTTTAATAAGGAAAGTAAGGTGTCCTTCATTTTATCCTTAGCATCAGCGATTTGGCTTGCAAGATCCTTTTGAGAAATATTAGGAACATCACCTGAAAATCCACCAGCAAGATTTCCTTTTGATCTACCATATATAGTATCAAACTTAGCAGTGCCCTTGAATCCGACAAACGTAAAGTCCTTTGGGCCAGAATTGTATTTATCGCCAACAGCCTCAGCTGTAACTGTTGTTGTGACACTACCTAAAACAGCTTTTTTGGCCACTGTTTTTTTAGCTGGCACAGTGACGGCGGCATCAAGTAAGTAAACTAAACCAGCAGGTGTCTGCATTCTTGTTCCTTTTGTAAGTTTTTGGCTTGCGCTTGTGTTGTTGAAAATAACCACAGTTCCGGTTGATTTTTTATTTAGTTTAACAGTTCCGTTTGCATCAGTACTTATTGAATCCGATGAAGTGGATTGCAAAACTTCCCCATCGCCTGCATCAAAATTATATCCGGAGCCCAAAGAAGCCTTAAGGTCTTCAGTCTTAATAATAACGGTTGCAGAACTAAATAATGTTAAACCGAAAAAACACACAATTAGAATTATAAAAATCAATATAGGTAACTTATATGAACCACGAAAAAATCCCGTAAAGAAATACTTTCTATCACGACCATTGTTTATGGTGTTTTTTGTATAATCGCTAAAATCTTCATTTTCGGTTTCAGCTAAAGCAGGAATTTTAGTCTTCTCTATTTGTTCCTTATTTTCTCCAAGCATGTGAACTTCTTCAACAATATCATCATCTGAAGTCTTATGGTCTATAATTTCAATATACTCATCTTCATTATATTCATTAACATTAGTTATAGGTCTCTCCAGCTTCTTAATTTCGACACTAGATGATTCCTCATGATTGTGCTTCTTAACAGCATTTTTGTTCAAAGAGTCCTTGCTTGCAGAATGCCTGTTTTTTCTACTCATCTCAACCCCTTGATGCAATTCGTTAGATTCTATGTATCCTTCATCATCGGCCTTTCCTTTTTCTGGAATAGGAATATTGCGTATTGATTTACTTTCCTTAGGGACTATATCGTAAAATTTAGATTTCTTGGTCATAATATAAATATAACACGAAACTCAATTGATTTTTAAGCAAATAATTTTTTGTTGTTGAAAAGTGCACCTATAACGATTGAAATATCTAGGTCTTGGTCTGTATTTGCGTCCTTGTCTATATCACAAACAGAAGATGCGTCTTTTGGACTTACAATTTTTATGTCAAATTTTCCCGATGTTAAGGCAAATTGTTGATACTCCTCATTTTCAATAAACTGTTTAAAAATATTGGCAATATCATATTTTGCAAACAAAAATACATCCTTAGGCAAAGCCCCATTAACTGTAATTTGCCTTAAAACGGAAGAAAAACTATTTAGCCAGTCTTTCTCAGCTATTTTTATTGCGGAGCCGACTCTTTGTCCTAGTTCAGGCTCTAATTTATTATTTGCATACGATTCAATTAATGATTCAGTTGCATCAAGTGATAATAATGTTGGGTTTGATCCATCTGGGGTAGAATCGGCAGGTTTTGGATTTATCGTTTCTGATACGCTTTGCATTAGAGAATATCTTCCGAGAGGAAAAGAGGCTGTATCTCTAAGGATGTTTTCTTTCACAATCAAAACCTCAGTAAGAACAGACGTTATATCTATGACAGTATAATCTTTAAGATCTGTGTACAAATCATTAATTGCTGAAAATGATACAAGGGACTGAGAGTGAATATGAATATTGTGCATGTGGAAATTACTACTAACAATATCCTCAATCTTTTTAATAGAATCGGCCCTTGCATAACTCGTAAAAACATTTACATCAAGATCTTTAACCTTCTTGCCAATAGGATTTGAAATATTATAACCATTCACAACCACAGATAAGAAATTTTGTTCTAGAACAGTTATATTATCTCTCTCACCTTTATAAGCTTTTATAATGTTAGATGTCGCCTTATTCATCAAATCTTCTGTTACCAAAAAAGGCTTGGATTCTTGCATTTTAATAGTGTTTGTCTCCGATAAATACCAAGGAGAAGCCAAAATTATTAGAGCGCTATCAGGCTTCCCACATTTTTTATTGTGTAGTTTTGGAAAATCTTCTGTCTTAATTTCTTTCATCAAAGTCTCAAACTCCGACAATATAAGAGTTTCTATGTGGTCCCTGTCTCTTTCGTCGTAATATTTTAAATCTCTTTTTCTGGCAGACAGGACGATTGGGTTTTTACCTTTTTCATGATAAACCAAACCACCTTTAACAACTCCGTTTCCGACATAGGCAATTATAGATGTGTTAGATTTCATTAGTGATATTATAGCAAAGATTTTTAGAAAATGTATACACGAGATCCAGATAATATACATATTCATTAATTCCAAAAATATAGAAAGAAATACAAATACATAAATGAAAAACAAAAGTTTCAAGAGTGACTCTAGGATAGGACCGCCTTTATACGTCTCACCCCTTGTGCTACCGCCTCTTCCTTTTGAATTTTAAAGTGACCAAGTTCTGATGTATTTTTTACGTGCGGACCTCCACAAAATTCTTTAGAAAATGCCTCATCGATTGTATCGCCAATATAATAAAGGGTCACCTTATCTCCATACTTTTCACCAAAGAAGTGAAGGGCACCAGTTTTTTCAGCTTCAGCAAATGGCAATTCTACGACATTAACAGGCAAAGATTCCTCAATTTTTTTATTTACGATATCTTCAACGCGCTGTTTTTCTTCATCGGTCATTTTTGCCGTATGAGCAAAATCAAAACGCAGTCTATCTGGAGTAATATTACTTCCCTTTTGTGAGACGTGAGTTCCAAGAACTTCTCTTAGTGCCTGATGCAAAAGATGAGTAGCTGTATGGTATTTAATCGATATATCACTCGTGTCCCCCATTCCACCCTTAAATTTTTGCCCAGCACCCGATCTTGATAGATCCTGGTGCTTCTTCATTTCTTCGTCAAAGTCTTCTCTGTCTATTTTTTTCTCGATTTCTCCTGCCATCTCTATTGTCATTTCAATTGGAAAACCATAGGTACTAAATAACACAAAAGCATCTTTTCCGCTTATCGTATCACCTTCCATTTTTTTAACGATTCTATCAAATTCTTTCAGTCCATGAGAAAGAGTGTTCCTAAATTTTTGCTCTTCAGTATCTATTGTAACCTTGATAGTTTCTCTTTGTTTTGCAACATTTTCATAAATATCAGCATACGTGCTTACAACAGCGTCCGCTATCCAGAACAAAGAACCTTTTTTAAGTCCCAAATTATCTGCAAATCTAACAGCGCGTCTCAATAATCTTCTTAGAATATAACCTTGATCAGTGTTTGAAGGAGTTACTCCATCTGAAATAAGCATAACAGACGTTCTTATATGATCTGCAATAATTCTTTTTACACGAAGAGCTTCTTTTTCGCTCAAAGCTGAATTCACTGATAATTCAGTTTTTTGTTCTTCAATTTTTGAAAAAATTTCATCAAAAAGATCTGTATCGTAGAAGTTATCTTTGCCATTCAAAACCATGGCGAATCTCTCAAAACCAGCACCTGTGTCAACATTTTTATTTGCCAACTTTCCAATAATCTTTCCATCTTTCTTCTCGTACTCCATGAAAACATTGTTCCAGATTTCAACAAGTTCTTGGGCAGAATTGGCTTTAATAAATTCTTCATGTGTCAGACCTTCTTTGTGAGAATTTGTTAGATCATAAAAAATCTCTGTATCAGCACCACATGGGCTGTTATCCCCTGCGCTCCACCAATTATCTTCAGCAGACATAAAAAATATTCTGTTCCCTTTTACACCATTCTTATCAAAAATCTCTTTCCAAATACCGGCACTTTCTTCATCCTTTGGTGCATTTTCATCACCTTCAAAACAAGTTACGTATAGTCTATTTGCATCGAGACCAAAGCCTTCTTTGGATGTAAGGAGTTCAAAACTCCAATTGATGGATTCCTTTTTGAAATAATCGCCAAGTGACCAGTTGCCCATCATCTCAAAAAAAGTAGCATGCGAGTTGTCACCAACAGACTCAAGATCTATTGTTCTGACACACTTTTGTATACTTGTAAGACGCTTTCCAAGCGGATGCTTTTCACCCAAAAGATGTGGAACGAGTGGTTGCATGCCCGCGGTGTTAAATAGAACTGAGGGGTCATTTTCTGGAACAAGAGATGTGCTTGGTAAAATAGCGTGACCCCTTTTTTCAAAAAAACCTAGGTACTTCTGGCGTATTTCTTTAGAATTCATGCTGTCTAATATAGCATAATTGGCTACTTTTTCAATTTATTCACCACCTCTTCGTATTTTTTAACATCCTTCTCCACAGCATCAAGGCCGGCCTGAATAAACTTTGGATCAGCAATGTCAATTCCTGTTTTTAAGAAGATATCTCTTGGTGACATAGACTGGCCGGCCTTTAGAAACTCTTCTACCTTTTCAATAAAGCTATTATCAGATTTATACTTTGCAACGAGAGCTCTACTTATTATTTGGCCAAGGGCATAACTATAAACATAAAAGAAGTACCTAAGGTGAGGAATGTAAATGAAAGCATAACCATCATCTTCTGCCGGTGACAAAACTGGCCCAGCGAATCTTTTTGATTCATCAAGGAACATTGAGGCCATCTCTTCTTTTGATGCACTACCATCTTTTCTTATTTTTGTATGCAACGCTAATTCATAATTAAAGTATGAAATCTGTCTAAATATTGTACCTATATCGCCCTTCATTTTTTCATCAAGAAGCCTTAATCTCTCCTGGTCATTTTCAGCATTTTCAATCAAATCATCAATCACAAGTTGTTCAAAAAAAGTACTGGCTACTTCTGCAACAGAAATTGTACATCCATCATACAAAACAGGTTGCGTCTTTGTTAATTCAGAATGTATAGCGTGGCCCATTTCATGAGAAAGCGTACAGATATCATCGACACTTCCGGTAACATTCATCAATACACAAGTGGGTATAGAACGAGCGCTGGCACAATATGCTCCGCCCCTCTTCCCTTTTTTTGGCAAAAAATCTATTTGGCCATTTTTTGCATAATTTCTAACATAATCACCATATTCTGGTTTAATTTTATTAAAACTTTCTATTGTTTTATTTAAAATTTCTGACAAATCTATTTTTTTCTCTGATGATTTAACAGCTGGAGCATACATGTCAGCTGTACTTAATTTTTTTAAACCAAGTAATTTAGCTCTGGCCTTGAAGAATCTGTGTGATGTCTTCATGTTTGCGTTTATGACTTTAACTAAATTCTCCACAGTTTCCAAATCATTTTCATAAGCTTCAACCGTTGATTGATAAGCCGTCTTGTAACCTCGGAGCTCATCCTCTATCTTTTTGTCTGTATATACGGCAACAATTTCAGCTTCAGCCATGTGGCTTATTGACTTCAAAATTGGTATCACCTTGTTGTGTAATTCATGTCTTTCTTTATAACCAAGCTGATGCCTCATTGCTAACGCTTCTGCAATAGGCAAATCTTTACCCTTAAATTTAACAGTTTGCTGATTTAAAAGTTTTTTTTGTGCATCAACCCACATCTTATAGGTAATCTGACTCTTAAGATTTATAATTTTTTCTTCAGGTTCAGAAAGCAAGTGTTTTCCTTCGTCAAAAAGCTTTTTCAAATAATATTTATATGGAGCAAAATTTTTGTCTGCTAAAATTTGTTTTTGTAACTTAACATCCAGCTTGGACAAGGATAGAGTAAAAAATATAATCTCATTGCCTGCTTTGGTTATTTTTGCACTTAACAAATTTGTTTTAGCTTTTCTTTGTTGATTTGAAGAATCAAGATCATTTAATCTACCTAAATACCAGACAGGCTTAGCGAGTCCAGCTTCTTCTTGTAACTTTTCCCAATCTTTTAGCGCACTTAAAATAGTTTTGGTGGAATTTAGATATTTCTTATTAGAATATTTCTTAGCAAAAGCTTTGAATTTTTCTTCAATCATAGACACGTCCTTCTCAATTTTAGGGTCTGTGTCTGATTTATATAGCCCAGAAAAATCCCATCCTGTTCTAAAGAAGAGCTTATTTGCTTCGTTATTTTTTTTAACCTGATTTACAGCCTTAGTATTGATTTTAGTCATGGGCTAAGGATATCAGATTTTTCTAAGAGTTCAAAGCTACCTCGACACCATCTAATTCTCCAAAAATTGTTCCAATTTCAGAATAAGTTTTAAATATTTTAGCTTCTGACATACCCAACTCTTTCATAGATTTTTTGCTATCATACAGCTCCTTACATAAAAGAATTTTTCTTCCAATTAGAGATTTCTTGTCTAGTGCTGTTAAGGACGTTAAACAAGTTACGGGATGTAGTTTGTTTTTTTCTATTAAATCCAGAAGATTTCCCTCTTGTGGATAATTCCAACTTAATAGTTTCATCTTGCTACATTCACCATAATTTATGGCCGATTCAGTAAATTTTGTGTTTGTGACAAGCCATCCCTCATCTAACTTTCTTGCGGGAACTCCTTCCGTATATTGATATTTGTTTTGTGATAAATCATCAAATCTTGCTTTAACGTATAAAGCAACTTTTAAATCAGTTTTGCCTGCTAACTCGTTATGATATTTAACCTCCGCCATAAGTAGCTTTTGTTCATTCCAAGCTATTACATCAACTTCATGAGGAACACATTTTCCCAAAACCATTTGATCTGTTAATGTTTGATAGCCTTGCGCTTTAAATATTTCCGCAACAAAGTCTTCAAACGGAAAACCCGTTGGGCCTATTTCCATTATTGATCTTCTTAACGAGTATCTAGCCGCCGCAGAAATTGACATCTTCTTTAGCATTGCAAAAGCTTGTTTGTATATCTGGGTAGCATCACAAACTGCTTTCTTGCCCATCTTTTCTGACTTAGCCTTTAAGTCTTCCGTTATTTTTCTGATTATTTTGTCTGTAACAGTTGGTTGAGCACCAGATTTAACCAATGATTCCTTAAGTTTCACTATGTCAAATTCTTCACTGGTTCCATCTGCTTTTTGGATGAAAATGGGGTTCATATTTGTATTGATTGGTTACACTTATGTGTTTAAATAACAGTCCTGCTTAAAATTTCTTAGATTATAGCACCACCTAGAGTTTTTGCACCTTTTTCAGTAGTTGTATCATTATAATCTTTTTTATTAGCCTTTAACGACTCATCCGCCGATTCATTTATCAGTTCATTTGCAAAATAAATTACCAGTGATTGCCCAGGTGTAATACCGTCCTGAGGTCTTACAAAATCAACTTCGTACTTACTATTTTTGAAAGATAAGATACATTTCTCTTTTTTTTGTCTATATCTTGCTCTACCCAAACAATTTATTGGCTCACTCAAAAGAATCTCTTTGTATTTAGGTGAGATAAAATGAATATCGTCAAAAATTATTTTTTTTACTGACCCTGCACCTTCATTTTTAATTTGCTCTTTTTCTGCTACGGTTATTATGTTTTTTTCAACGTCCTTGCTAACAACATAGAATCTTGGTGTGTTTGTTGTGCTATTACTTAAAGCCAATCCATGCCTTTCGCCGATTGTGTAAAGAAGAGAGCCTTCGTGCTTACCAATCACATTACCATCCATATCCAAAACATCACCTTCTGTTAAACCTTTGAAAATAGTTTGATTTTTTTCTTCCTTTTTAAGGTTACCACTAGTATTAGCTAAAACGTGTTCCCTTATAAAATCTTTCATATCAATATGACCGATAAAGCAAACTCCCTGGCTGTCTTTTTTACGGGCAACAGGAATTTTATTTTTAATGGCAATTTTTCTGACCTCACTTTTCTCTAAGTGACCAATTGGAAATAATATTTTTTCTAATTGGGCACTTTTCAATGTCCATAAAAAATACGATTGGTCTTTTCCAGCATCTTGTCCTTCAAACATTTCACCATTTTTTGTTTCCGCATAATGACCGGTTGCCACAAAATCAGCTCCATTTGCAAGTGCCCAATTCATAAAAGCGCCAAACTTCACCTCCTTATTACACATTACATCGGGGTTTGGAGTTCTACCTTTTGCATATTCATCAATCATATAATCAACCACACCACTTTTGTATTCATTGCGTAAATCAAGGGTCTGAAATTTAATACCAAGGCTGGCTGCAACCCTCATGGCGTCTCTTCTATCCTCTTTCCATGTACAATCACCATTTTCTGGTTGCCACACCTTTATAAAGACTCCTGTGACCTCATAACCTGCCTTTTTTAATAAATATGCTGACACAGATGAGTCTACACCACCAGAAAGACCAACAAAAACCTTTTTTTTGCTATAAACTGACTCAGTCACATCTTTTTCTTTAGTTTTGAAAACCATGCGGTTATCTTATATACAATTTCTTAAAATTCAAGTGTTCTGCGTAAGTTTTGGAAAAATATGTTTTACCATCTTGACTGGTAAGAAAGAAAATATAATCATTTTTTGTTGGATACATGGCCGCCTCAATAGCGTCGATTCCAGGATTTGAGATGGCGGTTGGAGGAAGGCCTTTGTTTTTATAAGTATTAAAAGGAGAATTTGCGGCTAAATCGTTGAGGGTTAAATCAGAAGATTTTTTACCATCGATATAACCAAGCGTGCTATCAACTTGAAGTGGCATACCTTTTGCAATTCTTCTCCACAGTAAATCAGCTACCATCTTTCTATCGTCCGATGTTTTAACCTCCTCCTCCAATATAGAAGCTGCTATTATTATATCTGACTCCGTGTGCCCGCTTGACGCAATGACAGACTGGTATTTTTTCATTTTTCTTTTATATTCTGACAGCATTCTGTCTGTAATCACTTTTATATCAGCGTTTGGTGGAAAAAAATATGTATCGGGAAACAGATAACCCTCATTGGATACAATCAAAAGTTTATCCGTCTCATAGTTTGGCTTATTTTTTAAGTCTGGAAATTTAGAATCAATGATACTTAGAACCTCTTTAGAATTTATACCCTCAGGGAAAGTTAGCTTTACTGGAATGTATCCGTAATCTTGATGAGATAACCTGTAAGCAACATTAAAAACATTTGCAGGCTTATCAAATTCATAAACACCCGCCTTAATTTTGTTCTGTCCACCATATACAGAAATCATTAATCTGAGCAAATCAGAAGATCTTATAATCTTATTGTCTTTAATCTCGCCAGCAATAGTTTTTAAAGAATCTCCAGAATTAATTTCTATCATTAATGGTTTACCAAATGAACCAAAAGGAGCTGATACAAAATAAAATAAAACTAATACTAAAAGTACAACCGGCACCATTACAAGCACAAAAATCCTAGACACAAAAACTTTTGCAGTAAGGTCTCCATTTGTGTTTAAATCGTTATTTTTAGTAGTTTTTTGATTAAGTTCGTTCATTTTTTTTACTAAGTTGATGGTTCAATTCATCTTATTTACTATATGATTATACCATAAGAACCTAGCGGTAAGAAGATGTTTAATTTACGAAATCTTGAGGGCGTACATGTAAATTATATAGGAAGATTTGCAGGTGGCTCCACCTTTTTTGCTTGAACACGAGCCATTGTAGGGGTCCTTGCAACATTTCCAGGAAGGTGAAATATTGTTGCCAATTCTTCTGTTGTCATGACAAAATGTTTGAGTCTAGCTCCATAAGGAATGTATTCTGGGATGAAAAATGACCTGTGTTGATATTCGCCAATTATTTTCTTTTTTTGAGCAAGTAGTTTTTTTCCACCTCTATCCTGCCATTTAAATTTAGTTGGTGAGGGTGTTCCTACTGTCTTGAACCCATTTAGATTTGGTGAACCATATTGTCTAAAAGAACCATTGATTCCCGCAATCATGGATGGTCTAAATACATCTTTCTTGGCTAAATAAACAGCCCTGACGCCACAATCAAATGGCAACTTAGATATATTGTTCTCAATGGCTTCAGCCGCTTCTTTTTCTGCCTTAGTTAATTGAAGTAAGGCGGGATTAACAGGTTTGTCCTTATCCATCTTTACGTCCCGCTTCATTCTCTTTATCAAGTCTAGTCCCGCTTCATATTTCCAGTCAACCATTTCATTTCTTGTTCCGGGTTTTAATATTTCTTTTGTATGAGCTCTGATCAAAATTTGAAACCAAATTTGTTCATTCTTTTTTAAAGAACCAAGCAGTTCAATAACGGGGGTTATAGGATCAACCTTTGATTCTTCCTTTCCGCCACCAACCATTCCGTGAGAAACGTAGGTCTTTATTGGCAAATGAGAAGCTGAAGTTTTAATAAAATTACATCCCCAATATTGATAATTTTCAGGATCCCATTTTATATCAGTAGTATAGTCATTGCCCGTTCTATCGATAATTTCAACATCTGGATATTGAGAATATAGCTGTGTCTCAATCATGTCTAGAAAATTAGCCCGAGACCAAATGAAAAATCTAACATATCCATCAATGGATACTATTTCTAGAGAAAACCATGGTCTGCATGAGCCGTTTGTATACTTTGAAATAAAACCTGAAGCGTCACCACTAGCCTGATAAAGAGAGCCTATGAATAGCTCCATAGCCTGAGGTGTCTTTTGAAGATTTTTTGGAGGAGTAATTTCTAACAAAATATATTTTTGTTTTGCAAAAAACTCTGCACGAGATTTGGTCTTAAGCCTGACTAGAAATCTTTTTCCAATACCGACGACAAGCATAATAACAACAAAAGCTATCGCTATTTTCAAAAAAAATAAAACAAATATTTCGGCCGTTAATTGTGTCTGCATATTTACAAGATATTATACTACCCAGTAGGTGATTTTGCAAAACACCCAGTAGGCGATTCTCCAAAATCGCCCAGTAGGTGATTCACCAGAATCATCGTTTGGATGATTTTGCTAAACACCCAGTAGGCGATTCTCCAAAATCGTCGTTTGGATGATTTTGCTAAATCACATATTTTATAATAGGCATATACAAACAAAAACCCCAGACTTTAATCTGAGATCTTTTGTTTGACTTAGCTTTTTAGACGTTTATTCATTCTCAACGTAACGATATCTGCCTTCCTTATCTTTTTTAAATAGCTTACTGTTTTGCAGGTTTACTAATATAGTGTTTTCCTTAACGTATCTTTCTTTCAAAACTTTTTGAATTATTTCCTCTTTAGTTAATGGACCGTTTTTATCAAGAACCTTCTTAATAACATCCTTAACAACACCACTTAGATATCCCCATTCACTTAGGGCGTATAGACCTCTTCCAACGAGAACAAACCTTTTATCTTTTATTAATTCATTGTGAGTTGTGGCGATGTGTGCTTTTTTATCAAATAGCTTCTCAATTTGTTTTGCGATATCACGAAAGTGTATAGGTGAACCATGTTTTCTCATAGCAAGAAAAGCATAGTCTCTAATTCCCTTTGTTCTAACGTTTGAAGAATCAGCTTTTCCCCATTCTCCTAGTGGATTTTTATCCAAATTTTTTGAAACAGACAACCATCTTTTAGCAATTTCCTCTGTAAGATACTTTTGATTTACATCTTGCAAATGTTTTAGGAATTCTTGCAAAATCTCTGACTCTGGTATCAAAGATTCATCATCCAAACTTTTGTATAATTTTCTTATAGCCTCGTGAACTTTTTTTGATAGATCTTGGTCAATATGCCATCTGTGTTTAAATTCTGAATCTTCTTTTTCTTTTTTAAACTCTTCACCAATAACAAGCATGAAGCAAACATGATTTCTTGAAGATGGATCTTTGGCTAAAGATGACAGAAGATCATCTTCTGAAAGAAAACCGCCCAAACCCTCTACTACTTGATACAATTCGTCAAAAGAGGCCTTCTCTTGCTTGTAAGCTGAAGACTTCCTGATGTTTTGAAGAGCTGCATGTTCTATCTGACGAACTCTCTCACGGGTGATGGAGTATTGCTCACCGATAGCCTCAAGAGTCATCTTTTCTCCGTCTTTATCAAGCCCATAACGTTTAGTAACCACCAGTTTAGCTCTGTCTGTCAATGAAGACAAAAGCTTCTTTGTAACATTCTTTGGCTTGAACGATAATGCTATATTTGTGTTAGACATTTGTTTTATTAATTTATACCTTATTTTTAGCACATTATCAATGTTTAGTCAAATAGGTTATACACTTTGACTTTAAACGCTATTTAGAAAAGGCCTCTCGAGTCTTAGGGCCAAAATATCCAATAGCTGAAATTTTATTAGTGCTTTTTTAGTAAGAGAACCAAAGTAGTTAGTCTCAAACCCTAAGGAACCAAGCTGACCTTTTCCTTTTACTTGATTTTTATATAGAAGAGTGTAATCTACTAATTAAGTCAGGTTCCAGGAGAGATGGAGGGATGCAATTACCGCAGGGCCACATAAGAACCCACTGGCGGGAAAAAGCCTTCTTCGCTTTCAAATAAGCGCTATTGAGAGACTTTCTCTTGGTTAGAAATCTGACATGCGCCGCAACGTTTAATCGTCACGGTTCGAGGGCTGGGAACGTCGATCGACGTTCCTGGCCCTTTTCTTATGCCTAGATTTTAAACTCAATCACATCCCCATCCTTCACTACATACTCCTTCCCTTCTGTTCTAATTAAACCTTTCTCTTTTGCGGCAACATATGATCCTGCACCTATCAAATCCTTCCAGAAAACAATTTCAGCCCTAATAAACTTATCTTTAAAATCTGTGTGAATTGCCATACCAGCAACTGGTGCTGTTGAGCCTTTTGCAATTGTCCAAGCCCTTGTCTCAACTACTCCAGTCGTAAAGTATGTTTCCAAATCCAATAACTCATACCCTTTTTTTATTAGCAAATCAACACCATCATCATGTGCGCCAAGTTCTTTTCTAAATATTACCTTGTCTTCTCCCTCTAAATCTTTTAGCTCATGCTCAATGCCCGCATCGACAATTGTCCACTTAGCTTTTTGCTCATTCAAAAAATCCATCAGTTCCGTCCATCTTTGATCTTTTAATTCGTCCAAATTCTTTCCACCAGCCTTTTTGTTTAGGATGTACATTATTGGCTTCATGCTTATAAGATGAAGACCTTGAACGATTTCTTTTTCTTCCTCTGTCAGTTCAATAGAAGATGCAAGTTTAGCCTCCTCTAGTGCGTGTGCAATTTTTTGCAAAACAGCTTTCTCTGCGATAGCTACTTTATCTCCTCTTTTTGCACCACTCTCAACTCCAATAAGCCTTTTAGCGACAGTTTGTTGATCTGCCAAGACAAGCTCAAGGTTAATAACTTCAATGTCACGTTTAGGGTTAATTGATCCATCAACGTGAATAACATTTGCATCCTCAAAAATTCTAACGACTTCTGCAACCGCGTCAGTCTCTCTAATGTGAGCCAAGAATTGATTACCAAGTCCTGAGCCTTCTGATGCCCCCTTAACAAGACCTGCGATGTCCACAAACTCAATTGCCGCAGGAATTGTCTTTTGTGTCTTAGAAAACTCTGCAAGCTGGTACAGTCTATCATCTGGAACAGGAACAACCCCAACAGATGGATCTATCGTGCAAAATGGATAATTTTCTGCTGGCACTGACTTTTTTGTTAGTGCATTAAATAACGTGGATTTACCGACGTTTGGGAGACCGACGATTCCAATACTTAATTTCATTCCATGATACTAGCATGTTTTGTATTTTTTTGAAAAATTTATCTTATTTAAAACAAGGCAGAGCCTCCGGTCCTCAAACCGGAGGCTTGTTAGGTTGTTAGACGGACTATTTTCTGGAAATTTCAGACGAGAAAATTGGATACGAGTTGGCTGGAACATTGAGGTGTCCGCAGCTTAATTTGTAATATCCCAGAATCGTCCCTTTGTCTTCTAGGTCTTGATCTAGATACCTATTGTTTCTTCGGAACAGATACGGATTAACCCCGATGATATCAACCACTTTTTTCACAGATTTGTTAATCTTGGACTTCTCTGGACCATCAAGCAAAAACAATCTCTCTACGGGAATGTTTTCCTTTCCACAATCTTCGGCCAAACTAACGGCTTCCAATTCTCCCATGCTAAAACCTGCAATATAAATTGGTTGATGATTTTCATGTGCCTTCCGTATTACTGGCATATGAGCATCGTGATTTCCAGACGTCGCACACACACAAACTTTTTGAGCAGAAGAAATCTTTTGCCCCAAAAGTTTCATTCTATCACCTGAGATCGGCTGAAGACCTTCAATCAACGCAAGATATGGTCTGTCCTCTACTTGTTGGCAAAGCTCAGAGCTCACCTGCGCTGAAATGGATCTAGGTGTAATGTTGCATGTGACGGATGAAAGCGAAATGATTACAAAAATTAGAACGAAAAGAACAAACTGCGTTTTTGTTTTCATTTTTCCTCCTTCTTTGTACTAATTTAAGACCGTATTAATAATATTCCCGCAAAAAGTGTTGTCAAGCATTATTCCATTTATAAATATACCTATGTGCGATTAAATACATTTTAATTTCCACTTTTTGATATATAATTATAGTTATGACAAAAACACACGTCCCACACCCTCGTATTGAGGAGAGAACAAAATACGGCCCTCACACAACCAAAGACGAGCGAATTGGATTAAATGGTCGCCTAGCGCTTATTATAACCAACATGGTGAGTACGATGTGGTGCGCTTATCTTTTCACTGCTATTGCACTTATTAGTCTTCCTGCAGCAATTGCTGGTGGAACAGCCACTTTAATTGCGTGGATCGCTCAAACTTTTCTACAATTAGTTTTGCTTTCAATAATTATGGTTGGTCAAAAAGTTGCAGCATTAGCGTCTGATAAGCAATCTCTACAAACATATAAAGACGCTGAGGCTCTTTTGCAAATCCAGGATGAGGTTCATAAATTGATAGAAATCAACAATCAATTAACAGAGGAGATTTATAAGATCGTTGTTAAAGATAGTAATAAATAGTAAATCCTTACTTCCCCATTATTTGTCTCAACTTGTCTTGATGTTGGCCCATAACTTCCATGGTTGCATCCATCTGGCTTTTGCCAGTCTTCATCTTAGCTTGTATCTCTGTTGCTATATTAGTAAAAAAATCAGGGTTTTCATCAATAGCTTTCAAGATCTTTTCTTGCTCAGCTTCAGGAACACCTTTCATTTGCTTTTTAAGCATTTGCTTCATCAACATGTTTTGAAAAAATGACATAGTGATTGATAGTCTATCAGATTTTTATATTTTTGCACGTATTAATTTGTTCAACCGTCCTTAAAATTTATTTAGTATTTAGAATCTCTGACGAAGTGCTTGTTCCTAAGACGGCTCCTTTTGATAGGCCATCTGCGACGGACACTGTGCTTGTTGAGTTGGAAGGAGAATTTGGATCATTGGAATGAATTGAATCCAAAAGCTTGTTTATATCAATTAATTCTAGCGCTCTTCTTACTTCTGGCTTACTATTTAGTTCTATTGAAATTAATGAATCAGAATCACTAACAGCCTTTACAGCTTGTTGTAATGAAACCACAGACTTAACCAAGTCATTGTTTTTTAAAGCAGTCTTTGCATCACCCAAAGATGATGAAGCTGTGTTTATATAACTATTAAGCATCTTGATGGAAGCAGGACTTAAATCTGTTAAGGTATTTTTTTGAGAGATTAAATCTGCGTATTTTGTTTCTGTATCTTTGATCTTAGAATCAACTTTTTCAGGGCTGGTTGCTTCAGCTATTTCCTTCTGAGACAAATCCTCTCTAACTTGAGCATTATAGTTTATCTCTTGTCTAATATCTTGCATTAGAGTATTTACAGGAAGTGCTTTTTTAATAGCTGAGTTTTGAACTGTAGACTCAGAAGAAGTACCTACCGTAGTACTTGCAACACCGCCAACAATACCTTCAGCTGAACTTGTGGCAGAAGAAGATGTGGTGCTAGCTGTTGTTGTACTGTTATCTGCATTAGTTGAAGTTGCATTATTTGAACTATCTGAACTGTCTGAATTTTTTGCAAGAGTTTCTAATATTAATTCATGAGTCTTAAGTGATGCTTCAAAATTAGTGGACACTTCTTGAGCAACAGAAATATTATCTGTAGCAACTAATGTTGCTACACTATTCTTTACATTTTCAGCATTTTTACTTAATTGAGTCTGAATAATCTGCTTTCTTTCATCTGTTAATTTTCCTTGTGAAGATAATATAACAGCTTCTTGAAGTCTCCTTTCTGTTGTCTCAACAGCAAGGCGAGCTTTAGCTTCTGGAGTTACAGCAACAAAATCTTTAACCTGTTCATTAACATTTACCTTTAGAGAATATAAGGAATCTCCAGGAAGTGCTTGTTCTGCGCCGGCAGAAAACGCACCAGTGACACACAATAATAAAACAACTACGAGAGATGGGACAAACTTTCTTTGTCTTACGTATACAAAAATATTTGAGGCAAAACGACTACCAGATAAACCTTCAAATATATTATTATTAGAAAATGGAGAAAGAACCGGAGCTTTGTGAGATTCAGATGAGACAGACTCGATCTTATCGACAACAAGTAAGATACGCTTAAAAACGTCACGTTTGTCATCTGTTGACATGCGTACGTTCATTAAGGAATCTTTTAACTTGTTAATCTTTTTTTCGATCATGACTTTATTTTATTGTTGTTCGTCTTCGACATTTAATGACTGACGAAGCTGCTTCAACAATCTATGTACTTTTACAGCGATAGTGTTTGGTCTATCACCAATCACTTCTGCGATATCGTCAAACGAAAGCCCTTCTATGTACCTCATGAACATGATATTTTTATCATCTTCATCTAGTTCATTTATTGCCTTAAGTACCGCCTCTGACTCATACCTTTCAAAAACATCTTTCTCTGGCTCATAGGCGGGATCAAACCCGTCATCAGCCAAGATGTCCAAAGAAAAGGTCTTACGCTTTCTATAGAGGTCAATTATGGTATTAAGAGCGATTCTATACAAAAGAGCTCTTACGTTCTGTAACTCGCTTTCCGCTGAAATGTACTCCCAAAATTTAACAAAAGTGTCTTGAACGACATCCTTGGCTTTTTCCATATCTGAGAGCTTAAAATATGCATATCTGAAAATAGCATCTGAATGCTCGTCATACGTTTTGGAAAAATCCTTTTTAAGTTGGCTTATGTGTGTCTTTCTAGACATAGATTATGACGTAATGGGGTTCACCTTTATTACATCATATCGTATAATGGTATCATATGATTCAAATAAATACATCTAACTCCACAAGGAGGCCTAAGAATAAGGGTAAACATAGATGGGGGCTATTGTCTTTAATCGCCATAATTGGGTTTTTTATAGCAATGGGAATCGTTTATGTTGAAAGCGGCCTTAATTCAAATAGCATCCTTTCTTTCTATCTAAATTTAGCTAACCCATATGTCAGATATATAACGATTGAGCCCGGCATGAGAATGGAGCAAATTGCTGAGAAAATATCCAAAACAATAGCCTGGACAGATAAGGATAAAAAAGAGTTTATAGACTCAGCGCCAAAAGATGATAATGGACCAATGGAGGGGTTCTTTATGCCAGGATCTTATTGGATCAATATAGACGCAACTGGCAAAGAAGTGGCTGATCAAATATTGGCTAATTTTAATAAAGAAGTTGGCGATAAAGTTTTGGCCGGCAAACAGACCAAACAAAGTGCCCAAAAAATCAATCTGGAAACCGCAGTTAGAATTGCTTCAATAATTCAAAAAGAAGCAGCTGGTCCAAAGGATATGAATTTAATATCAGGTGTAATCTGGAACAGACTATTTAAAGGGATGACACTGGGCATGGATGCGACACTTCAATACGCAAAAGGAAATGAAGATAATTGGTGGCCAAAGGTTTTATCGGTGGATAAGAAAATTGATTCTCCATATAACACTTATTCAAATTTAGGATTACCTCCAACAGCAATTTCAAATATAAGTATTGATGCACTTAAGGCTGCTTATGCTCCACAAAAAACTGATTGCATGTACTATTTGCACGACAACAATAGACAAATACATTGTGCAAAGACTTACGAACAGCACAAGAATAATATTCAAACATACTTGATTGGTTCAAGAGGTTCAAATCGTTCGGCAAACTAATACGATTAGTTATCAACAATATAAATTGGGGTCGCTATTTACAATAATATCGATGTATGATTATATTCTATTTGGACTTGAAAGGTTTTCAGGCCAAATTTCAGATTCAATAAACTGACCCAAACCAAAAAAACTGCATATGAGTGTCAAAAATGTCGGACCTACCAAACCCCTTGTCGAAGACAAATCAGAACGGAGAGCACGAGAGGCCGAAGAGCGCGTCCAAAGAGCACAACAAAAAGGTGCTGCCAGGTGCGCTCGAGCCAAGGCCAATGAGAAAGGAACTTACTTGGATTTGTATTTCGTGAGCGTCACAAAATGCGGCCATGCCTGCATCCACGTGGTGCATGAAGAATTCACACCGTTCCGTCTCAACAACTGCAACTGCTCTGTCTGCAACACCCCGGAGGATGTCATCCATGATTTCATCAAAGCCTACGACGGGCTCGATGAATTCGTTTTAGTGCCAGTTTCTGGGCATCCCAGCGCCGTTCTGGTTCATGTCAAGAAGGGGCAACCCTGCAAGGACGGACACCAGATCTACCCCGTCGAGTTGGACAAGGTGGTACCGAAGAAGTGCCAAAAACCACTTAGCCAGGCAATCTGGCAAGCGGTGGAAGAAATCCGTGCCGGAAAGGCGTCCTCGCTCTCCGTTTCGGCCTAACCCCCTCACCTCACCAGGAAACTCATAAACCCAAGCGCCGCCCCTCCGGGGCGGCGCTTTTCCATTACTGAATTTTATTACTGAGTTTTATATTTGCCTCAACACATCATTCTCCACTCACTTATTGTACCGGCTAGTAAACCAAATTCACAATTTTATTTGGCACCACAATAATCCTTGCTGGAGTTTTACCCGCAAAATTTTCTTGAATATATTTTGAAGCAAGTGCCATCTTCTCCATTTCAGCTTTTGAGATTCCGTTCTTTGCACTGAATTGATCTCTAACT
This sequence comes from uncultured bacterium, assembly GCA_903821355.1. Classification (GTDB taxonomy): domain Bacteria; phylum Patescibacteriota; class Minisyncoccia; order Phycocordibacterales; family CAIZLB01; genus CAIJKW01. The sequence goes on along the minus strand of CAIJKW010000022.1, from coordinate 16,468 downwards.
TTTCCATTCACTTGAACCACTACTGTGACAGTAGATAATACCAACTTGGTAGAATCGTACTCAGGCCAACTCGACACGTGTACACTTCCCTTTGGATTATACATCGCCCAAATTTCCTCCGTCATATGTGGAGCAAATGGTGCTAATAATTTTATCAAAGTCAAATAAACCGCCTGAGAAATATTTTCAACTTTTTCCAAATGATTTACAAAAATCATCATTTGAGAGACGGCCGTATTAAAGCCAAGTTCGTTAATATCATCGGTGACTTTTTTAATAGTTTGATTAAAAATAATTTCAGTCGTATCATCCAAATCAACTTTTTTCTTTTTGTCTGTCACAACCTTCTCTTGTAATCGCCAAACTTTTTCCAAGAATCTTCTGACCCCAATAATGTTATCAGTTTTCCATGAAATTTCTTGATCAAATGGACCCATGAACATTTCATATAATCTTAATGAATCTGCTCCATAAGTTTCAACGATAGAATCTGGATTAACCACATTTCCATACCTCTTACTCATCTTTCTGCCGTCTTCACCCATAATCAATCCAACATTCTGTAATTTCTTAAAAGGCTCACCATATTTAACAACCCCGATGTCTTGCAAGAATTTATGCCAGAATCTAGCGTATATAAGGTGCCTAGCAGCGTGTTCTGCCCCTCCGACGTAAAAATCCACAGGTGACCAAAAAGCTTCCTTCTTAGGGTCAACTAGAGCCTTATCGTTCTTAGGATCCATATATCGTAAATAATACCAAGATGAACCCGCCCATTGAGGCATAGTGTTTGTCTCACGCTTTCCTGGGCCCTTACATTTAGGACACTTAACATTTACCCAAGAAGCAATATTAGCGAGTGGTGACTCTCCCGTTCCTGTTGGTTCATAACTTTTCACCTTAGGAAGTACAACTGGCAAATCCTTATAAGGCACAGGTACAACTCCACATTTTTCACAATGAATTACAGGAATCGGTTCACCCCAATATCTTTGACGAGAAAAGACCCAGTCTTTCAGCTTATAAACCACTTCCCTTTTACCACCTGCAAGTTTTGTAATTTCTTCAAAAATTTCTGTGTTTTTCTTGCCATTAAATTTTGGCGAATTAATCATCACGCCATCACCAAGATATGGAAGTTGTGCATCAGCATCGGCTGGAGTGATAACCTCTCTAATTTCCAAATCATATTTCTTTGCAAAATCAAAATCACGAGTATCATGCGCACCCACCGCCATCACACATCCTGTTCCATAGCCAGCCAGCGCGTAGTCAGCAATAAAAACAGAAACTTTTTCTTTTGTGATTGGGTGAATCGCAGAAATTCCCTCAAGCTTAACACCAGTTTTTTCTTTTCCTTCTGCCGTTCTATCAATTTCTGTTTTATTCTTGGTCTCCACAATATACTTCTCGACTTCCTTCCAGTTCTTTATTTTGTCTTTCAATTCAAGAACCAATTTATGTTCTGGGGCAATCACAACATATGTCACACCATAAAGTGTATCAGGACGAGTTGTAAATACTGTGATCTTCTTTTCCGAACCTGACGCGTCAGATGTTCCCTCAATATCGAAAGAAATCATTGACCCCTCACTTCTACCAATCCAATTTCTTTGGGCATCCTTAATAGGCTCTGGCCACTCTAGAGTTTCCAAATCATTAAGCATTCTATCCGCATATTTTGTAATTTTAAGCACCCATTGTCTAAGAGGTTTTTTCTCAACGACGCTTCCACATCGCTCACACTTTCCATCTTCCAAGTCTTCATTAGCAAGTCCAGTTTTACATGATGGACACCAGTTGATTGGTTCCCATGATTCATAAGCAAGTCCAGCATCGAACATTTTTAAGAATGTCCATTGCGTCCATTTATAGTATTTTGGATCAGTTGTATTTATCTCACGTCCCCAATCGTAATCAAGTCCAATGATAGAAATTTGTTTCTTAAATCTGGCAACAGTTTTTTTAACACCAATCATTGGATTAGTTTTGTTCTTAATAGCAAATTGCTCAGCAGGCAGGCCAAAAGCATCCCATCCCATCGGATGAAGAACTTTGAATCCATTCATTCTTTTCATTCTAGAAACGACGTCAGTTGCAATGTATCCCTTTGGGTGGCCAACGTGAAGGCCTTCTCCTGATGGATAGGGGAACATGTCCAAAACATAAAATTTCTTTTGACCCGCCTTAAGTGTCTTGTCATCAGTTTTATAAATTTTACTTGTTTCCCATTTCTTTTGCCACTTTTTTTCGATTTTCTTGTGGTCGTATACTTGTTTTTTGGCCATAGTAGGTAGATTGTACAATAAAATGGCGATGGATGCCACCGTCAGACTTACTTAACAAAATATCTTAATTGTCTCAGCAACCTCTTCATGGACGCCTTGTATACAATCGTAATTTTTAATTTCCTCTGCGTTAACCCATGCAAAATCAGTAAAGGCGCCGGCCTCAGGCACAACGTCTCCGCTGATATATTTTGCAGCAAATTTAACGAGGACGACAGGAGTCTCGTCGGGTCTAATAAAAGCTACACTATTTATATAATGAAGTTTATTATCGATTACAATTCCTGCTTCTTCCATAACTTCTCTTTTAAGAAGATCCTCAACCGAGTTTTCAAAATCTATCACATCGCCATTCATTCTGGTTGGCTTTGTAATGTCTAGGTCCTTCCACTCAAGCTTTCCACCAGGGACTGCAAATTTTCCAGGATGAACTTTTTCAGACTCGCTTCTTTTTAGGATGAGACATCTTTTGTCAGATTCTCGGAAGACAACAACATTAGCGACAAAGTAAAATAACTTGTCCTGCTTGGCGTTTTCGATACTTATTTTATTGGCTTTCATGTCGCCTATTTTAACATACAAATAAAAACACCGCCCATTACTTGATTCATGGACGGTGGTTTTGAGACCTTTGTTATTAGTGGGGTTTCTTTCGGGAAGCTTAATCCCATAAGTGCACGGTCTGTCTCTTGTCGAGAACAAATTGTCGTACATCATGACAGTCTTAACTGTTGCTGCTTTAACGGATCCTTATTATTATACGATCCAAACCGCAAGTTTCCCCCTTTTGATCTCTTTACGCTGGGCGTATTACAGCCCCTTTGTGTCCCCTCAAGCGGCCTTTCGGCTTTGCGGGACTGCGCGCGCACGCGATATCAGGATTGAGACTTAAGTGGTCTGTCCTGTGCCACGTCGCGCATTTGGTTTGTGCGAACACATACACATGCTAACATGCCTATTGGTTATTGTCAATAGGTGCGGGTAATGTGCACATATATATATGGCGACATGGCAGTTTTTGTATTCGATATATATCCCCTATCTATTCAAATATGTAATCGTCAATTGCAAGACGGTAGCAAAAGTAACCCAAAGCAAATATGGAGTTTGAATATAAGCAACCCATTTAACGTATGGGTAGATTGCAATTATCGCCCAAATTAATGTTCCAAGTACTAAGAGGATATCAATGGCGCCCAGTAAATTATTTTTTAAGCCAAATTGAAGCGGAGTAAAAGCAAAATTGAAGATTAAGTTAAGGATGAAGGGTAGAGCCACAATCCAAGGAATTTGTTTTGTGAATGCTTTGTAAAAGACCGTTCCAAAGCTTGCTGCAATTATTATGTACAGTACGCTCCAGACGGGGCCAAAAAGATAGCTTGGTGGAGACCACCTTGGTTTTATAAGTTGCGAGTACCAGTTGTAGGTATTGTTCATGTAGTTATTATACCACGTGCAAAAATTCTACTCTACTTATTTATTCATTTATTTAACTCCCTTCAATTCTTTTCTAAGCGTCTGATAATCCGGAATTGTTTGTGCTACAAGCGCCCAAAATTTTGCCGAGTGATTAAATTGGCCGAGGTGTGCAATCTCGTGCACAACAAGATAGTCCGCCAAATTTTCAGGCAGAAGCGCAATTTTGTAATTGAAATTCAGATTCCCATTTTTGGAACAACTCCCCCATCTGGTTTTTTGATTTTTGATACTGATTTTGTTGAATTTAAAATTGTAGAAGGCATTCCAATGTAGAACTTTTTCTGTAGCAATTTTGAGCGCCTTATCTTTAAGAGCCAAATATTCCGCGCGTTGCTGTGCTTTAGTTTTTCTCGGCGCCGACGCTTGCGACCCGGATCCGCGCGCCAAATCAAACTTTTTAAAATGCGCAATCTTTTCCAGTATCCAATCCGCTTTCAGCTCGATAAAATGCTCAATCATTTTCTGCGTCACCCTAGGCGGCGCTGTCACCGTAAATTCCCCACCCGAATGAATTGCAAGACGAATAGATTTGGATCGAGGGTTTAAGCGAAGGACGTACGGAACATTTTGTCCCTTGAGCGTGATTTGATTTTCTGAGGTTTTGATTGGGCGGGCAGGACGAGAGGTGCGAGCGGTTTTGATGGACCGCCTTAGTTTGTTTATTTTTCTTTTTAATTTTAGGAGGGTTGGAATCATCCAATTATTATTCTATAAAAGACAGTCTTTCTCTAAAATATTTCTCAGTTTCTTTATCCTCGAAATATACGTAACATCCTTTCATTCCCCTAGTCATTAAAGTTCTATAAGTATTTTTTATTATCAAATCTAGTTTTCTCAGAGTCTCTTCTGGATTTTCTTTAAACATCTTCTTCCACCCGTGTACAGATTTATCCGTACTTGCTCGCTCTTCTGGTACGGTCTTAATTACATCATCTCTAACTATCAAATCTTTTCCTATAATCACACCGACATAATCGACCTCTAATCCCTGACATGTGTGTATGCATCCAACTTCTGTTACAGATTCAGGTTTAATAATCCACGCTTGCCCATCTTCATTCAAATTCCAGGTAGCTTTATAATTACCTATCACGATATCTTTAAGCACGGGCCTGTTTTTACTAATCCACTTCCAACAATACCCAGCAACAACACGAGCTTTGTTCTTTTCTTTATTTTTTTCAACTATTTCATCGTGCATTTTTTGAGGATCATCAAATATCTTAAAGTCGTAATTCAGTTCTTTCAAAGAATTATTTGCAGTTTGTCTTATCTGAAGCACATCATCCAACCAAGCCAAATACCCGTCTGAACCATTACATCTAAATTGTGATTCTAGGGTCATATCAACGACATTCGCATTAAGTTGTTTTGCATATTTTTTAATTTCTTCTGTATCACCAATATCTTTAAGTGTGACCTTTTGATCTTCATCAATAAAAAATACACTAAATTTTGAAGCATTAATTATTTCCTTAACCTGATTTTCACCTAAGTGACTAAACATTCCAGACTTAGCATTAAGTCTGTGGGCTTCATCCACTATTAACGCATCAAAAATATTTGATTTAACTGAATGAAAAGATCCTGAACCACTAAACATATTTGTAATGTGAGATTTTTTATGGCTTCCAGTTAATTTAGCTTCATAGACAGCTCTTGGGGCAGAATTACGAGTTATATATTGAGTCACAAGTCTATTTTCAGGAAGATTAGTCAGCGCTACAAGTAAATTTATAGCGACCACAGACTTACCGGTTCCTGGACCGCCTTGAACAATCAGAACGTTTTTATTATTTTCATGCGATGTCTTTGCCAGATTAATAGCTGTCTCGTATACAATTTTCTGATCATCAATCATTGTAAACTCTGTATTGCCAAACAACATAGAGCTTAATTGATCAGCTAAACTTTTTGACGGTCGAATTTTACCATTATCTATCCGAAACATTATTCGACTCTTGTCTCCATGTTTAACATGTGCTTTTATAAAATCCTGCAATTTAACTGCATCAGGTTTTAAGAACAGAGGAGCGTTATTTGTGTATTCACCATAAAAATCATTATCTATTACGTTATCAGAATCATAGTTATGAAGATACGCACAAGGAAATAGTTGGATTTTATCTTCATCTACAGTTTGATTGAAATCTTCAAGTAACCTTTTGTAGGACCAGGCCTGATATGAAGGATGTGTCGTCTCTTGTTCCCCTCCTTTAAATCTAGTAATAACGACAGCGTCTTTTTCTGTAAGCTTGGCTGTCTGCCATTGTTTTAATTCTATTAAAATAGCGGATTCATTTTTTTCAGAATCAGAACCTGTAATTATAAAATCTACCCTCTTTGATGACTGAGGAATATGATACTCAATAGCGATACCGGCATCATCAGGAATTTCTGAATCTGATAAAACTCTCTCCATATATTGTAATGAATTTGTCCAAGAATCAAATTCTGATTTCCCTGTATTTCTGCCAGTAACTCTTTTGTAGTTGTCTAAAATAATATTACCAATATTATTGGACATGATATCTTTTTTAAAGTCAATTTTCTGCTTAGAGTATACTATCATTTTTATAACTTATTATATTTAGTATGATTACCTTTTGATTTTTCTACAGGATATTTTTTGTCATTTATTTCAATCTTCCTATCTAAAGCTTTTTCTACATCAATTTTCATGTCGTGAGAAATTAATAAGATATAATATAAAACATCCGCTATTTCTTCTGATATTTCTGCTTTATTTTTCTTAACATATTCTTCTGTCTCCTGTGTATTCTTCCATTGAAAATGTTCCATCAGTTCTGTTGCTTCTAGAACCAACGATATTGATAAATCTTTTGGGTTGTGAAATTGTTTCCAATTTCTCCTGTTTCTAAACGCCACTATCTTTTTAGTTAGTCTTTTTATAGGGTCCATACAATAAATATTGCCATATAAATGACTTATCCACAACACTACTAAAATACCAAAGAAAAATGTTGGTAATTCTTTAGATTCTCTTTATAAAGGTATCATGTCTCATCTGTATTATGTGTCATTATGAAAAAGAAAAAAATATCAAAAAAATCACTGAGGGGTTTTAGGGGCACTAAAGCTGAATTTTTAAGATTAATGGCAAACTCTCAGAAATAAGGGTATTTTAAGGCCTGCAAAATTTCAAACTAGAAGGTTAAGACATTGATTTTTGGTTTACCTCTATGAAGACCTTGGGAAACTTATTTTATAAATTTTATGTACATATTTTTAGATGAAAGTGGAAATTTTACAAAACATAATCATGAAGAATATTTCGTGATCGGCTCTTTTACTGTAAGTAATCAGAAGGCTACCGCAAAAGCTTTTAAAGCTTGGATAAACAGTAAGTTTCCAAAAAAGATGCGGAAGCAAGGTGAAATCAAATGGTCTGCAACAGGAATTGCTGATAAACTTCGCATTCATACAGTTAAATACATCTCAAATATGGACGTTCGTATCAGATATGGTTTTTTATCAATAAATAATATACCGAGTAAATATAGAAGGAAGGGAAAATTAGATAGCGGTATTTTATACGCAAATATTATTGCTGAGACACTTGGGACATATTTACCTACGGACGAAAAAGAGATTTATATATTCTGTGATCAAAGATCATTAAAAGACATGTCTAAAAGTGAATTTGAATCGCATATTACAGGGAAGCTTTTACCTCTATGTTCTGCTGAAACCATGATTCAAGTACACATGATTGATTCTACTTCAAATACAAACATACAAATTGCAGACTGGATTTCTGGAGCAATTTTCAGATATCTGGAGGAAGGTAAGGATGGTGGAGAATATTTTAAAATATTAAAAAATAATTTTTTAGATAAAGGAAGGGAATTTTTTGCAGAATAAATACAATGAATACTTATATAAAAACATTTTAATACTAACAAAAAAAGCCTGCCAAGCAGACTTACTTTGTTAGAAGTAGCGTCTAGTCAGGCGGTGTTCTTAAGCTACATAAATGATTTATCATTTATACCCCAGATCCTCTGAGGGAACACTCAAGCGCCTGAAAAGCTATTATTGCATACTTCTACTGAGATTATATATCCACTGAATTCAAAAGTCAATTTGAGAAAAAAAGCTCGTATAAACAACTAAAATATTTTATCAGGATCTTCTTGACCAAATACATCGTATGATACTATTTCATTTTCATGTGCCAGTAGAAAAGGCAGTTGTTTGCGAGTAAAATCGACTATTTCAGAAGTCTTTTCATCTTTCCACTTTTTTTCTATTTTTTTGATTAAGGCGAATTCTGCTTTTGCAATTTTATGCAAATACATCATATCTCCACTTCTGGTTGAAGAGATGAGTGTTGCACCGTCTTTTATGTGATTAATTCTTATTTCACCTTGGTCATACATCTCATCGACAATTCTAAAGTACGAATCAGCAATAGGACCATATTGTTGAATTTTTCTATATTGCATTCCACTCATACTTTTGAGATTGTTATAAAACCATGCAAAATCAGCAAAATATAATAGCTTGGCAAACTTTATTTTTGTAATACTTTTCTCCAGTCGCAAAAAAGCCAATATCATTTGTTTATACTTTTCATAATCTGGAGATTCCTCTTTTTCTTTTTTTTCATTAGTAATCATTGATATAAATATATTAAGAAACGTAAAAAAGTTTAAGCTTGATGTAAAAAAACTCTACATAATATGCAAAACAGAGACACCTAAGCGTCTCTGTTTTGACAATATTACCCAGCAATATATCTAGTCTATACATCAATATAAAGCTTTGACATATGGGTTCATGGTATTACAACCATGAGTCGGCTCTAAAGTGCATGTCATCCAGCAGGATGACCTACTGGGTCGCTCACTAAATTACCCTAGCCTTACACAGTGTATAGCACTGGGATGAGCTTGTGATATTTAATAAAACGAACGAGAAGCAAAAATATTACAGACAAAACAAAAACAGACAAAAATCCACTGGACGTCTCTCGTCTTTACTTCTCATTCACTAAATTTTGCCATTTTTTAGTGAATGGAGGGTTAAAACAACCTGTCATTCACTAGTTTTTGACAAAAAAGACGCCTCACGGCGCCCTTTGTTTAACCAACCCTATCTGTTCTCCATCCCGCACCACCCGCCTATTTCTTCACATCACCTCTAATCATGGAAATCGCCTCGCTCACCGTCGTCATAAACTGCGCAGGGAAAATGATTGTCGAGTTCTTTTCCACGGAGATTTCCGCCATCGTCTGAAGAGTGCGCAATTGTAGTGCAACAGGATGCGCGGAAATTAGATCTGCCGCCTCGCAAAGCTTAACCGCAGCTTGGAACTCTCCTTCAGCCGCAACAATCTTGGCACGACGCTCACGCTCAGCCTCCGCCTCCTTGGCCATCGCTCTTTGCATATTGTCAGGCAAAGTAATGTCTTTAATCTCAACAGCAGTAACTTGAATTCCCCATGGCTCTGTATGAATATCGATCACTTCCTTAATCTGCACATTAATTTGCCCCGTCTTTTGCAACAATTGATCCAGCTCAAATTGCCCAACGATATTTCTAACCGTTGTCTGACTAATTTGATTAACTGCACTATAAACATCTTCAATTGCAACAACTGACTTCTGCGGATCCAAAATGTGATAATACGCAACCGCCGCGATATCAATTGAAACATTATCTTTTGTAATAATTTTTTGCGAAGGAATGCTCATCGTAATTGTTCTAAGCGACACCTTTGTCATCTGCTCAAAAATTGGGATGAGGATGATAAGTCCAGGCCCGCGAACACCAGTCACTTTTCCTAGGAAAAAGATGACGCCTCTGTCATATTCTTTTACGACTTTAAGTGACATCGTCAAAAGAATTACTACGATAACTACTATTATAAATGTTAAGTCCATGTTTGTATTTAAATTTGTAAGGCTTTAAGTTTATAACTTTTGACGATTTTGTCCATCAAACATTTTTGATACAACAAAAGGCGCCGGCAGAATTGCCGGCGCCAACGAATCCTACACTAATTGTTTTGGCTAGTGCTGCCTGATGATTTCTGATACTTCCACCGACGGCGCCTTGTTAGGCGCTTTTGCCGGGGTGATTATATTCTCCTTTGGAAGGAGTGCTTTGATTGACTCATGGCTGGCGTGGTTATAGAGCCACGCGTTGCCACCTAGGATGATAAAGTAGCACACAATACATGCACCACCCACTGCAATTACAATATCTCGCGGTTTCATTTTTGGTTGTGAATTGTTTGAGTTGAAACTAGAATAACAGACTGACAAAGACCTCCGATGTCAGACCATATATTGGCATATTATGTTAATATTGTCAATACTTAAATGTCAGAAACACTTAATTAGAACTCCAGAAAGCTACTTTCCGCTGTGCCACTCTTCAGAATTAGGACAATATAGGCAATCAAAAGTATAGTTAAAGGAATTAAGGCCATTTTGGCAATCTTAACAATCATCTTACCGTTTGGATTTGTGAGAGCAAGGAGAAGAACCAAAATAATTAGTATTATGATGGTGCTTAATACGATAGTCCTGATTTTTCCAGAGAAAAGTAAATCGTAAAGAGAGATGGTGTCAAAAGAAGCGCCCAAGACTTTTGTTGTCGAGATGGCTGTTGCGCCCGCCACGGCAGTCGTCGTTGTGCTGGTTGTAGCTACAGCGGTGGTGGTTGACACATTTGCTGTCGCGGTTGTATTCATCGTCAAAGTTGGTGCGTTGCCAAATCCGATATCCCCTTTTGGTGTTCCAAACATCTGCACAACAAAAACTGTTGGGCGACCAAGATAAAAACCTTCTGCAATTCCTATTCCAATTTCTTGATATTTTGCTTTAACGATATTAGCTTTGTGTGTTGGCGAATTCATCCAAGCATTTACAACATCCCTTGAATAGTCAAAATTCACTGCCAAGTTCTCCCCCGCCGCTTTGTAAGTATAGCCAGTCTGATCTATCCAATACCATGGAGTTTTTCCGTCTGGACTCTGATGTGCAAAATACCCGCTCTTGGCCATGTCATCCGCTTTTGCTTGAGCGGCTTTTCTTAGTGCTTCGTTGGTCTTTAGTTCGCCTAATCCAAGTGAAGCTCTTTCTTGATTTGTCATATCAACCACAACAGAATTAATTACTGAACCTGAAAGTCCGTGATTAATTTTTAGAAAAATATATTGATGAAACTGAGCAAAGACGACAAGAGCCAAAATAACTACTGACAAAATAGAAACTCCGGCTCCGGTCCACAAATATGGCATCTTTTCATTTCTGTGTATAAAAGTTTTTCTTATTAGTTTTTTCATTTTGACGAATTTTCTTTGTTTTTATTAATTATTCACAAATACTTTCGATATCGACATTATAACAAAAAACCACCCTTACGGATAGTTTTTTGTTTTTTAAGATTCCTTACATCTTTTTAGATATTCTTGTTATTTCAAGATTGGAGCATCAACTACCGTGCTTGGACATAATATTTGATTTGCTGCAAATTGAGTTGTTCTATAGAAGTATCCGGTAGAAGTTATGTTCTTCATAAGACCTGCCTTAACCCAAGGAACCAAAACTATATTTGCCTTCTTCAGTTGAAACTCTCTTACCGCCTTGTCAGTCAGTGAACCAAAAGTTCCTGTTACAGGTAATTTTATATTAAGCTCTGTATTCAAGAATTTTTGTAATTTAATAACTTCCGCTTTGTTATTCTTGTATCCCTTTCTCATGAAAGTTTTAAATAGGCTATCGCAAGATGTCGATGTAGACTCTGTATCAATAGCTGCACCCAAAACTGATCCAGTGGATAGACCTCCAAAGCCTGGTAGATAACTTCCTGAAGAACTACTTCCACCACCTGTTGATATTATAACTGGGTTTTGAGGTGTTGTAGTAGCTGGTCTTGTATCGTGACCTGCACAATTTCTGTCTCCCATGTCTGTTGTTCCGTTGTTGTCATTGTCCATACCATCATGGCATAGAGTGTATGAGTTTTCTACAACCACTGATGTTGTGTCAAGTTCTGGAGTTGCTATTGAAACAAAGTTGGAACAATTTCTGTCTCCCATATCTGTTGTTCCATTGTTGTCATTGTCCATACCATCATGACATAGAGAGTATGAGTTTTCTACAACTAATGATGTTGTATCAGTTGTTGTAGCTGGTGCTGTAGTAAAATTTGAACAGTTTCTGTCTCCCATGTCTGTTGTTCCGTTGTTGTCATTGTCCATACCATCATGGCATAGAGTGTATGAGTTTTCTACAACCACTGATGTTGTGTCAGTTGTTTCTGAATCCGAACCCGATGCCGCATTTACGCCTGACACACCAAAGATTATCATCAAAAGAAACAATGATGAGCCCAATATGAGTGCTGAACAGGCGATTACTTTAATATTTTTTGTAAACATAATAATGATTTATAACTTTTCTAATCACATGATGGTACCAGATTAAAATTAAAATGTCAAGAAAAAATTATAGAAAAAACACCCGCACCCACTTGGGGCACGGGCGTTTCCGTGACTGGATCCAGCCGATTCCATTCACATCTACGGCAGAATTGGGCTCTGAACGTATCTGTAGAATCGGGTGACGCCGCCGTTTGTTTGGCCTGAAAAAGCTGAGGTTGATTTCAGCAGGTCAACGATATTCAAAATATTCGTCGGACGAGGGTTTGGAATCACCACGCCGGGAGGAATAACCCAATCGGCAAGGTTCTCACTTACCTCAAGGTGAATGAGACATGGGGGGACAACCCCCTCCTCTCCCTTGAAAAAGTCCGGCAACCCAGCAACCACTTGAACCATCACCTCTGTGTCGGATGACGACAGTGTCTTGGTGTAAGTCGTGCCCCCGTAGGAGTACGAAAAGACCCAAGTGTAAGTGAAGCTGTAGTAATTGCCAGCGGCAGCGAGCAGCGGACGGCCTGATGTACCTCCAAGCGTAATCGTCTGGTCTAGGACCTGGAACCTGGACATCGGAGGCAGAACTGCTCCCGAATTATCGCCCATGTAGCCGGTAACAAAACCAGAGGACGGAGTCACGTCAGCGCCAGAGGCGTTGTAGACATGATAATCCGGTGACCCTTGGTCATCTGGATGAAAAGACCCCAATGGGGTATTTGTCCAGAATGCGGTGCCGTTGCCGATGAGTGAGTGCTCTGCCTTGGCGGCCTTGAAACCATCCACGTTGACAGGGTGTCCTGCTGAGTCTTGGAACTCAAACTGCAGGCCCGTACCAAGATGGACGATCTGACTGAGACCAACATCAGCCACGGTCACCTTTGCTGGCAAGGTGGCGACGGTGGTTGAGGTTGGCGACCCGTTGACAACGATGGCTGCTTTCACAACCACTGTTGGTGGTAGCGGCGGCGGTGTTGCCGTCGCCGAAGCGGCAGCAAAGAGGAGGGCGATAAAGCCCCCGATTGTTGTTTTTGTTTTCATTGTTCTTTGTTTTTTCTGTGGGGTTGAATCTGGATTATTGTGTGACTGGACAGAAAGTCCGCTTACAACACTACATGAAATTTCCAAAAAGTCAATAACTGTTGTCTGATATAAGGAAATATGTTATAAAAAAGTATATGTTCAATAATCTACCAAATTCAACGGATTTAATGGCGGGTCTATGGTCATTACCAAGTCAGGTTACATCTACCCTTCTCTCAATATCAGTGAGGGATATTTTTGACATAATAATTGTCGCCGCCTGTATTTACCTCGTTCTAATTTTTATTAAGCAAACTAGATCAAATTTTATATTTAGCGCCATCGTCATTCTCCTAGGTATAAATTTTATTTCTCAGAAATTTGACCTTGCATTGACTAGACAAATTTTTGAACCGCTACTTACCTTTTTTATTGCGATTTTTGTCGTCGTCTTTCAGCCGGAAATCAGAAAGTTTTTCAAATGGTTTAGTGCTGGCAGAAAAACAACTTTTGCTAAGGCTCTTTCTCTTCCCGAAGAAAATACACAGACAATCGTTAGATCAGTTTTTGATATGGCAAAACAGAGAATAGGCGCAATAATTGTTCTACCTGGTCAGTATCCACTGGATGATCTTATCGAGGGCGGCTTTCCTCTTGATGGTCAAATCTCCAGACCGCTTATTTTGAGCATCTTTGATCCGACATCTCCCGGACACGATGGCGCCATGCTCATTGAAGGCTCTAGAATTAAGATGTTTGGACTTCACCTGCCTTTGGCGCGTGAATTTACGGAGTACAGTAGAGTTGGAACAAGACATCGTGCCACAGCTGGAATAACAGAAAAAACTGACGCGCTCGCGATTGTTGTCTCAGAAGAAAGAGGTGAAGTTTCTGTTTCGCAAGACGGCAATCTTAAAAAGATTGCGACACCTGAAGAATTAGCAAACATAATTCATAAGTTTGCCGATGACGAAGTTGATTCTTCAAATAAATCGAAGGGCTTAGCACATTATTTTCTGATTAAAAATAGTACTACAAAAATTATTGCCTTAGTTTTATCTGTATTGTTTTGGTTCTTTCTTGTCTATACAGCGGGTGTTGTAAAAAATACATATTCTGTTCCAGTAGAATTCAAATATCTAAAATCGGATATGACAATTAGTGCAAACTCTCAGAGCACAGTAAAAATAACTGTTATGGGAAGCAATAAAGATGTTGCTAATTTAAAACAGGAAGATGTTCACGCCATAGTTGATGCAAGTAAGTTTAATGCTGGAGAAAATAACATCACAATCAATAAAGACAATATAAAGATACCTTCATATATAGAGCTGGATTCTTTCACACCAAAGAATCTGCAAATTACAACTATAGGTTCAGGTGTCGCGCATTAGCCAAAAAAGGTGTTTGTTAATCAAGCTTAAGTTCTATTTGACGAGGGTCGTAATCGGGAGAATGTTTTTTACTTTCAAAATGTTCCGCCTGACCTATGGATTCAAATTTACCATCCTTCTCTCCAAGATGTTCTTTAACCACATTTCCATCTTCATTTACATACTCGACAGAAGGGTCATCAAATCTCCCATGTATATCTTTTTTAGGAATAAACTCAACTGTACCGTCTGGAAGAGTTACATAAAAATTTGGACTCAGCTTTTCATCTGGAGCATTTTCTATCAAAGGGTCAACAATCTCCTTAAGATGTCTTAGTTCTGGATCTAAGATTTCTTCGTTTTTATCAAAATTTGGTATACCGATTGTCATAAAATTATTTTAAGCTTGATGATTGATATTTGAATTATACCTTAAATACAGGCTGAGTTCAATTTTTTTGGAAGGGGGGGGCGCTGCTGCTGGCCCTTTTTACCTATCCATCTACTCACCTAAATTGCCAAGTGCTCATTATCACCCATAAATATTGATTTATTTTCACTGGTCATATTTTTCATGAATGCGACGATGCGTTCATCGATCATAATATGACGCCTTACTAGCGGAGTTTTTAAAATCATACCCTCCAAGCTTCTGCACCTACTAAGTGCAACATAGGCTTGGCCGTGAGTGAAAGTTCCTCTACCAAAATCAACTATCACGTTGTTGTAGGTCTTCCCTTGCCCTTTGTGAATAGTAATTGCCCACGCAAGTCTAATTGGAAATTGTGCAAAAGTACCGACGACGTCAGTATCAACGGAGTCAAAATCTTTATCGTATGAAAACTTAATCATCTCCCAAGTATATTTTGGAACGATTGCTTCCGCGCCATTTTCCAGCCTGACATAAATTTCTTGCTTATGTTCATTTATCTTAGTAACGGTACCCAAATCACCATTAACCCATCTTCCCTCTTTGTCATTATTTAGCATCATGATTCTTGCGTTCTCCTTTAACGCAAGATCTTCATTTGTTGGAAAATTTCTTTCAAACGAGCCTGTCTTTCTACCTTTAAAAATTATTTTGTTCGATTCAATTTCATTTAATTTTCCGTTATTAATTGCATCCGCCATGGCATTCGTTGTAACAAGAAAAATATAATCATTGTAAATTGACGGATCAAGATTTTCTTCAGTTGGGTCACAATGTCTTTTATTTAACAAATCTAAATGCGAGTCTCTTATATTTCCAGATCTTACACCCTCTAGAATATCTATAAATTTATCATCGTCTTGACGATAGATTTTATTAAGCTCAATCAACTTAAAATCTGCATCGACAAAAACTTTTGAATCAAAAAAGTATGGGCTCTTATAGTACGAAGAAAACATTTCCTCCTCATAACTTGTAACAACTGGAGGAAGTTGAAATAGGTCTCCAACGGCGATGATTTGTACTCCGCCAAATGGCAGGTTTTTGTTTTTGCCATTCATGCGCATGAATCGGTCAACGCAATCTAAGAGATCTGCTCTGACCATGGAGATTTCATCGATAATAATTGCATCTAAATTTTTATAAATAGCACTGCTTCCTGTGGTTTTTTTGACAGAGATTGGTGTGACATTTATGCCGAATTTAAAAAACGAGTGAATGGTTTGACCGCCAATGTTCACAGCTGAGACGCCGGTTGGTGCGAGAATTACAACCTTCTTTTTTGTGCTCTCTTTAAAATATTTTATAAGAGTAGTTTTTCCAGTTCCTGCTTTTCCAGTTAAAAAAATATTTGTGGATGTGCTTTCCATTGAGTTTAGAGCGATGAGGGTTTCATCGTTTAAATCTAATTTGACGCCAGAAATGTATACGCCGTCAGTTGGGCCGGCGCCAAGGGCGCCGGCCT
>CAIJKW010000021.1 GCA_903821355.1 uncultured bacterium | reverse complement strand
GTAATGGATTGAAAGAATTTTGGGTAGAAAGGGCAGCGTAGAATAGGCTTAGAACTCAAACAGTTGAGCCTCCGCAGGAAAAAAAAGCGGTGCTAGGGTAAAAATCAACTAATCGGTCATAGGGTGTTATTGCTGTGTAAGCGAGAACCTAGGTTGTGGAGATAGCCCACGATGAATATGGCGTTGCAGTGAAATTGAGAAGGCTCACTCATTGCATTTACAAGAGGTTGAGTTTGCTCCCTCTTTTAATTTCAGGGGATAATTTAATGATGTTTGATTAAATTGTTTTAAGGGTTTTTTTTGCATCATTAGCACAAAGGTAATGCGTTGACTTGCCAAGTCAGATAAATCGGTCCAATACCGATATGATGCTCCACTTTCAAACAAAACAAGTATTCAACGACCAATAGTGGTGGTAAAGCCCTCCATTTGCTTAAACATAATGGACAATGCCGAGGGATATAAAGGCTGGACAAAGCAAACAAGTTGCCCCCTTTCAATTAGAGGGGCGGTTATCCGCAGAGTTACGACAAGTTTTGTTTGAAAAATTTATCACGCAGTTCTAGGAACAATTTTGTTTCCAAAGCAAAAGAGCAGGGAGCGTAACCTTGGCGTGGTGCCATTTGGGTTTGTTAGACAGGTCTAAGGGAATCCTTGCAAGATTCTTTTCCGGTGGCGGCAACCGGCAGATCCACGTTTTTCTTATTGACATAACTCCCTATTGAGATAGCAGCAATTCTAGCACACTGTAAATGTGCCGCCTTCGGGCTTCACTTGTGCAAGTCAAGTATAGGGAACCATTTCGCCCACTTCGGGCTTAACAATCAGATAAGGAACAACGACCTTTTCACTGATTGTTTTCATTTAACAGGTGCGTACGATAATAGCTAATCCCTCGGTCTGTGAAGCCGAATAAGAAAGGGCAGAACTTTCCCACCTGACATTTTCCGTGCCAAGCAGTAAGTGGGGACGGGAGTAGTGCAGTAGATGAAGGTCGCAGTCAGTTAGGAGAAAGACACGGAAAGCAGCAGAGGTTTCGTGGTGAGTTTGTATCCTATAAAAACCACGCTTGATTTTTTTTGGATAAAAATGTGGTGTGTCAATCATTTTGGTTCATCTTAGGAAAGATGATGTAATAGGGAAGTTTTTACTGGTTTTTCTTTGGGTAAAATCAGTAGTATTTTTATGCTGGTAAGGTGTAATTTATCTGCACATTTCCCTGCGAAGGAAAAGGTTCCTGACGAGATTTCAGGTATCAGCACCATTTTCAGATGAGAGACGAGAAATTAGCATAGCGAGCGTAATGCGGGCCTCACAAGGCTAGAAATTAGGTGCGAGTCCTGGTATTCTTGGAACGACGTGAAATCCATTTGAAAACGTATTTTGTCCGCATGGTGAAATTATAATCATCTTAGTCCTCGAAACTAATGTTCTCCGTGGGAGTCGGAGTGTGGATGCCATTTGTAAGCAAGCGTGATGTAAAACAGGTAACATACGAGGTTTATACCCTTGGCCCTCACGGGACGCCCTAGATTTGGGCATTATCCAGATTCAACTTCTGGCGCTTGTACCAATTTTTGGCCCTCTGTCTTAATGGT
>CAIJKW010000020.1 GCA_903821355.1 uncultured bacterium | reverse complement strand
CCCTTTACACCCAATAATTCCGGATAACGCTTGGGGCACTCGTATTACCGCTGCTGCTGGCACGAGTTTAGCAACCCCTTATTCTTGAGGTACTATCAATTACTTTCTCCCTCACAAAAGATCTTTACATCCCAAAGGACTTCATCGATCACGCGACGTCGCTCCGTCAGGCTTTCGCCCATTGCGGAAGATTCTCGACTGCAGCCACCCGTAGGTGTATGGACCGTGTCTCAGTTCCATCGGTGGGGGTCAGGCTCTCACCTCCCCTAGACGTCATAGCCTTGGTAGTCTTTTACACTACCAACTAGCTGATATCCCGCAGGCCACTCCCTTAGCGAAAAACTTTACTCCGAAGAGACTATCAGGTATTAGCTTATCTTTCGATAAGTTATTCCTGACTAAGGGGTGTGTACCTACGTGTTACTACCTCGTTCGCCACTGAAAGAGTCTTGATGTAATCGCAAAACTTCCCGTTTGACTTGCATGCCTTATCCACGTCGCCAGCGTTCATCCTGAGCTAGGATCAAACTCTAAAATTAAACTCAAACAGAACAAAAAAAAGGACGTTTGTTGGTTGTCATTTAGTTGTCAAAGAAGTCGCTGAAAATTGGCTTAAAAAAAATTAGTAAGATGTATCAAACTAATTTTTCTTTGGACCATTCTCGGGACAGCCCTTAGATTTATTAAAATCGTTGGTGGCGTGGTCGTAATTATAGTCAAAAAAAGCTTGCCGTCAAGTGTTTTTGGGCTAGTTTTTTATGGTTTTTAAGGGGGTATGGCAAATAACAATTATACGCCTATAAACAAGGGTATTTCAGTCATAGCGATCCTATTATATCTCAACTTTTCAACATCTAATTTTGAGGGATTTCTGAATTGTCAGAATTTTGAGTATTTTCCTCAACATTTTGAGTAGTTTTTTCAATACCCTCTGTCTCATTTTTGATATCCTGAAAGTCCATCTGTCCACCCTGCTCAACCCTCTCTTCTGCATCAGATTCGTTTAAAAGACCTCTGTAAAGGTGTACGAAGGCCAATTCGTACATAATAAAAGTTACGACAATACCAACACCCAACGCTATAAGACCCGCAAGAACAAAAATAATAGAGACAACGAAGAACCCAATCATTTGCCATTTTTTACCATCCGTCATCTCTTTTGATTTATCAAAGGCCTCGCCAACACCCATTTTTTTATCGATGATTAGAATAGGAGCAAAACAGTATCTCAAAGCCACATAGATTCCCGGTATAATTAGTAGAATAAAGCCGCCAAGAACCGCTAGTCCGTAAAGTATAGATACTAGCAAAAACTTCAGATAGACTCCTTGTGAATTAAATAAATCAGAATACCTTGGTTTAGTTCCGCCAACAGCATCTATATCTATTTTTGTTTGACCAATGTTGAATAGTGTTTGTATTAAATATTTTAATATGTAATACAGTGCTATTACCATCATCGCCTGAGATGTTCTGAATCCTCCCACCTTCAAATCTTCCACTTTAAAAATACTACTCAGTATGGTTCCAACCAAAGTGGTAACTGCAACGGTGTAAATTAAGACCTTCCAGTTTTTCTTAAAAATTCCCCAACTATTTTTCCAAGACTCTATTACAGATATTTTATGCATCTTTTAGGTAGTTAAAACAATAAACACCAAACTGCTGTTTGATGTTTATTATTATAACATATTATTGAGTTATAATCGTGTTTGTATTTTGACTACCGTTGCTATCGGCAAAACACCCTGCGAAATAATTACTTGTTTTTTTGCGATTTCCAGAAAGTAACTAGAAGGGGTGATCCTAGGAAAATTGACGAATATGTTCCAAGAACAATTCCTATAATCAATATTAGAGAGAAGTTTCTTGTTGCGTCAGCGCCAAAGATATACAATGCGACAAGTGCTAAGATAGTTGTAAGAGATGTGTTAATTGAACGAGCAAAAGTTTGACTTATACTTTTACCAACAGTCTTATCAAACGCTTCTTTGTGGTGATCATCTATTTTCAAGTTTTCTCTTGTTCTATCAAACACAACAATAGTATCGTGAACTGAGAAGCCCAAAATAACCAGAAGGGCGGTGACAAAAAGCGCATCAACTTCATAGCTACCATTTCTACCTAAAAATGCATAGATACCGGTTGGAACCAAAACGTCATGGGCTAGAGCTATAATTGCAGCTAAACCGTACTTCCAAGAAGACACAGGCTTTGAAACATGTCTGAATGCAAAAGTGATGAAGAGAACAATCGCCAATATAACAAGAATAATTGACATTATCGATTTTGATTGGAGCTCTTGTCCAAGAATTGGTCCTACTGTGTCCATTCTTTTTATTGTTCCGATTTTTGAAGTCGTAACGCCAGTGCCTATGACTGTACCTGCACCTATAGAGGTTGAAGTAGAACTGGTTCCCGTAGTTGATGTTGAGGAAATCGCGCTTGGAGAAACCAAATTAGCTGTAACCAAATTAATTGTACTAGAAGCTAAATCTGCGGTTCTAATTATATAACCCTTGTCTCCTGTTGGTCTTACAACAATCTCACTTGTGACTCCTGAGCTTCTAACTGTTGAAATTATTTCATCGTGAGATGGACGCGCTCCATTATATTCAACCTCTATGATTGAACCACCCTTAAAATCAATTCCGTAGTTTAGTCCATATTTTGAAATCGAAAAAATAGAGAACAAAACCAAGATGGTTGATAGTGTGTAAAAAATTTTTCTGTATTTAACTACAAACATAATATTATTTTTAGTCTTTTAAACTTAGCGTTTTAAGCCATTACTGAATAAAAACTTTACAATTCCCTTGTAATTCTTAACGCCAAGCGCAAGAAGGAATGTTCTTGAAATTGTAATAGCTGTAAACATCGAAACGAGAACTCCAATCAAGAATACTAGAGCAAAACCTTTTATTAATGCTGATGTTGCAAAGAAATAAAGGATAATTGCAGTAATAATACTTGATAGATTTGAGTCTCTAATTGAAAGCCAAGCTCTGGCAAAACCTTCTCTTATTCCATCTTCAAGAGAATGTCCTTTTGCAAGCTCTTCTCTCATTCTTTCAAAGATTAGAATGTTTCCATCCACGGCCATACCAATGGACAGAATAAGTCCTGCAAGACCTGCTGAAGTTAGTACAACAGGAATTAATTTAAAGATAGCCAGCATAAATACTGTGTACATTGAAAGTGATACAATCGCTACAAGTCCTGGAAGTCTATACCAAAGAATTAAGAATATTGCGATTATCAAAAATCCCCATAGTCCCGCATCAACACTTGCCTTAAGTGCATTGTCTCCAAGCGAAGCACCAATGGTCTGTGTTCCTATTAGATTTATTGGAACTGGCAATGCTCCGTATCTTAAATCTCTTGCCAATATTTTTGCTTCATTAGGTGTGAAGTTTCCTGAGATTACGGCACTTCCGTCTTTAATTTGGTCTCTGATCACAGGAGTTGAGATTGGTTGTCCATCTAGGAATATCGCCAACACTTTTCCAATATTACCTCCAGTTATTTCAGCAAATTTTGCTTTTCCAACACTATCAAAAGAAATTGCAACAAGAGGCTGTCTTGTGTTTGAATCAAATTGAACTTGAGCAGACTTTAGATATTGACCTGTTAAACCAGTGTCTGAATATAGTTTTGAATAGTCGATTGAAGCAACGACAGGACTTGTTGAAGTTGATGATGTTCCTGCTGTCGAGCTCTTAGCTGTTGAAGTAGAAGTTAATAATGATATTAACGAACTTGTTGCGTCTGCACCCGTTGCACCAGCGATTGTTGCACCAGCACTTGATGACGCTGAATTTAATAGAGCAAGCTGTGCTTCAGCCGCCTTATTTAAATCATCAGCCCCTACACCCTCTTTTTGAATCTTGAATTCTAGAACAGGTGTTTTTCCAATTGTATCAATAGCGCTTTTAAGATCTGTTACCCCCGGCAACTCGACAATTAGTTTACGAACTTCTTGTCCGTTGATTGTGGATTTTTCTGTTTGGATAATCGGTTCAGAAACTCCAAAGGCGTTGATTCTTGATTCAATAACACCTCTTAGACTTTCCATTGCACCATCCAAATCTTTTACTCCTCCAACATTTCCAGATTTTGATAGGTCTGCTTGATAAACTAAATGTGATCCACCGCTAAGATCCAAGCCAAGTTTGAATGGGAATTTAGAAATAAATCCTTGGCCTGATATCTGTGAATAATAATCAAACGCTAAGACTGCAAAACCGAAGCAAAGCAGTAGAAGCGCGCTAATTCTGACTTTTTTCATATAATAGAGCAATTATACTCGATAAAAGCGGTATGGCAAGGGTGTACATAGATAAAAACAAAACCCCGAGCACTGTGCATCGGGGCTGGAAGATTTGAAGGTGTATCTTGCCGTAACTTTGAATGACTCAAGAGCAAGGGTCTGAGGACCAGACCCAAGTGACCAAGCTCTGAGGACTACTCGCTGAAAGCGAACCAAGCGTAGGTGTCGTAAAAACTATTGACATGGCTCAGATCCGCCTTGCGATCCGAGTCTAACCACCAGACAAAGCACGCGCGACGATTACCAAAGAAGGTGCATTCTATCGGCGCCACCAAACACATCAAGTCTTGACCGAGTGTTTTGTTCAAAGTTGGATACTGTTCACCAACAGCGAAGACCTCGCGAGGATTCGCAGCTTTGAGAAAAGTGCTCTGACCCCACATGGTGGCCTTATTCCAGTCGCCTCCCTTCAGATAGTTCAATAGGACGATGTCCTTCTCGACCGTCTTTTTGGAAACAGACTGGTATTGAGCGCTGACCTCAGGCTTTCTGACGTTGTAATTCATCGGTGTGCTCGGGCCAACAAGATTAATGGAATCCTGCCAATCGCGGTCCTGTTGGACGCGGACACGGCGGAGGACGCAGATACGGGCACCGACAGATGTCGCCATTTTGGTGAGTTCGGCAATGCGTTTATCGCTGAGTGGGGTGTATTCCATTTGTTCGTCGGCCTTGAGCGAGTCAAGGTAGCGGGCAAAGGATCCATTGTCGAGGGCTTTTTGGAACAAGGCGAGTCCGACTTTCTTGTCGTTTGCTACCTTGCGTAGGCCTTCAACTTGTGCAACTGTTACGGGGATATATTTCGTCATGGCTTTACTTAGTTGTGGCTAACCCAAAGCTTCGACACTCGCCGATACCTTGAGCCGACCGAATTTCACGTCTAAGACCACCACGGAAGTGTGGGTAGTCATAGCCAGAAAACACCTAATGTTTTAAGTTTCTTTTGGCTATAACCACCCCGCACGTAATTTGTTCAAGGAACTTTATACACAACACGGTACTACAGTAAACACCATGATGTCAATACCCCACAAACTCGTTATTAATCCTATCCTTATGTGTAGCCCTAGAATACTTCCTCATGGACATTAGTAGTCCTAGACCAATAAATTCTGTTACAAGGTGCGAGCCACCATAACTCATAAAAGGCACAGGGATTCCTGTAACCGGCATAAGACCAATATTCATACCTATGTTGATTATAAGGTGAGACATGAAAAATATAGCGAGACCTATACCAAAAAGTATTTCAAAATTTGCCTCCCCTTTTGAAGCCGTATACAAAATTCTAGCAATAATTATTCCAAATAATCCCAATAAAATTATTACGCCAACAAAACCCCACTCCTCTGCAAAGGCTGCAAAAATAAAGTCTGTTTGATATTCAGGTAAAAATTGCAGTCTAGATTGAGTACCGTAACCAATCCCCTTTCCAAACAATTGTCCTGAGCCAACTGTTATCATCGCCTGCCTTGCATTATAACCACTACCTCTAATATCTGCGGATGGAGTTATAAAATTTATAATTCTTTGCTTCTGATAATCTTTAAATACCATCTGCCATGCGCCAAAAAAAACAAGTGACCCTACAATAAAAACCAAGGCTAAATGTTTTTTGGAAATACCTGAGAACAGAACCATTCCAAACCATATGAAGAAAATTGTAATTGCAGAACCAAGGTCTGGATGTATTGCTACTAATATAAAAGGAATAAATGTGTATACACCAGAAACAATAATATGACGAATATTTGCAATCTCAATATGTCGTCTTGAAAAATACTTAGCTAACAATAATATCAAAATTAACTTTGCTGGATCTGATGGTTGAATAGAGAATAGACCAACATTAATCCAGTTTTTTGCACCATTTGAGATGGAACCAAAAATAAACAAAGCAATCAGAGCAAAAGTTGAAAGACTATACAGGCCGACAATAACGTAAGTCCTTTTTAAAACTCTAAAATCTATTTTACTTGAAATAAAGAAGGCGATAAATGCAACAACTATCCAAACCAGTTGTTTGCTGAAAAAATTACCGTCGCCAACAAAGGATTTCATTGTTATAAGACCTGCTCCCATAATAGGTAAAATAGCCCCTAAAATATAGAGATCTGGGCGCCATTTTGTTTTTGATAATGAGGTTTCTTCTAAGACAGTCATAATTATAGACCTTTAAATTCTTGGGAGTATTTCTATTTTTGAATATTTCAAATTAGTTAAATAAGGCCATGTAAAGACAACTATAACCTTACCACTTGATCGAAGTTCATCAACTAGCGTTCTTGATACAACCATTGCATTACCGTCTACATCATAAACGATAGCTACAACATAGAAATTGCTATAGGTGTTAACAGTCTTGTTTGTAATCGTAGATGTAAGTGTTGGAGTACTGCCGACCACTACAATTTGATCAGACGAGACGCTGAATTTTGTATTTTGCGAAGGACTTTTTCTCCACGTGATTTTTGATGTTATATCAAATGTTATTTTTCCGATAGGTCTCTGCCCTGCATCAAATGCTTGTTCAAAAACAACAAAGTTTTTATCATATGGAGCACTTATTACTCCCTCTCTTGAGCCTATCAAGACATTATTTTGATCGAAAACATTAAAAATATAAGTAAACGGTTCTGAAACATAATCTATGTTTGGATTTTGTAGATAGGCTACCAAATTATTTTTTCCATTTGCAATAGGAAAGGCTCTTGACCATAAGACAATTGGGTTCTCTATAACATCAGCAATGCAAGCTTTAGAGCAAACACCTCCGCAGTCTGGGCCTGTTTCATTTTGATTTTGTCTATTGTCGAAGCAGGTTGGAGTTTTATTAAAGAAAGTAAAATAGGTAGGGATTCCTACTATAATAGCGATGATTAATAGAAAGATTATGCCGTAGCTGAGTTGCTTTTGAGTAGACCATTTCATGTATGTATTCTAGCAGAATATACGACAAAGATAAATATACATCAAGTATTCAACGTAAAAAGACCTAGAGTTTTAGTTCTAGGTCCTTTGTTCCGTGTCTAAATTAACCACTATGTTCTGGCGACGAGCTACTTTCCCCAACGAGTGAGTATCATCGCCTCTGGAGGTCTTAACTTCTGAGTTCGGAATGAGATCAGGTGTGGCCCCTCCGATAAATCACCAGAACGCAACGGTCAATTTATTTTATTTGAAAACTAAGAAGGAAGGCCGAGATTATCGGCCGGGATTTACTTTACGAAGTGGACACACCAGGACTTGAACCCAGATACTACTCTGTGCCCGGAACGGGCTAGCTGCTCTACCATTGAGCTATGTGTCCTTTTTTCATAAAGATGCAAAACGAGCTGGAGAGGATTTGAACCCTCGACCTGTGACTAAGGAAGCCACTGCTCTAACCAACTGAGCTACAGCTCGAATTTGCACATCGCAGCGAAACCTTTGGTATAAAGTTTCGTAGTTTAGTTGTGAACCCCCACTGACCCTTACCTATGGTTCCGCCGCGAAGTTTGTGGAAGAAAAATTCTCCCTTCATAATTTTCAAAGTCTTTTCTAAAACCTTTCGGCTTTATCTTTCAGGTAACAAACAAAAGTGATCGTAAATCTTCATATTTCCTAATAAGAATCGATTTATTAGTACACCTCAGCTTAACACATTACTATGCTTATACTTAGTGCCTATCAACGTGATAATCTCTCACGGATCTCAAACGATACCTTATCTTGAGGCTGGCTTCGTTCTTAGATGCTTTCAGAACTTATCCATTCCCGATATAGCTACCCAGCGATGCCTTTGGCAAGACAACTGGTACACCAGAGATCAGTCCACCCCGGTCCTCTCGTACTAGGGGCAGTTCCTCTCAAGTATCAACGCCTGCAGCAGATAGGAGACCAACCTGTCTTACGACGGTCTGAACCCAGCTCGCGTGACTTTTTAAATGGCGAACAGCCATACCCTTGGGAGCTTCTTCACCCCCAGGATAAGTCGAGCCGACATCGTATATGATTCCATTATTACTAATGGTATGGACTATATCTTCATCTTTCTATGTAATCACATAGTTAAGCGTTGGCGTGTAAGCGTTACGAACTTGTAACACTTGGGAAAATTGTCAAATACAATGTTTCCACAGTCTCTACGGGGTCATAACTAATTTGTATTTCATAGATTCAATAATGTAAGGTTGTATTATTTTCATGAAATCAGGAATACTTTCTT
>CAIJKW010000019.1 GCA_903821355.1 uncultured bacterium | reverse complement strand
CCTTAATTTCTTATAAGGGTACTTGTCAAAAAGATAAAAATTAATAAAAAAGATAGTATATATATATGTATCAGTGATTTACTTGTTTTTTTGTGGTACCCAAGCACTACAATACTTTCAGAAAAAAGGGGGCGCCGGGGTAAAAACAGGGTAAAAAGGAAGAAATTGTGAAAGGTGTTCGTACTGATCCTCTCACGAGTCTCAATACTCACCAATTAAAAAAGCCAGGCTTGCGCCCGGCTTTAACAACCCCTGAGGTTGACCCGTAATACCACCAGGATAACGATCGTTGATCCTGGGCAAGGTAATGGAGTCGGTTTCCTCTCATTAGGACTCGAAATTGAATTGCGTTCTTCTTTTGGTTTCCTGTGAGTTTGGGGTTAATTTCCTTTGAGAAATTCTTCAACGGCTGATTCTGGGATCATACCGTTCTTGGTACTGCGAATAACACCCGATAGCACCATGTTTTTTATGGTTTTATGGGATTTGCGTAGGCGCTTTGCAACCTGAGCAATATAAAACAACTGTTCCCCTTGCTGATGCCTGGCCTCCTGCTTGATCTTTTCGAATTCATCGGCAATGGCTTGTCTTATTTCTCGAAGACATTCTTCCGAAGGGATTAAGTACATTTTTCCTGGTTCCATGTTGTTAGACAATTTGATTGAATTATTCAGGTAAGGAATCGAATTCTTTTAATTCAAGATTACGATGTTGTGCTTTGTAGGCTGGATTACTCATCAGGATTGATCTTTTAAGCTCATACACCAATAAGTTATGGGCCTGGCCGATTAATTTTGTCATGGCTATTGCTTGATGTGTATCAATTTCATCTTTGTCTAATTTTTCCATGTATGTACACAGTGTTGAAAACATGGATTTTGTGTTTACTGGCATCATAAATTTAAAATTTTAAGGTTAATTGTTTGAGTTTTGCTTTTGTTCTGCAGAGGAGCATATATAATTCAACTATCTCTGGCGTGATTACTTCATTTGCCTTCTTCAATAATGCAGGAGGTGCACCTATTCCAGTCCAATTTGGAGGTATCATATCCGACAAAATATTTGCTACTAACATACATTTATAACGCGTAAAATCAAAACAATGAGAACAGATTTGAGTTACTCGATCTTTTCGTTTTAAAGTCGGCAGCTCAACGCTTCTAACATGAAATTCATCTATGGGCTTCCATTTAAGACATTTTTTGCATTGTTGGAATCCTTCAACAGAGAGTTGTCCCTCGATTTCAAAATTATAATTTGAAAGAATTTTGTTAACCAATTCAACATCACATTGGTCAACCAATGCAAGCAATGAGTTCAATAGATGATGGATTTGATAAATCCTGGAATATTTAAATAAATTTTCCATATCAGCGAGCGATTGTAAACTCTGACAATAATTGAATTCTATGAAAATATGCATCCCAGCATTTCTTCTTAAGTCGAGAAGGGACATTGACAGGATTAGTTTCGTCATTGTATAGCCATACTTGCTCAATTAAGCCGTTTTGATCTCGACGAATGCTTTCTTTATCCCAGGCAATTTTAAGAAGCTTCTCTTCTGTAATGCCTTTGTATTTTGCAAATATTGGGAGTGGGTCATTGCCATGATGAAAGGATTCGTCACAAATTCCTAGAGGTTTGTATTCTCTATTGAAACATGCCCAATCCCCGGAGCCATTTCTTTTGATGCCGTAAGGCATGTTTATTCTAAAAAAACATGATAACATATTTGTAGGTATTAGGCATTGTTTAACAAATTATAGATCATTTTGTCCCCACCCGGCTCCGATTCGCGATAATACAACGTAGTACAGGATTAGCTCTTTTCCCCTTGATAATCCGACCACAACAAAAAGCGATATTATAGCGGTCTGTTCGTGTTACAACTTCGCTCAGCAGATAACATTTAGGGCATCGTAAATATGCGGG